>NZ_JAMYTH010000003.1:0-310497 GCF_040322415.1 Mesorhizobium sp. M0152
CCCCTCTGCCCTGCAGGGCAGAGGGGGGCGCGACGGAACGCGACGTGGGAAATTCAGCTACGTTCTCACAAACCCGTCGCTCGCCCTGAGCAGATTGCGCGTATAATCCTTGGCAACACGGCGCTCGACAAGGTCGTTCGCCGCCAAATTCTCCACGGCTTCGCCGCTTTGCATCACCATCAGCCGCTCGCACATATGGGTGATGATGGCGAGGTCATGGCTGACCATCAGGAAGGTCAGCTTGCGCCGCCGGCGGACCTCCTCAAGCAGGTTGAGCACCTCGGCTTGCACCGAGGCATCGAGCGCCGAAGTCGGCTCGTCGAGCAGCAGGACCGACGGTTCGAGGATGAGCGCACGCGCGATCGCCACGCGCTGGCGCTGGCCACCCGACAATTGGTGCGCGTAGCGGAAGCGGAAACCATTGCCGAGACCGACTTCGTCGAGCGCCCGCTGGATGCGCTTTTCGCCGTCGGCAAAACCGTGGATGGCGAGCGGCTCCTGCAGCAGGCGGTCGACGGTCTGGCGCGGATGCAGCGAGCCGTACGGATCCTGGAAGACCATCTGCACTTCGCGGTAAAACGCCTTGTCGCGGCGTGCGCCAAGCGCCTTGCCGTTGACGGTGATGCTGCCCGAGGCGACCGGCGCAAGACCGGCGATCGCGCGCAGCAGCGTCGATTTGCCGGAGCCGGATTCGCCGACAAGGCCGAAGGATTCGCCAGGCTGCACGTCCAGGCTGACGCCCCTCAGCGCGCGAAAGCGGTCGAAGATCACCTCCAGCTGATCGACGGCGATCGCGGACGTCATGCCGCCCACTCCGGCTTGCGGTCGAGCACCGGCAGGGGGTGACGGTCGGCGCCGATCTTGGGCATGCAGTTGAGCAGGCCGCGCGTGTAGGGATGCTGGGCCTGGCCGAGTTCGGACGCCTTGAGCTGCTCGACCACCTTGCCGGCATACATGACGATGACGCGGTCGCAGAAGGACGAGACCAGGCGCAGATCGTGCGAGATGAAGATCAGCCCCATGCCGCGCTCGCCGACCAGCCTGTCGAGAATGCCGAGCACGTCGAGCTGCACGGTGACGTCTAGCGCCGAGGTCGGCTCGTCGGCGATCATCATTTCCGGTCCAGCGATGAGCATCATGGCGATCATGGCGCGTTGGCCCATGCCGCCCGACACCTCGTGCGGATGCAGGTCGAAGACGCGCCGGGGATCGCGGATCTGCACCGCCTCCAGCATGGTCAGCGCGCGATCGCGGGCCTCGGCCTTGGAGACCTTCTCATGTGTGCGCAAGGTCTCGACGATCTGCCGGCCGATGCTCATCACCGGGTCGAGCGAGTATTTCGGATCCTGCAGGATCATGGCGATGCGGTTTCCCCGCAACGCCCAGCGTTCGCGTGGCGAGACGCCGAGCAGGTCGATGCCGTCGAAGGCCAATTTGTTCGCCGATATCCGTGCTTGCGGCGGCGTCAGCCCCATGATGGCGCGGCCGGTCTGCGATTTGCCGGAGCCGGATTCGCCGACGATACCCAGCCGTTCGCGGCCGAGCGTGAAGGAAACGCCGCGCACGGCCTGGACCAGGCCGGTGCGGGTCGGAAAATCGACCCGAAGATCGTCGACCTCGAGAAGCGTGCTCATTGATCACCGCTCCGCGGATCGAGCGCGTCGCGCAGGCCATCGCCGAGCAGGTTGAAACCGAGGCTGACGATCAGGATGGCGAAGCCCGGCGCGCCAGCCACCCACCATTGGTCGAGCACGAAGCGGCGGCCGGAGGCGATCATCGTGCCCCATTCCGGCAGCGGCGGCTGCGCGCCGAGGCCAAGAAAGCCGAGACCGGCGGCGGTCAGGATGATGCCAGCCATGTCGAGCGTCACCCTTACGATCAGCGAGGATATGCACAATGGCATGATGTGGCGCAGCACGATGCGGAAAGGCGAGGCGCCCATCAGCTGCACCGCCTTGATGTAATCGGAATTGCGCACGGTCAGGGTTTCGGCACGGGCAATTCGGGCATAGGGCGGCCAGGAGGTGATGGCGATGGCCAGCACCGCGTTCTCGATGCCGGGACCGAGAGCGGCGACAAAGGCCAGCGCCAGGATCAGCTTGGGGAAGGCGAGAAAGATGTCGGTGATGCGCATCAGGATGGCATCGGTCCAGCCACCGGCATAGCCGGCGACGGTGCCGACCAGGAGACCGATGGGTGCTGCGATGATGGCAACCAGAATGACCACGTAGAGGGTCCAGCGTGAGCCGTAGAGGATGCGCGACAGGATATCGCGGCCGAGATCATCGGTGCCGAACCAGTGCTCGGCGCTCGGCGCCAGCAGCCGCGCGTTCTTCAGGTCGCCAATGGTCGGTGAATAGGGTGCCAGCACGCCGGCAAGGGCAGCTATCACCAGCAGCGCGATGATGATCAGCAGGCCGAGAAAAGCCAGCCTGTTGGCTGAAAAGCGCCGCCACGCGATATAGGCGCGGCCGAGCCTGGCTTGCATACGCGATGCCGGCCGCTCCGACAGCAACCATTCGCGACGGGAGAGAGGGCCGGCGTCGGAGGCGGTCATGACAATGCCTTTTGAAGCCGTCGGCCCCCACTCGGGTCTGCTTCGCGGACCACCTCTACCCCGTCCGGAGGAGAGTGGGGGTGACTGGCCGCAGCCAAGCCCGAAAGTGCGATACCTCTGCTCATCGAACCTTGGTCCTCGGATCGAGCACCCGATACAGCAGGTCGGACAGGAGATTGATGGCGATGAACACCGAGCCGATGACGATGGTGCCGCCGAGCACCGCGTTCATGTCGGCGTTCTGCAACGAATTGGTGATGTAGAGGCCGATGCCCGGCCAGGAAAAGACGGTCTCGGTCAGCACCGAACCCTCGAGCAGCCCGGCATAGGAGAGCGCGATCACCGTCACCATCGGCACGGCCGCGTTGCGCAGCGCGTGGGCCCAGATGATGCGGCGCTCCGACAGACCCTTGGCGCGCGCGGCGACGATATATTCCTGGGCGAGTTCGTTGAGCATGAACGAGCGCGTCATGCGGCTGATATAGGCGAGCGAGAAATAGCCGAGCAGCGAGGCCGGCAGGATGATGTGACGGAAGGCGTCGTAAAAGACATCCCATTGCCCCTGCATGGCAGCGTCGAGAAGATAGAAGCCGGTGATCGGCGTGAAAGTGTATTCGTAGACGACGTCCAGCCGAGCCGGGAACGCCACCCATTGCAGCTTGGCATAGAACAGGACCAGCCCAAGCAGGCCGAGCCAGAAGATCGGCACGGAATAGCCGATCAGGCCGATGACGCGCACGATCTGGTCGATGATGCTGCCGCGCCGGACCGCGGCCAGCACACCAAGCGGAACGCCAAACAGCGCACCGATCAGTGTCCCCAGCGTCGCCAGTTCCGTCGTTGCCGGGAGGGCGCGGCGGATGTCGGTCATGACGGGATTGGTGGTCAGCACGGAAATGCCGAAATCGCCGCTCAGCGCATGCTTCAGATAGATATAGAACTGCTCGATCAGCGGCAGGTCGAGACCCATTTCGCGGCGCGTTCGTTCGACGACATTGGCGGGCGCCCGGTCGCCGAGCACGGCCAGGACCGGGTCGATCGGGATGACGCGGCCGATGAAGAAAGTAACCGCGAGAAGACCAAGATAGGTCGTCACCGCGATGACCAGGAAACGGCCGATCGACGAGAAAATGGCAACGGCGCGGGCGCTGCCGCGCCCGGCCATCATTTGGCTTTCAACCGCGCTCATGCGGCGTGTCCGCGGGCACTATTCCTTGGAAACCGGCCCGACGAAGTTGGTATCGAAGCTCGGGCCGAGCGCGAAGCCCTTGAGGTTCTTGCGCAGGCCGGCCACTTCGAGCTGCTGGTGGATGACGACGAACGGGCTGGTGTCGAGAATCTTCTTCTCGAGGTCCTGATAGGTCGCGGCGCGCTTGGCCGCGTCCTTTTCGAGCAGAGCCGCTTCCGTCTGCTTGGTCAGATCCGGAATGTCCCAGGCATTGCGCCAGGCCAGCGTCTTGGTCTTGCCTTCGTCCGAATTGTCCGGGTTGGAGGCAAAGGTCTGCGCATTGGAGTTGGGATCGAAATAGTCCTGGCCCCATTGGCCGATATAGATGTCGTGATTGCGCGCGCGGTATTTGGTCAGCGTCTGCTTGCCGTCGCCCGGAATGATCTCCAGCTTGATGCCGGCCTGTCCCAGCGTCTGCTGGATCGATTCCGCCATGCCGGTGGTCGGCTGGCCGGTGCGGACGTCCATGGTTACGCTGAAGCCGTCGGCCAAGCCGGCCTTGGCCAGCAGTTCCTTGGCCTTGGCGACGTCGAGCTTGAACGGATTCTCGTCCAGCTCGCCGAGCACGCCCTTGGGCAGGAAGGTCTGGTGGATCTCGCCGATGCCCTTGAGAATGGTCGAGCTCAGCGCGTCGTAGTCGACCAGATACTTGAACGCCTGGCGCACCTCGGGCTTGGCGAGATTCGGGTTCTTCTGGTTGAGGCTGATGTAGTAGACCGTGCCCTTGGGGGCGCTGGTGGACGTCAGATCGGCATTCTTGGCGATGGCGTCGAGGTCGTTCGGCTCGAGGTTGCGGGCAACGTCGATGTCGCCGGCCTCGAGCGCCAGGCGCTGGGCCGAGCTTTCCTTCATGTTGCGGTAGATGACCCGGGCAAGCTTGGCTTTCTCGCCATTGTAGTTGTCGTTGCGCTCGAGCACGACGGCCTCATTGGCGCGCCACTCACGCAGCTTGAAGGCGCCTGAACCGGCGTAACCGGTCTTCAGCCAGGCATTGCCGAAGTCGTTGTCCCATTTGTAGTCGGCGCTCGGCGTTACCGGGGCGACATGTTCCTTGACCAGCTTGGCGTCTACCACCGAAGCGACCGTGGCCGACAGGCAATTCAGCACGAAGCTCGGCGCGTAGGCCTTGTCGACGGTGAACTGGAAGGTGGTGTCGTCGACGGCCTTGGCCTTCTCGGCGGCATTGTCCCCGGTGAGGCCGAACTGATTGATGATGAAAGCCGGCGGCTTGTCGAGCTTGACGGCGCGCTCGAATGAATAGGCGACGTCGGACGCGGTAATCGGGTTGCCGGAGGCGAATTTCAGGCCCGGCTTGAGCTTGAACGTGTAGGTGAGGCCGTCGTCCGAGATCGTCCAGCTTTCGGCGAGATCGGGCTTGACCTTGGACGTGTCGCTGAGGTCGAGACGGACCAGCAGGTCATAGGTGTTGCCGGTGACCTCGGCGGTCGACAATTCGAACGCCTCGCCCGGGTCCATGGAGATGATGTCGTCGATCGCGAAGCCTTCGACCAGCGTGTCCGCCGGCGTGACCGCGAAAGCCGGTGCGATGCCGATGAGCAGCGCGGAGACCGCCGCCCCCGCAAGCAAGCTACGAGAGCGAAGAGCAAGTTTTTCCATCATCATCGTGATCGTTCCCTGTTTTGTTGGTTACCTGAGTTCCCGGCTCAGGGTGGAGCATTCTTTGGGGTCAGCAACATGGACCCCCAACTGCTTACCGTCGTGGTTTTTGTCCAGTTGGTCAACACCCTATCCGGCAGCCTGCCAACCGGCAACGAGCATTTGCACGGCAGCGTATTGGGCCAGAATGAGCCGTGATGCGTCGATGCATACGCCGGCTAATTGAATCGCCAGCTACTTCAGCGCGGCGACCAGGCCCGCATCGGGAAAGCAGGTAGCGGCCTCGCCATTCTTGGCCTGCCATTTGCCGATCGAGCGGCGCGTCTTGAAGCCGGGCAGCCCGTCGGCGCTGCCGACATCGTAGCCCTTGGCCTCCAGTGCTCGCTGCAGCGCGGCAATGTCGGAGCGGTGGAGCCCTCCGACCGCGCCCCAACTGCCGGCAAAATTCGAGTCGCCGTAGGCGATGCGATCGGCGCCGTGGCCGATGAACAGCGCGTAAAGGTCGCTGGTGTTGTATTGCTTCAGCACGTAGAAATTGGGCGTGGCGATGAAGGCCGGGCCGCTGCGCCCGGCAGGCATCAGCAGAAACCCTTCGGCTTTCAACTCGCTCGCCGGAAACGCCTTTCCGCCGACGCGCCTGATGCCCATATCGGCCCATTGCGAAATTGACTTGCCCTGGTCCGGGCCTTCAAGCGAACAGGAGACGCTCGCAGGCACGGTGACCTCGAAACCCCAGCCCCGTCCCTTCACCCAGCCATAGTGGACGAGGTAATTGGCGATCGAGGCCAGAACGTCCGGCGTCGAGTTCCAGATGTCGACGCGGCCGTCGCCATCAAAATCCACCGCATGTTTCAGGAACGAGGTCGGCATGAACTGCGGCTGGCCGAGCGCGCCGGCCCAGGACGATTTCATGGCATTGACCGGAGCCAGTCCGCGCTCGGCGATCTCGAGCGCCGCCAGAAGCTCGGTGCGGAAGAAATCCTTCCTGGTCGACATGAATGCCTTGGTGCCGAGCACCTCGAAGGCATCGTAAGGCATCTTCGCCGCGCCGAAGCCGGTCTCGCGACCCCAGATCGCCAACAGGATCTCGCCCGGCACGCCATAACGCTTTTCTATTGCGGCAATGGTCCTGGCATTGGCGGCTTCGCGCGTCCGTCCGCCCGATGTCACCGCACCAATCGTCTTCTCGGCGAAATAGGCGCCGGGCGAGCCGAATTCGGCCTGGTGCTGCTTCTGCGGCGTCGTCGCCTTCTCGCCGGGCATGACCAGGTCGGGCAGCTTGAGATTGGGCTTCACGCCGTCGAAGGCGGCGGCGAAGGTGTTTTTGGAGATGCCTTTGGCCTTGGCGTCGGGCCAGAGATCGGTTTGGAGCCAGGTGCGGAACTGGTCGTCGATCTTGGCGGCTGAGGCGAGGGTGATGAGGAGGAGGAGAGCCAATGCAGTTAGGAAAAACGCAAAGCAGAACTTGCGGAGGCCGCGTTCTGTGGCGCCCCCCTCTGGCCTGCCGGCCATCTCCCCCTCAAGGGGGGAGATCGACTGTTGTCTCTGCCTTCGCCAAACACCGGCGTTGAAAAGGAAATGCCTGCTGCAAAGCTGCCAATCTCCCCCCTTGAGGGGGAGATGTCCGGCAGGACAGAGGGGGGCGCCACAGAACGCTAACTTTTGAGGATGCGGGATCATCGTGACAAGCATCCCCCCAACCCCGTCAAAACGCCGTCCGCGAGCGCAGTGCGGCGGCCAGCGTGCCTTCGTCGAGATAGTCGAGTTCGCCACCGACCGGCACGCCATGCGCCAGCCGTGTTATCTTCACCTCGAAACCGGACAGTTGATCGGTGAGGTAATGCGCGGTCGTCTGGCCCTCGACCGTGGCGTTGACGGCAAGGATGATCTCCTTGACCTCGCCGCCGGCGACGCGGTCGACCAGTGAGCGGATGTTGAGCTGGTCGGGACCGATGCCGTCGAGCGGCGACAGCGTGCCGCCGAGCACGTGGTAGCGGACATTCATCGCCGCTGCCCGCTCCAGCGCCCAGAGATCGGACACGTCCTCGACGACGATCAGCGTGGCGGCGTCGCGGCGCGGGTCGGTACAGATCATGCAGGGGTCGGACGTATCGACATTGCCGCAGGTGGAGCAGATGCGCACCTTGTCGGCGGCCTCGCCCATGGCGACGGCGAGCGGCGACAGCAACTGCTCCTTCTTTTTGATCAGATGAAGTGCGGCGCGCCTGGCGGAGCGGGGCCCAAGCCCCGGCACCTTGGCCAGGAGCTGGATCAGGCGTTCGATCTCGGGACCGGCGATTCGCTTGGACATCGCTCTGATCTAGGATTTTTCAGAGCGCTTTGGAACATGCCCCGTCCGCACGACCCGTCATATCGGGCCGGCGGAGCATTGGGCGGACCATTGGAGTGCGGAGATCAGTTGGTTTCCAGCGGCCGGCCCTGGCTGACGATCATCGCGCCGATGGCGTCGGTGTTCTCAGGCGTCGACTGGAAACTCATTGACGCCTCTTGCGGCGCGTCTTGGACAGAACTGATGACCCGGCTGTTCAAGATTCCGCCAAAACGGGCGGCATCCGGTTCCTCCATAGGCTCCTGCATCGCGACCATTGTCGGTTTCACCGAGACACGCCCGGACTTCGCCGTCGGCGCCACGGCGGCTGTCACATAGGTCAGTTGGGTAGGGACGATCTTGGATGAGCGCACCGGTTCCGCCGCGGCAGTCACATAGGCCTGTTGTTGTGCCGGAGCAGTGCGGACAAGCTTATTGTCCGAACGCGCCGGCTCCGCCGAAGCAACCATCGTTGCTGAAGTGGCCGGCTTCACCGTTTCGGGCGTCGCCGAAGCAATAGCGACCGTCGGCTCATCCGGCAGCGGCTGCCAGTTGCGGCCGCGCTTCTCGTAGAAGGCATTGCCGCCGGCAACCATGGTGTAGTGCATGTTGTTGTAAGGGAAGCGCAGCCCGGCGGTTTGGAAATACATCGTGTTCTTGAGCTTGGCCTTGCGCTCGCCCTTGAGCACGGCGTCGGCGGCTTCCTCGACATCGGGCATCGCCCGCGAATTCATCGGTCTGGTCATGACGCCCGGCGCGAACTGCCCGCGCTCACCCACCACTTCGCAAATGGTGCTGCCGTGATTTCCGGAGCGCAGCCGGTTCATCACCACCGTGCCGACGGCGATCATGCCGTCGCGGCTCGACCGGTTGGACTCGAAGAACATCGCCCTTTCCAGGCATTCCTTGTCCTTCGGCGTGTGGCTGTAAGCTCGCGAGCTGAGGAAACTGGGCGTGATGGCGTCGGTCAGACTGGCGACGGACATGCCGTGCGAAGTGGTCTGACTGCAAGCGGCCAAAAACAAGGGAGACGTAACGACGCCGAGCAACAGCGGCGTCTTCCATCGCGTGGCAATCAACAGGTAACCCTCTCACTTCCAGTGCCCGCCCCCAGGCTGCGGCAAGAATGAGACACTTTCAGGCGAAATGATGGCTAAAACGTTATTAATGGCCCACTGTTGCCGATTTGGCACAGATAGATGGCTTTTTCCGGTTACCGCAAGGCCGCAATCGTGGCCGGCTGACCAGGCTCGACCTCTTCGATCTTCTCCGAAAACAGGCCGCGACCGAGAAACAGCGCCCGCGCCTCCCTGGCCACCGGCGCGATCTTTGCCGGCCAGTCGCTGTCGATGAACTCGGCCCTGGTGAAATCGGGATTCGTTTCGCTGGCCGCCTCCAGCAATTCGGCGATATCGAGCACGATCGCTCGTTCGCGCCTCGAAGCGCCGACGTGCCGGCCTCGATGGAGGGGCGATGCACGAAGTCCTCGAACAGATAGAAGTAGCCCTTGATGCCGACGAGATCGACGCCGGCGTCGCAATCGGCAAGGATCTCCAGAATGTCGTAGATCCTGTTGCGGATGCGTTGCTCGATCAGTCTTTCGGACGGCTCTTCGGGCATGGACGCACCGAACGCTAGAAGGGCAATTTCATTCCCGGCGGAATCGGCAGGCCGGCGGTCAGCGCCTTGGTCTTTTCCTGCATGATCTGCTCTACCTTCACCTTGGCGTCGTTGTGCGCTGCCAAAAGCAGGTCCTCAAGGATCTCGACATCGTTCTCCTTGAACAGGGACGGATCGATCTTCAGCGACTTCATCTCGAATTTTCCGGTCAGCGTGACGCTGACAAGGCCGCCGCCGGCCTGGCCGGACGCTTCCAGCGTCGCGATCTCGTCCTGCATGGCCTGGAACTTGGCCTGCATTTCCTTCGCCTTGCCCATCAGGCCGAGAAGATCTTTCATGGTCGGGGTCCTTTGCGGGTTCGTGGCTGGATCAGGTCTCGTCGTCGTCCGCCGGCGGCTCGACCGGCACTTCGGCTTCGTCGGCGTCGGCTTCCGGGGCATCGGGAATGCGCACGTCGATGATCTTGGCGCCGGGAAAGCGGGCCAGGATAGCGGCCACGGTCGGATCGCTTTTGGCATCGAGAAACGCGTTCTCGCGCTTGGTCGATTCCATCTCGGCCAGCGTCTGGCCGCCCTCCTCCTTCGACAGCGACACCAGCCAGCTGCGGCCGGTCCAGGCGCGCAGTTTCGTCGTCAGATCGTTGAGCAGCAGCTTGGGCGCATCCTCGGTAAGGCTGACGTCGATACGGCCGGGCTCGATACGCACGAGACGAATGCAGCGCTTGACCAGCACCTTGAAGGCGATGTCGCGCTGGGCGTCGGCAAGGGCAATGATGTCGGCCAGCGATTTCAACGGTACCGGCTGCGTCTCCGGCACCGGTTGCGGGGGAGCAACGAAGGCGACGGGAGCAGGCGTGGCTTCGACCAGCCGCATCGTCTGCGCACCGCCCGATCCGCCGGGCATGCGCGTCTGCGCCACGGCGCTGGCGCCACCGCCGGTGCCGGGAGCCGCGGGAGCCCCGTTCGGGCGCGAAGCGCCATTTTGAACAGGTGCTGTGCCTTCCAATGATCGCAGCGCCTCGTCCAGCGTCGGCAGGTCGGCGGCGTGCGCCAGCCGGATCAGCACCATCTCGGCCGCACTGACCGGCCGGTTCGAGGACTGCACCTCCGGAATGCCCTTGAGCAGCATCTGCCACGTCCGCGACAGCACCCGGACCGACAGCGCCCTGGCGAAATCCGCGCCGCGCTGGCGCTCGTCCTGCGACAGCGCCGCATCGTCGACGGCGGTCGGCACGAAACGCAACCGGGTAACGAGATGGTTGAACTCGGCAAGGTCGGTCAGCACGGCGGCCGGGTCGGCGCCGGTATCGTATTGCGCGCGGAATTCGGCCAGGGCCGCCGCCACGTCGCCCTTCATGACATGTTCGAACAGGTCGACGATGCGGGCGCGGTCGGCCAGGCCCAGCATCGCGCGGACCGCGTCGGCGCTGACGGAGCCGGCGCCATGCGCGATCGCCTGATCGAGGATGGAGAGCGAATCACGGGCCGAGCCCTCGGCGGCGCGCGCAATCATCGCCAGCGCGTCGTCGTCGACCGAAATGCCTTCCTTGGCCGAAATCGAGGAGAGATGCGCGACCAGCGCGCCGGCGTCGATGCGCCGCAGATCAAAGCGCTGGCAGCGCGACAGGACGGTGATCGGAACCTTGCGGATTTCGGTGGTGGCGAAGATGAATTTCACATGCGGAGGTGGTTCCTCCAGCGTCTTCAGCAGGCCGTTGAAGGCCTGCGTCGACAGCATGTGAACTTCGTCGATGATGTAGACCTTGTAGCGGGCCGAGACCGGCGCGTAACGCACGCGCTCGATGATGTCCCGGATGTCGTCGATGCCGGTATGGGAGGCGGCGTCCATCTCGATGACGTCGACATGGCGGCCTTCCATGATCGCCTGGCAATGCTCGCCAAGCACGGCAAGGTCGACCGAAGGCTGGTCCGATGTGGCGGTCTTGTAGTTCAGCGCCCGCGCCAGGATGCGCGCGGTCGTGGTCTTGCCGACGCCGCGCACGCCTGTAAGCATCCAGGCCTGGGCGATGCGGCCGGTGGCGAAGGCATTGGTGAGCGTACGCACCATCGGCTCCTGGCCGACCAGCTCGGAGAAGTTCGAAGGACGGTATTTGCGCGCCAGCACGCGATAGGCGCCGGCCTTGCCATTCTCCAGGCTATTCGGCCCCGAATTTCCGGCTTCGCTCATTCGCCCGTAAAGCTCCAAAAGGCCGCGTTCGAAAGCGGCCGATTCCTGCGCATAGTCTCGCCCGCGCTGCAATGCGTCGTCAATGTCGCGAGAGGGTCCGATGAGGTGGGAGGCTGGAACAATGACCCGTTCCGGGCTCGTTAGGGCTGCTTCCTTCCGGACCTGACCCGGTTGGCGAGTGGATCGTCCACCACCAACCTCCCGCTGTCCATATCGGCAATTCGGAGATGAAATGCAAGAGCACAGGCAAATAGGCACCACGGACCACGAGATTCGCTTGCGGCCCCGGTGCAGCCGCTCTAGCGTTCATGAGTTTGAGAAAAACACGATCAGCAAGGGAAACGCCTATGTTGCCGGGCCTGAAGGCCGGATTCACGCTGGACGCCCGGCTGGAGGCGGACAGCGAGCAGTTGATGTGGCTTGGGCTGTGCGAATTGCGGGTCATGAACGATCGCCGCTGGCCATGGCTGCTTTTGGTGCCGCAGCGGCCGGGCGTGGAGGAAATCCACGACATGACCCCGCTCGACCAGACGATGCTGACCTTCGAGACCAATATGGTGGCGCAGGCGCTGAAGAAGGTGACCGGCTGCACCAAGATCAACACCGGCGCGCTCGGCAACATCGTGCGCCAGCTGCATGTCCACGTCGTCGCCCGTTCGGAACACGACGCCGGCTGGCCCGGCCCGGTGTGGGGACACGGGTTGCGCGAGCCCTATGAGCGTTCCGAATTGCGCCGGTTTGCCCAAACGATAAAGGCGGCGCTATAAGCCTTGCTCCTGTCCATCCCGAAACATCATGGTCCACATGAGCTTCCACCTGTTTGACGCGCCCTTGCGCGAGCCGAGCCAGTTCGTCGGCTTTGCCGGCAATACGATCGACCGGCAATCGGAGAACCGCGCCGACGATTCGGTCGACAAGGCGCTCGCCGATCCGACGACGCGGCTGCTCCTGATGAGTAGCGGCCGGCTCTATCTGAAGCTCGGCGATGGCGTCGGTCTCGATCCCTGGTTCGGCATCGCCGAGAGTGAGCCGTTCCTGCCCTTCCTCGCCCGAGGCGTCCTGCTCGGCTTTTCCGAACGAGGACCCGTGCTGGCTGTTCCGGCCGGTCTCGACGCCGAACAACTGCCCGAAACCGTCAAGGCTATCGATTACCGCTCGGTGTACATGCAAGGGCTGATCGACGAGGCGGCGGCCGGCGCGATGGCGCAAGGGGCCGCCCTGCTTGCCTGGCATGCAAGCCATCGTTTCTGCAGCAAATGCGGTACAGAATCGCAGATGCGGGCCGGCGGCTACAAGCGCCATTGCCCGAATTGCGCCACAGAACATTTTCCGCGCACCGACCCGGTGGCGATCATGCTGACGGCGACGCGGGAGAAATGCCTGCTCGGGCGCGGCCGGCATTTCGCGCCGGGCATGTATTCGGCCCTGGCCGGCTTCATCGAGCCGGGCGAGACGATCGAGGCCGCGGTGCGCCGCGAAACGCTGGAGGAGGCCGGGATCCGGCTCGGCCGCGTCGTCTACCACGCCAGCCAGCCCTGGCCGTTTCCCTATTCGCTGATGATCGGCTGCTTCGGCGAGCCGCTCAACGAGGACATCCAGGCCGACCTCGACGAACTGGAAGACTGCCGCTGGTTTGCCCGCGACGAGGTCAGCCTGATGCTGGCCAGGGAACACCCCGGCAATCTGATCACGCCGCCGAAAGGCGCCATCGCGCATCACCTCATCCGCGCCTGGGTCGACAGCGAATAGCCAACACTGAAAGTCATTGCAGGAGAGACAAATGATCCGTCACACCGTCGTCTTCACGCTGAAACATCCGCCGCACTCGCTGGAGGAAAAGCGATTCCTCGTCGACGCCAAGAAAATCCTCACCGGGATCCGGGGCGTCACGCATTTCGAGCAATTGCGGCAGGTCAGCCCCAAGAACGATTATCAGTTCGGCTTCTCGATGGAGTTCGCCGACCAGGCCGCCTATACCAGGTACAACGACCATCCCGATCACGTCGCCTTCGTGCGCGACCGCTGGATGCCGGAAGTCGAGACCTTCATGGAGATCGACTATGTGCCGCTTGGCGCGGTGATTTAGAAGCGCACGACATCCAGTCCCGGTCGTGGTCGACAGTTGCCACTCGAGGTCCGAACCTTGCAATTCCTGCTCAAGCGGATTGAATGTAGTTACGCAACTACATTTTTTGCGAGGCTGATATGATCGTCACCACGCTTTCGGGCCGCGAGCTCAATCAGGACCTTGGCCGTGCAAAACGCGCCGCCAAGGAAGGACCCGTGATCATCACCGACAGAGGGCGGCCAGTGCATGTCCTCTTATCGTTCGAGGAGTACAAACGGCTCACCGGCAAAACGCGATCGCTCGGCGACATGCTAGCTGCGCCGGAAGCTGGAGGCCTTGATTTGCCGCTCCCGCCCCGCACAGAACATGCCAAGCCAATAGACTTGTCCTGATGCTGTTGCTCGATACCAATGTCGTGTACGAACTGCGAAAGGTAGCGAGCGGCAGGGCGCATCCCAATGTCGTGCTATGGAACGAGACCGTCGATCCTGCCGAACCTTTATCTCCTCCGTGGTCCTGCACGAACTGGAGATTGGTGTACGACTGGTGGAATGGAATATCATGATGCCATTGCGGGCAAAGTGCTGCGCAATTGGTTGGAAAACGCGGTTCTCACAACATTTTCCGGTCGAATCCTGTCTCTGGACGAGGCGGCGGCCGTTCAGGCGGCCCAATGGCATGTGCCCAATCCCAAACCGATCAATGACGCCTATATCGCAGCCATGGCCTTCACCCGGCGCATGACGCTGGTGACGCGCAACATCGGGGATTTCGAGGGAACTGGAGTGGCACTCGTAAACCCGCGGGACTTCCAGGGATAGGTCCAAGTCATTGCATGTCGTCGTCCCCAAAACCGCTGCGCAGTTTTGGGCGACACACCCTAATCCGCCACCTTCCACTGCTCGCGCGACTCGCTGGCCGGATAGACGCCGAGGATGCGCACCTCGCGCGAGAAGAAGCGCAGTTCGTCCAAGGCCAGCTTTACCAGCGGATCGTCGGGATGGCCCTCGATGTCGGCGTAGAACAGCGTCGCGGTGAAAGCGCCCAGCTGGTAGCTCTCCAGCTTGGTCATGTTGATTCCGTTGGTGGCGAAGCCGCCCATCGCCTTGTAGAGCGCGGCCGGCACGTTGCGGACGCGGAAGATGAAGGTGGTCATCATCTTGACGTCCGGCGACGGGCGCTCGGCCCATTGCTTGTTCTTGGTCAGGACGACGAAGCGGGTGACGTTGGAATCTGTGTCCTCGACATTTTCCTCGATGATATCGAGCCCGTAGAGCGCTGCTGCCAGTCTCGGCGACAGCGCGGCCATGGTACGGTCCTTGACCTCGGAAACCATCTTGGCCGCACCCGCCGTGTCGCCGGCGACGATCGCCTTCCAGCCATTCTTGCGGATGTATTTGCGGCACTGGCCAAGCGCGTGGATGTGGCTGTGCACGGTCTTGATCTCGTCGCGCTTGACGCCGGGCAGCACCATCAGCTGGAAATGGATCGGCAGGAAGTATTCGCCGATGATGTGCAGCTTCGATTCCGGCAGCAGATGATGGATGTCGGCGACGCGCCCGGCAATAGTGTTCTCGATCGGGATCATGGCGAGGTCGGCCTTGCCGGTCTCGACGGCGTTGAACGCATCCTCGAAGGTCGGGCACGGCAACGGCTCCATCGAGGGATAGACGTTGCGGCTGGCAGTGTCGGAATTGGCGCCCGGCTCGCCCTGGAAGGATATTCTGTTGGTCTTTTCAGGCATGCCGATACTCGATCCAAAGGCTCTGTTCGAAGAGATTCAGTTTGAAAGGATGGTTCTGGCGCGTTCCAGGTCTTCCGGCGTATCGACGCCGAGCGGCAGCGACTGGACGATTTCGGCGTCGATGCGCATGCCGGCTTCCAGCGCCCGCAGCTGCTCCAGCCGCTCGCGGCGCTCCAGCGGCGACGGCTTCAGCGCGACGAAGCGTTCCAGCGCGGCGCGACGATAGGCATAGAGGCCGACATGGTGGTAGAGCGGCCCCTCGCCCCACGGCGCGGTGGCGCGGGTGAAATAAAGCGCCCTCAGCCTGGTGTCGGACAGCGGCGAACCGACGATCTTGACGACATTGGGATTGGTCTTTTCCTCGTCGCGGACGATCTCGACCCCGAGCGTAGCGATATCGACCGCCTCGTCCTCGAACGGCCTGAGCGAGGCGATAATGATGCCGGGATCGATGGTCGGCAGGTCGCCTTGTACGTTGACGATGGTTTCGACCTTGCGTTGCGGGTCGAGCGCGAGCAGCGCCTCGTGGATGCGGTCGGAACCCGATTCATGGTCCATGCGCGTCATCACGGCTTCGAAACCATGCTCGCGCACCGCGTCCGCCACGCCTTGCGTGTCGGTCGCCACCACGACGCGGCCAAGGCCGGCCTCGGCCGCGCGGCGGGCAACATGCACGATCATCGGCGCGCCTGATATGTCGGCCAGCGGCTTGCCCGGCAGGCGGGTCGAGGCCATGCGGGCCGGGATCAGGATCAAGGTGGACATCGGTATGGCGAGGCGTTCGAAAAGAGGAGGGGGAAAGTGGCAAAAGGTCTCACTGGAAGCGCCCTTATAGGTGTTGCAACGCCCAAGCAAAAGACCTAGTTTCCGCGCGATTTGACCGGCTCTGGAGGGCAGGTCTCGATACCGACGGACGGAGTGGACGGATCGGTCCGCCGGAAAAGGGAGCAAGGGGCGTATGGATTCCAACGAAGTCAACAAGCTGCTCGCCGGATTGCTCGGAACCGTTTTCGTGGTCTTCTCGGTCGGCATCGTGTCGGACGCGCTGTTTGCCTCGCCCGCTCCGGAAAAGCCCGGCTTCGCCATCGAGGCCGCCGAGCCCGCCGAAGGCGGCCCCGCCGCTCCGGCAGCAGCCGAAAAGCCGATCGCCGATCTTCTGGCCAACGCGAGTGTCGAACAGGGCGCGGCCATCTTCAAGAAATGCCAAGCCTGCCATTCCGGCGAAAAGGGCGGTCCGAACAAGGTCGGCCCCGATCTGTGGGACGTCGTCGACCGTCCGGTCGCCTCTCACGAGGGCTTCGCCTATTCGGCGGGCATGAAGGAATATTCCAAGGGCGGCACCGAGAAGTGGACCTACGATAACCTCAACCACTTCATCACGTCGCCCAAGAAAGACGTGAAAGGCACGGCGATGGGCTTCGCCGGCCTGCCGAAGGAAGAAGACCGCGCCAACGTGATCGCCTATCTGCGCACGCTGTCGGACAATCCCAAGCCGTTGCCGGCGCCGGGGGCGGCGGCCGATGCGACCGCGCCCGCGGATGGCGCCGCCCCGGCGAAACCGGCCGAGGGCGCCGCGCCGGCCAAGCCTGCCGCGCCCGCGGCTCCGGCCGCACCCGCCCCGGCCCAATAAGCCGATATCATCGCGATGACCTTGAAAAAGCCGGGTTCAGCCCGGCTTTTTGTTGGGCAGAACGCATATGCGGCGACAAAGCCGCGCATGGCGGTTTTCACGAGCGCCAAATCATCTAGATTGCCCTTCTGGATTGATCTGGCACGTATCGCGAAGAGGACAGTGCATGATGGTTGGCCGAACGCTTCTCAAGCCGTTGCTGGCGGCAGCGCTTCTGGTGGCGGGATTGCAGGTGACCAATGCCGACGAATGGCGCACCACCTCATCGCTGATCGGCGAGTCCAAATACGGCGACAATTTCCAGCACTATGATTACGTCAATCCGAACGCGCCCAAGGGCGGCACGCTGAATTCGGTGGTTCTCGGCACGTTCGACAGCTTCAACCCTTACATCGTGCAGGGTTCGCCTGCCGCGGGCCTCGTCGGGTTCGGCGGCGGCCTGCTCTACGACACGCTGATGGAGCAAGCGACCGACGAAGGCAGTACCAGCCATCCGCTGGTCGCAGACGCTTACAAATATCCGGCCGACTATTCCTCTGCCACCTACCGGCTCGATCCTCGCGCGAAATGGCATGACGGCCAGCCGATCACCGTCGACGATGTGATCTGGTCCTTCCAGGTGCTGAAGGCGAACAGCCCGATGTACAGCCGCTATTTCGAGAACGTCACCGATGCCATGGCCGTCTCCGATCGTGAAGTCGAGTTTCATTTCAGCCAGAAAGGCAATCGCGAGCTGCCGAAGATCCTCGGCGACCTCGCCGTGCTGCCGAAACATTGGTGGGAAGGCACCGACGCCAATGGCAAGAAGCGTGACGTCACCCGACCCACGCTGGAGCCGCCGCTGGGCTCCGCCGCCTACAAGATCGCCAGCTTCAAGCCCGGTTCGGAAATCGTCTGGCAGCGCGTGCCGGACTATTGGGGCGCCAAGCTGCCGGTGAAGATCGGCCGCGAGAATTTCAACACGCAGCGTTTCACTTACATCCTTGATGACAATGCCGCCTGGCAAGCCTTCACCAAGGGCGGGCTTGACGACATCAAGCCGGAAAACAGCTCGAAGCGCTGGAAGACATTCTATGATTTCCCGGCAGTGAAGGCCGGCGATGTCATCAAGCAGGAATTCAAGACCACCTCGCCAGAGCCGATGCAGGCTTTCATGCTCAACCAGAGGCGCCCACAGTTCCAGGACCGCCTGGTGCGCGCCGCGCTGCTCTATCCCTTCGACTTCGAGACAATGAACCGGACGCTGTTCTACGGCTTCAACACCCGCACCAGCAGCTATTTCCAAGGCACTGAACTGGCCTCCAGCGGCTTGCCGCAAGGCAAGGAGCTGGAAATTCTGGAACAGTATCGCGACAAGCTGCCGCCCGAGTTGTTCACCCAGGAATTCAAGCTGCCGGTCTACGATTCGCCGCAGGCCGAACGCAAATATTTGAAGCAAGCCGTTGATCTGTTCGCCAAGGCTGGCTGGGTGATCAAGGGCGGCAAGATGGTCAACGCCAAGAGCGGCGAGCCGTTCAAACTCGAGATTCTCGGTTGGAACGACACCGACCAGGTCATCTCCAGCCCTTATATCGCCAATCTGCGCAAGATCGGCGTCGACGCCACGTTGCGCATCATCGACCAGACCCAATATGTCAACCGGGTCAACAACTTCGACTACGACGTCATTATCGGGCAGCTCGGCCAGTCGGAATCGCCGGGGAATGAGCAGCGCGACTTCTGGAGTTCCAAGGCCGCCGACAGGCCGGGCTCGCGCAACTACGCCGGCATCAAGAATCCGGTCGTCGATGCCCTGGTCGACCGCATCATCTTCGCAACCGACCGTGAGGATCTGGTTGCCGCCACCCATGCGCTCGACCGGGTGCTGTTGTGGAATTACTACGTCGTGCCACAGTATTATCGAGCCGTGGTCTGGCTGGCTTACTGGAACAAATTCGGCATTCCGGCCAAACAACCGAGCTATATCGGCGCCGACCAGAATTCCTGGTGGATCGATCCCGAAAAGGAAAAGGCGCTCGCCGCGAAGTACAAGGGCAGCAATTGATGGCGGTCCTGCCCCGCCGCGATTTCCTGGCCCTGGGCAGCGCCGCCGCGGCGGCGGCCTTGCTGCCGGGCACGGCCTTCGCGGAGATCCCAACCGGCACCAAGCTGCACGGCCTGTCGGCCTTCGGCGACCTCAAATACAGAGCGGACTTCACGCATTTCGACTATGTCAATGTCGATGCCCCGATTGGCGGGATTTTCAATTTCTCGCCGCCTAACTGGGGCTACAACCAGGACACGCAGACCTTCAACACGCTGAATTCCTTCACCGACAAGGGCGATGCGCCGCCGCGCATGGAGATGTGTTTCGACGCACTGATGGTGCGTGCGCTCGATGAGCCCGACGCCGTCTATGGGCAGATCGCCGATGGCGTAACGTTGTCGGATGACCGCAACAGCTTCACCTTCTCGCTTCGCCCTGAAGCCCGTTTCCATGACGGTTCGCCGCTGACGGCGCAGGACGCGGCCTTCACCTTCAAACTCTACAAGGAGAAGGGTCACCCCGACCTGTCGCTGTCGCTGACGCATCTGGTCGATGCCGTCGCCGAAGACGATCGCACGCTGCGGCTTACCTTCTCCGGCAAGCAATCCGCCCGCACCGTGCTCAATGTCGTGGTGTTCCCGATCCTGTCGAAGGCCTTCTACATGGCCAATCCATTCGACTCTTCGCAGTTGAACCCGCCGCTCGGCTCCGCTGCCTACAAGGTCGGGCGCTTCTCGGCCGGTGCATGGATCGAATATGACCGCGTCGCCGACTATTGGGGCCGTGATCTTCCGGTCAATCGCGGCCAGAACAATTTCGACCGTATCCGCATCGAGTTTTACCAGAACCGCATGGCCGGCTTCGAATCCTTCAAGAAGGGAGAAATCACTTACCGAGAGGAGTTCACTTCGCGCGTCTGGGCAACCGCCTACGACTTTCCCGCTTTTACCACCGGCAAGGTGGTCAAGCACGAATTCCCGGCCGAGAAGCAGCCGACCATGCAGGGAACGGCGGTCAACCAGCGACGCGAGCAGTTTCGCGACGCGCGCGTGCGCCAAGCGATCGCGCTCTGCTTCGACTTCGAATGGACGCGGCGCAATTTCTTCTATGGCTCCTACGAACGTTCGCATTCCTGCTTCGAAAAGTCGGACTTTCTCGCCGAAGGACTGCCGTCGCCGCAAGAACTGGCCCTGCTGGAGCCGCTGCGAAGCCAGCTTCCGGCGGAGGCCTTCGGCGAAGCCGTAACCCAGCCCGCATCGGACGGCTCCGGACGCGACCGCAAGCTGCTTGGCCAGGCGGCGAAGCTTCTCAACGCAGCCGGCTGGAAACGCTCGGGCGATTTTGTCGTCAACGACAAGGGCGGCAGGCTTTCAGCCGAGTTCATGGTCGACGACGACACCTTCGTGCAGGTTTATTCGCCCTGGGTCGCCAACATGAAGGCGATCGGTATCGACGCCACGATCCGACTGGTGGATCCGGCGCAATACCAGTCCAGGCAGGCGACGTTCGATTTCGATCTGCTGTCGGCCGCTTTCTCGTTCAGCGCGACGCCGACGCGGGACGATCTCGAAGTCTTCTTCCATTCCGGAACCGCCAAGCTCTCCGGCTCGCGCAATTTGCCGGGCATTTCGAGCCCGGCGATCGACGCGCTGATCGACGCCGTGGGTGCCGCGAAGGATCGCGAAACCCTGACCGTGGCGATGCGTGCGCTTGACCGGGTCTTGCGTGCGCGGCGCGATTGGATTCCAAGTTGGTTCCTGGCGAATCACCGAAGCGCCTATTGGGACATGTTCGGCTTCCCCGAACAAAAACCCGATTTCGGCTTTCCGGTCGAGGCGCTGTGGTGGTTCGATAAGGGCAAGGCGGCAAAAATTGGCAAAGGCTAAGATGTTCGCCCAACGAGGGCAGAAAGCCTGATGGGCGCCTACATCCTGCGCCGCATCCTTCTGATGATCCCGACGCTGTTCGGAATCATGGCGATATCGTTCGCGGTCATCCAGTTCGCGCCGGGCGGCCCGGTCGAGCAGGTCATCGCCAAGCTGACCAACCAGGGCGGCAGCGATCGCCTCGGTGGCGGCGGCGGTGGCGACGCGGGGGGTTCCAATCTCGATGTCGCCGGTGACGTCGGCTCGAAATATCGCGGCGCGCAAGGGCTCGATCCGGAATTCATCAAGAAGCTGGAGAAGCAGTTCGGCTTCGACAAGCCGCCGCTGGAGCGCTTCGGCCTCATGCTGTGGAATTATATCCGGTTCGATTTCGGCGACAGCTATTTCCGCGACATTTCGGTGCTCAACCTGATCCTGGAAAAGATGCCGGTGTCGATCTCGATCGGCCTGTGGATCACGCTTCTGTCATACCTGATCTCGATCCCGCTCGGCATCCGCAAGGCGGTGAAGGACGGCAGCCCCTTCGACATCTGGACCAGCGGCGTCGTCATCGTTGGCTATGCCATTCCGGGTTTCCTGTTCGGCATCATGCTGATGGTGCTGTTTGCCGGCGGCTCGTTCTGGGACTGGTTCCCGCTGCGCGGCATCGTCTCGGACAATTGGGACCAGTTGTCATGGCCGGCCAAGATCGCGGACTATCTCTGGCACATGACCTTGCCGCTGACGGCACTGGTGCTGTCGGCCTTCGCCACGACGACGCTGCTGACCAAGAACTCGTTCCTGGAGGAGATCCGCAAGCAGTATGTGGTGACGGCGCGGGCCAAGGGCCTGTCGGAACGGCAGGTCCTCTACGGCCATGTCTTCCGCAACGCCATGCTGATCGTCATCGCGGGTTTCCCCGGCGCCTTCATCTCGGCCTTCTTCACGGGTTCGTTGCTGATCGAGAACATTTTCTCGCTCGATGGGCTCGGCCTGCTCGGCTTCCGCTCGGTGGTCGAACGCGACTATCCGGTGGTGTTCGCCAACCTCTACATCTTCTCGCTTCTCGGCCTGTTCGTCGGTTTGCTGTCCGACCTCATCTACACCTGGGTCGATCCGCGCATCGATTTCGAGCGGAGAGACGTCTGATGTCGGAGGCAAGTGATACCGCCGGGGTTGTGCCGGAGCGGATGCCGCGGCCGTTTCTGTCGCCGCTCAACAAGCGCCGGCTGCAGAACTTCAGAGCGAACCGGCGCGGCTACTGGTCGCTGTGGATCTTCCTTGTGCTGTTCGTGCTGTCGCTGTTCGCCGAATTCATCGCCAACGACAAGCCGATCATCGCCTCCTACAAGGGCGAGATCCTGTTTCCGGTGCTGGTCGCCTACCCCGAGGAAAAGTTCGGCGGCTTCTACGCCGTCACCGACTATCGCGACCCGGTCATCCAGGACGAGATCAACGCCAATGGCTGGATGATCTGGCCGCCGGTGCGCTACTCCTACCAGACAGTCAACAACGCCATCCCGGAAGCCGCGCCCGCCAAGCCGTCATGGCAATATGACGCCAAGACGCGCTGCAACCAGTATCCGCAAGGGGCTGATGATCCGGCCTGCAACGTCGGCAACTGGAACTGGCTCGGCACCGACGACCAGGCGCGCGACGTGCTCGCGCGCGTCATCTACGGCTTCCGAATTTCGGTGCTGTTCGGCTTGATTCTCACGGCCGGCTCGGCATTGATCGGCGTCGCTGCCGGCGCCGTGCAAGGTTATTTCGGCGGTTGGACCGATCTCCTGTTCCAGCGCTTCATCGAAATCTGGTCGGCGATCCCGGTGCTCTATCTCCTGCTCATCATCGCCGCCATCCTGCCGCCGGGCTTCTTCATCCTGCTCGGCCTGATGCTTCTGTTTTCCTGGGTGGCGCTGGTCGGCGTGGTGCGGGCCGAATTCCTGCGCGCCCGCAACTTCGAATATGTCAACGCGGCCCGGGCGCTCGGTGTGCCCAACCGCACTATCATGTTCCGGCACCTCCTGCCCAACGCCATGGTGGCGACATTGACCTTCATGCCCTTCCTGCTCAGCGGCTCCATCTCGACGCTGACGTCGCTCGACTATCTCGGCTTTGGACTGCCGCCCGGCTCCGCCTCGCTCGGCGAACTGCTCAAGCAGGCGCAGCGCAACCTCAACGCGCCTTGGCTCGGCATTTCCGGCTTCATCGTCATCTCGCTGATGCTGTCGCTGCTGGTCTTCGTCGGCGAGGCGACGCGCGACGCCTTCGACCCGCGCAAGACGTTCAGATGACAACGATGCGGACCGGCATTCAGCATGATATATTCCCAGTGCGGCAGCTTGAGCGAAATGAGCGTGTGAATCAATTGCCGAAACGACTGATGGCCGCAGTCAGTGACGGGTCACAAACGGCAGTTCCGCATGTCGTACCCCACGGAAGGACAGAGTTGTGAATAAGGTGATCCTTGAGCATTACCCTGCATCCAAACTCCCGGATGAACTGCGAGAGGGTATAGCTTTAAGTGCCTCGGTTAAGGTGACGGTGGAAGAGGAAGGCAAGCGGCCTCTCGGCCACAAACAATTGCTTGAACTTATGCGGAATGCGCAGGCCAACGCGTCGGGAACAAGTCTCGAAGAGGCTGTTGCGCGTGTTCGTGCCCTCCGCGATGAGTGGGAGGATTGATGGCCGCCTTCCGGCTTTACGTCGATACGAACATTTTCATCTACGCTTTCGAAAACAACGATGCTCTGGCAAAAAAACTGCTTCAGCTCATTTCACTGAGCGAGGGCAGAAAGCAGCCTTTCCTCGCGACAAGCGAACTCGTGCTGGCAGAGTTGGTGGTTGACCCTCTGAAAAAGAGCAATGAGCCGCTTGTTGAGCTCTATGACAATATCTCGATCGGTAATGCGTTTGTCTCGATTGGAACGGTAACTCGCGAGGTTCTCTGGCACGCGGCCCAGCTTCGCTCGCAATTCATTTCGCTTAGGCTGCCGGATGCTATTCATCTTTCGACGGCGATGCATTTCGGATGCACACAATTTCTGACTGCCGATATCAGACTGAAGGATGCCTATTCTGTCACGCCAAATCGGCTTGTCCCTCCCCAACTGACAGCGCAAATTTCGATCATACGACCGGAGATTTCTGCCCTTGATAAAGTCATAGCGGAAATTGATACATGACTGCTTCTTTGCTCTCCGTTGGCGACCTCAGCGTCGCCTTTGCGCAAGGCGGACAGCAGTCGCTGGCCGTCGATCACATCTCCTTCGACATCGCCAAGGGCGAGACGGTGGCGCTGGTCGGCGAATCCGGCTCCGGCAAATCCGTCTCGGCGCTGTCTGTGCTGAAGCTCCTGCCTTATCCCAGCGCCAGCCACCCCTCGGGAAAGATCCTGTTCCAGGGCGCCGACCTGCTGGCCATGAGCGAGAGGCAATTGCGCCAGGTACGCGGCAACAAGATCACCATGATCTTCCAGGAGCCGATGACCTCGCTCAATCCGCTGCACACGATCGAGCAGCAGATCGTCGAAATCCTGAAGCTGCATCAAGGCATGGCCGACCGACCGGCCAGGGCGCGCACACTGGCCCTGCTCAACGAGGTCGGCATCCGCGATCCGCAGAAGCGCCTCGACGCCTATCCGCATCAGCTCTCCGGCGGTCAGCGCCAGCGGGTCATGATCGCCATGGCGCTGGCCAACGAACCGGAACTCCTGATCGCGGACGAGCCGACGACGGCGCTCGACGTCACGGTGCAAGCGCAGATCCTCGAACTGCTGGCCGGCCTGAAGAGCCGCAAGGGCATGTCGATGCTGTTCATCACCCACGACCTCGGCATCGTGCGCAAGATCGCCGACCGGGTCTGCGTGATGACCAAGGGCAAGATCGTGGAGACCGGACCGACCAAGGACATTTTCGCCAACCCGCAGCACGCCTATACGCGGCACCTGCTGGCGGCCGAACCGAAAGGCAAGCCGCCCGCCGCCAACGCCGCGGCCAAGCCGGTCATGACCGGCAAGGACATAAAGGTCTGGTTTCCGATCAAGCAGGGGTTCTTCCGCCGCACCGTCGACAATGTGAAGGCGGTCGACGGCATCGATGTCACCGTGCGCGCCGGCCAGACGCTTGGCGTCGTCGGCGAATCCGGTTCGGGCAAGACGACGCTCGGCCTGGCGCTGGCGCGAATGATTTCGTCGACCGGAGCCATCCAGTTCAACGGGCGCGACATCAACCAGCTGTCCTTCAACGCCATGCGGCCGCTGCGGCGCGAATTGCAGATCGTCTTCCAGGATCCGTTTGGCTCGCTCAGCCCGCGCATGTCGATAGCCGAGATCATCGAGGAGGGCCTCAAGATCCACGAACCGAAGCTATCGCCCGACCAGCGCGACGACAAGGTAGCCGCCGTGCTGAAAGAGGTCGGTCTCGATCCGGCGACACGCAACCGCTACCCGCACGAGTTTTCCGGCGGCCAGCGCCAGCGCGTCGCCATTGCGCGCGCCATGGTGCTCAATCCGCGCTTCGTCATGCTGGACGAGCCGACATCGGCGCTCGACATGAGCGTGCAGGCGCAGGTCGTCGATCTCCTGCGCAGCTTGCAGGCCAAGCATGACCTCGCCTATCTCTTCATCAGCCACGACCTCAAGGTCATCCGGGCGCTTGCCAACGACGTCATCGTCATGCGCAACGGCCAGATCGTCGAATCCGGGCCTTCCCAGCAGATTTTTGAAAATCCGCAAACCGACTATACTCGGGCACTGATCTCGGCCGCCTTCAAGATCGAGACGGCGCCGGTCGGCATCGTCAGCGAGTGACTTGCACCAAGGGACTTGAAGATACCGCGATGGAAAAAGGCCGTATCCTGCTTGCCGTCACCGGCTTTCATCCGCAGCGCTGGCGCGACCTGTTGTCGGCGGAGCGCGAGGTGGTGCTGGAGCCGGACAGCGCCACGGATCCGTCGATCACCTATGCCGTGGTGTGGAAGCAGAAGCCGAACCTGTTGTCGTCGCTGCCAAACCTGCGCGCCATCTTCTCGATCGGCGCCGGCGTCGACCATATCTTCGCCGACCCCGGTCTGCCGGACGTCCCGATCGTCAAGGTCGTCGCCGAAAACCTCACGCAGTACATGACGGAATACGTCGTCTGGCGGGTGCTCGACCACCATCGCCAAGGCATGCTCTACCGGTCGCAACAGGCGAAGAAAACCTGGCACGACCCGCCGCAAAGGCCGGCAGGCGACATCTCGGTCGGCATTATGGGCCTCGGCAATCTCGGCCGCGCCGCCGCCTCGGTGCTTTTGTCGCTCGGCTTCGCCGTCAATGGCTGGTCGCGCAGCGAGCGGCCGATGGACGGGGTTGCGACCTATTCAGGCGAGGCCGGGCTGATCCCGTTCCTCAATGCCACCGATATACTGGTGGTGCTGCTACCGCTGACGCCGGACACCCGAGGCATCGTCAACTACAGCGTGCTGAAGGAATTGAGGAAGCGCAACGGTCTCGGCGGCTCGGTGCTGATCAATGTCGGCCGCGGCCGGCTGCAGAAGGACGCCGACATCGTGCGGGCGCTGGACGACGGCACGCTGAAGGAAGCGAGTCTCGACGTGTTCGAGGTCGAGCCGCTGCCGAAGACCAGCCGGCTGTGGAGCCATCCAAAAGTGTTCGTGACGCCGCACGCCGCGGCGACCTCCGATCCTGTGCACCTGGTGCCGATCATGCTGCGCCAGATGGACGCTTTCGAGCGCGGCGAAAAGCTCGACAATCTGGTGGACCGGAAGGCGGGATATTAGCTCGGGCAAGCCTGCCTTACGTGCGTTTCGACGCGCGCCGCGTATAGTATAGGACTGCCATTCTGAACCGCTGCATCCTTCGTCTGATGTCGCGGCATGGATCCTAGGGTCTGCGCCGCGTCGCTACGCTCCTTGCTTCGCCCTAGGATGACGAAGGTATGGAGGCCTGAGGCTAATCGTGGGCGTTGGAGTTTGGCATCGGTTGGGCATCAATGGTAGTCAACAACCTTCGAGGTTAGGTTAGCCGAAAACATCTCTCCGGTCGTCATCCTAGGGCGGAGCAAGGAGCGCAGCGACGCGGCGCAGACCCTAGGATCCATGCCGCGACGCCTGCCGGAGAATGCAGCGGATGGAGATGCCACGATCCCTCAGAGTTGATGACGACGCACCCGATCTTCAGCCGGGCAGCGCGAGCTTTTTCTGCTTGTCCGGCTTGCCGCAATCGCGGCGCTCGATCGACCGGTTCATGGCATCGATCTCGCCGGTTGCCTTGTCGCTGTCGCGCTTGGCCTTGGAACGCAGGTCGGGCGTGAACGGGCCGAAGCCCATCGCGGGATTGGAGAAGGTCGGCTTTGCGGTCGTCGGAAGGCTGTATTGCTGCGCCAACCCGTTGCGCTGCGCCAGCAACTGATCGCATGGCACGCTGTCATATTGCAGGGAGGATTCTATGTTGGCGTCCTGCCGCTCGGACATCGAATTGCCCACGCAGCCGGCGGTTGCCAGGCAAGATGCCAAGATCATCATATTCCAGCGCATCCGATATGCTCCTCCTGATATCCCGCCCTGCCGCGACCAGATCGCAAATATCAGTCGCGCACGCAAATCGGACTTTTTCAAAGCACGGATTTCGGTCGGACCGAAGAAGATCGACGCCTCAAGCCGCCGGCAGCTTGATCGCCACGACGGCCAGCCCTTTGACGGGCTCTCGGCGATCGAGCCGGATTGTCGTCGGCTCCAACGACAGGATCGAAAGGCCATTGACCGCAAGAACGCGCCGGACATAGGACCGCGAATGAGCGTAGCGCCGTGACGGCTGCAACGCGAAGTCGCCGCCATCCGCCAGGCTCTCGACGGAGAAAGCAAACAGGCCATTGTCGGCTAGCATGCCGGCCACCGTCCCCATCAGGCCTTCGAGCGCGCCGACATAGATGACGACATCGGCGGCGGTCACCAGATCGGCCTTGCCGCCTGAATAGGACAATTCCTGCAAATCCACCTTGGTGAGCGCGTCATAGACGCCTTTTGCCCGCGCTTTCTTCAACATGCCAGTGGAGATATCGAACCCCTCCAGCCGATCGACGATCGGCCGCAACCTCTCTCCCATCAGACCGGTGCCGCAGCCAAGATCGAGCGCCAGGCCGAAGCGACCACGCCTTGCCTTGCGGATGGCCTCTTCAAGAGCTTCGGGCAACCGGTAGTCGAGCTTGCCGACCAGCGCCGCATCGAATGTTTCGGCATAGTGGTCGAACAGGGCTTCGACAAAAGCACCGGGTGGCGCCGAGGCGGCCGGTCCCTTGCCGATCAACTGCAACTTGAGTGCGGCGCCCTGACGGTCCGATGGATCGAGCTTCAGCGACATCGTCCAGGCCTGTGCCGCGAGATCGAGCCTGCAGGCCGTTTCCTGCATCTCGCCAAGGCGAAACCAGCCCATGGCCCATTGCGGCGCCAGTTCCAGCGCACCGAGCAACAGTTCGGCCGCTTGCGCATGGTCGCCGGACGCATGAAGCATCTCGGCATAATCGGCGCGCCGATCGGCGTTCAAATCGCCCGAAGAGGTCTGGAGCGGTTTCATGGCGATGGATCCCGCCTGCAACTGAAGCCGGCGCGCGTATATGCTGGAGTCAGCAGTGACTTACAACAGGCTTCCCGCGACGGAATTATATCTTATCTTGGGGCGATGCGCGCCCGCGACCTGCTTCACCCCCGGCCCGAGGGCCTTTACTGCCCGCCGGGCGATTTCTTCATCGATCCAGTGCGGCCGGTGAACCGGGCGCTGATCACGCACGGCCATTCCGACCATGCGCGCTCCGGCCACCGCTCGGTGCTGGCGACGCAGCAGACGCTCGACATCATGGGGCTGCGTTATGGCGAGGGTTTCGCCGATACAACGCAAGCGGCCGGGCTCGGCGAGACGATTGCCCTCGACGGCGTCACCGTCAGCTTCCATCCGGCCGGGCATGTGCTGGGCTCGGCGCAGATCGCCGTCGAGCACCAGGGTACACGG
Source organism: Mesorhizobium sp. M0152 (assembly GCF_040322415.1). Taxonomy (NCBI): domain Bacteria; kingdom Pseudomonadati; phylum Pseudomonadota; class Alphaproteobacteria; order Hyphomicrobiales; family Phyllobacteriaceae; genus Mesorhizobium; species Mesorhizobium sp. M0152. The sequence continues at coordinate 28,877 of NZ_JAMYTH010000003.1, forward strand.
ATCGTCGCCTCCGGCGACTACAAGCGGCAGAAGGATGCGACCTGCGCGCCGTTCGAGCCGATTCGCTGCGACGTGTTCATCACCGAAGCGACGTTCGGCCTGCCGGTATTTCGCCACCCACCCGACACGGAAGAGATCGCACGCTTGCTGAAATCGGCGGCGCAGTTTCCCGAACGCTCGCATCTGGTTGGCGCCTATGCGCTGGGCAAGGCGCAACGGGTGATGCGGCTGCTGCGCGACGCCGGCCATGACCGGCCGATCTACATCCATGGCGCTCTGGCCAAGCTCAGCGAGTATTACCAGAGCCAGGGCATCGACCTGGGCATGCTCGAACCGGCGACGGTGGAGGGCGGCGGCAAGGACGATTTCGCAGGCGCCATCGTCATCGGCCCGCCATCGGCCTTCGCGGACCGCTGGGCGCGGCGTTTTCCCGATCCGATCTCGTGCTTCGCGTCAGGCTGGATGCGCATCCGCCAGCGCGCCAAGCAAGGCGGCGTCGAACTGCCGCTGATCATCTCGGACCACGCCGACTGGGACGAACTGACCGCCACCATCAAGGAGACCGGAGCCGAGGAGATCTGGGTAACGCACGGCCGCGAGGAAGCACTGGTGCGCTGGTGCGAACTGGAAGGCATTGCCGCGCGCCCGCTGCATCTGGTGGGGTATGAGGACGAGGGCGATTGATGGCACTTGTGGCCGATGTAGCGCTCTACGGCGCCACAGAACGCAAACCTCTATTGTTGGCGAGTTGCATCCTGTCATGAACCGCTTCGCCGAACTTCTCGACCGCTTGGTGCTGACGCCGTCGCGCAACGGCAAGCTGACCTTGCTCACCGATTATTTCCGCAGCGTTGAGGATCCCGATCGCGGGCTGGCGCTGGCGGCCATTACCGGGGATCTCAACATAGCCGCGGTCAAGCCGGCGATGCTGCGCATCCTGGTCACCGAGCGCATGGATCCGGTGCTGTTCGGCTATTCTTACGATTATGTCGGCGATCTCGCCGAGACGGTGTCGCTGGTCTGGCCGCAGGAACCGGGAAATATACCGAACCGCGAGCCGACGCTGGCCGAGGTTGTGGCGAAGCTGCAGGCGGCGAGCCGCTCCGACGGGCCAAAGGTGCTGGCGCGATTGCTCGACAGCGCCAGCATCTCGGCGCGCTTCGCCATCATCAAGCTGGTGACCGGCGGCTTGCGCATCGGCGTCTCGGCGCGGCTGGCCAAGCAGGCGCTGGCCGATCTCGGCAAGGTCGACGTCACCGAGATCGAGGAACTGTGGCACGGGCTGACGCCGCCCTATACGGCGCTGTTCGCCTGGCTGGAAGGCAAGGCAGGCAAGCCGGAGCGCACGGCGCTGGCGCTGTTCCGACCGGTGATGCTGTCCAACCCGGTCGGCGACAACGACCTCGAAAAACTCGACCCGGCCGATTATGCGGCCGAATGGAAATGGGACGGCATCCGCGTCCAGGCGGTGTCGGAAGGCGGCGTCCGCCGGGTCTATTCGCGCACCGGCGACGATGTTTCCGGTGCTTTTCCCGATCTCGCCGAGGCGATGGATTTTTCCGCGACGCTGGACGGCGAACTGCTGGTCGGCGATCCCAGCGAGGCCACGGGAACCTTCTCGGACCTGCAGCAGCGTCTGAACCGCAAGACGGTGACACTGAGGATGCAGCAGCAATTCCCGGCCTTCATGCGCTGCTACGATTTGCTGCAGATCGGCAACGAGGATTTGCGCGCGCTGCCGTTTCGCGAGCGGCGCGGCCGTCTCGAAATCTTCGTGCAGACGCTCGACCCGAGCCGCTTCGATCTGTCGCCGTTCGTCGACTTCACGGATTGGCAGGCGCTGGAGGATCTGCGCCGGGCGCCGCCGCACCCGATCATCGAAGGCGTGATGCTGAAGCGCTGGGATTCGCCCTATGTCGCCGGCCGGCCGAAAGGCCCGTGGTTCAAATGGAAACGCGACCCGCACACGGTGGATGCGGTGCTGATGTATGCGCAGCGCGGCCACGGCAAGCGCTCCAGCTTCTACTCGGATTATACGTTCGGCGTCTGGTCCGGCGCGGTGGGCGAGGAGGAGCTGGTGCCGGTCGGCAAGGCCTATTTCGGCTTCACCGACGAGGAGTTGAGGCAGATCGACAAATATGTCCGCGACAACACGATCGAGCGCTTCGGACCGGTGCGCTCGGTGCGCGCCGACCGCGACAACGGCCTGGTGCTGGAAGTCGCCTTCGAGGGGCTCAACCGTTCGACCCGGCACAAATCCGGCGTCGCCATGCGCTTTCCCCGCATCTCGCGGCTGCGCTGGGACAAGCCCGCCAATGAGGCCGACCGCATCGAAACGCTGCAGGCACTGCTCGATCGCTGATCATGTCGCCCGGATTCGTTCCGGAACAACGTCATGCAAGAGACAAGGTCACCTTGCCCCACGCCGGATATTTTTACGGCTCGATCGAGACGCGGATTTCGTAGATGTCGACGGCCTTGCCTTGCTTGTCGAAATCGGAATTGACGGCGATCGTTCCGGCCGAGCCCGGACGCTTGCCGGGAAATTTCACGTCGAACAGATATTCGTTGCGCTGCTGGCCGACCGCGTAGCGCTTGCGGCCGCAGTCGCCAAGCTCGCCGAAATTGCAGTCGACGGAAATCTGCGTGTCCTTGCCGTCCTCGGCGCGGGCGACGATGTCGAACACGGCGTGCTTGCCGGCGAGCTTCTCCAGCACGCCTTGTCCGACGTCGAAACTGATCGCCGAACCGGAAGCGCCCGAGCGAATGCGCAGGAACGGCCCGGTGTCATCCTTCATCGCCTCGGCCTTGGCATCCGACGGAGCGCTGACATGCGTCGGGTCGGTCGGTGAAAAGACATTGATCCAGTCGCGCGACTGCTCCTCCGCCCCGGGCTTGACCGGCGCGTTGGCTCCGTCAGCCGGCGTGAAATCATCATCCTCGACGGTCGGCGGCGCTTGCGGCGGAGCGGTATCGAGCTGCGCCGCCGTCTTGAACACGCCGGTCTGCATGGCGAAGAACAGGCCGATGCCGACTGCCGCGAGCAACGTCACGGTCAGGAAGATGGTCGTCAGCGGCAGACGGCGTCCTCGAATGCGACGCTCATCGCGATCCGGCGCCACTTCCGCCGCGGCGGACGAATCGGGAGCGGAGACGTCGATAGCCGGCCCGCCAGGAAGGGCAGCGTCCGGCATGATGTCGGGAACGACCGGCAGAATGCGCGAACGCGGCGCATCGGCGGCGGATTGCACGGGCCCATCGACGGCGACGGCGGGCGATTGCGCTTTCGTGCCGATCTCGACGGCGGGCGCTGCATCAGCCGCGGGTTCGGCCGCCGGTACGTCGACCTGGGGGCCGGCGTCGGCCACCGCCGGCAGGAACTCGGATTCGATTTCAGTGATCTTGGCCTGTATGGCCTTGCGCCGCTTGATGGCGACTTCCACGGTCACCCCGGGATTGGCCTGGAGCGCACGGTCGAGCGCGGCGAAAGCCGATCGATAGACCTTCTCGCGGAACGGACGGTCCTCGGCGTTGCCTCTTTCCAAGGCGTTCCGGATCGCTTTTTCGATCGCGTCCAAGCGGGATCCCTCTTTGCGTTGCTCCAAGCTTGCCACGATGGTTAGCCGCAGGCGACCGATCAATCAACGGGCGACGGCCAGCATTTTGCCTTGTCCAGGTGTCGAAAGTCCATTCCGGCGATGTACGGCAAGCAAAAGCGGCAGTTTCGCCTGTCGTCACCTGCGAGCAGGCGCATGTCGGCCCAGGCGCCGCCCTCACGACCGAGCGGCGACGGATACCGCGGCCGATTTCCCTACGGAGGAGCCGCCGCACGATTTGCCAAGTCGCATCTTGAATTCGCGGCCGGTTGCGTCTATCACCCAGCCCATCTTGGAGGCCTTGGCTTTCCTGGCCGCTTTAGCTCAGTTGGTAGAGCACCGCATTCGTAATGCGGGGGTCGCGTGTTCGAGTCACGCAAGCGGCACCAGTTCCCCCGTTCACAGTCCTCCATTGTTGACCGCGAAGGGCTTGAAACCATCTGCGCGCGTCTGTGCCTGCCACAAGGGCAATCCACTTTCCGCAGCGAAATCTGCATCCTCCGCGTAGATCGGCTCGCCTCTTCTCACCACCCGTCGAAGCAAATCCGCATCTTCGTTGGCGTGATATCGAAAGGCATTTCGGGTGTCGTATCCATGCCCGGCCTGGGACAGGGAAAACCCGCTGACTACAACAGGGGCGAAACCGGCGAAACGCGCCAGCACGATCGCGAAGGCTCCGGTGGAGATTTTCCGGTGCCAGCCGCGGGACACATGATATTTGCCGCTTAGCCGCCAAACGATGTTGGCAAGCTGCCATTTGGTAAGCGCCTGCAAGGTGTCATAACGGTAGTTGAAGGTGCGACAACCGGCTTTCAGCTTGTCCTCGACGTCCGGCCAAACCGGGACAATCAGATGCTTTGCCTGCCGCCCCTTTAACAAATCACGCTTGTAGAAGTCCTGCTCGCTCCTGCCGACTAAAATGCCGCGGCGGATCAGGGCGATATCAGGAACGGGGAGGCCGAAGGTTTCCGCCAAAAGCTGGGAAGCATTGACGGTCACAAGTGCCCAATCGGCATCATGTCCCTGCGGGAGGCGAAAATTCGGCGCCGACCCCATCACCAAGGCGGGGCCCGTGCCCCTGGGCAAGCGAAGAATTGGCTTTGGGAAGGTTGGCAAAAGATCCGAAAGCGCAGTTTTCATCCGGGAATCTGAACCGCCTGTTCCTCAAACGAGCGCAGAATGCCCTCTTCCCGGCTCCACAATTCGTCCCATTGCGTGGCGCCGGGCCAGCCCGCAAACCAAGGACCGCCGAGCGTGTAGTGCGCCAACGAGACATCGGCGGGGTCGAGTTCGGAAGCCGAAGCCCCTACGAGGTAGTTCCATGCCAGCGGCAATTCCCCGATCTCATGGTCCTCAAGCCATTTGAACGCATGGAGGTCACGTCCGGGCCACGTATTAAGCATCTCGTTGGTCAGCCGTTTGTTGGCGGGATGATCCAGATTCCACAAAACGACCGACGACCAGTTTTTGCGGCGATAGAACGTCTGCGTTTGCCCGTCCATCTTGACCGCTTCGGATTCGCGCTGCTGGTGCTTGACCGCCATGATCGCGTAGGCGGGATCGAGCAGGTCGAGCAGCTTGGCTGGATCCTTCAGAAACAGGACGTCACAATCGCAGAACATGGCCCAGCCGCCTTGCCTCATGAACGGAACGGCAAAGCGCGATATGGCAAACTCGGTTGCCATCGGCGCCTCGGAAATCGGGCACCAGAGCTTGCCATCACGGACCTCAATCGGGCGGGTCATGATTCCTTGGGCGACAAGGTCTTTGAGCACGAGTGGCTGTATCTGCAACGGCGTGCTTGTCCGCCGGTACGCGCTCCATCGCGCTACGTCTAGAACTCGGGATTCGCGCGGATCATACCCAATATAGATTGGTATCATGTGACAAATCTATAATCTGATGTGAATCCCTTTGAATTTAGCATGGCAGCACAGCAAGCGGAAGACCGGAAGTACATTGAACCAATTGAATGCCCGCAAGCGGCACCACTTCCCTCCGTTCCCACTATGGTGCCGGAATCCAAAGCGCTGCCTGGTACCGCGATCGCGATGCTGGCCGAGCGCATTCCCATTGTCGAGATGCTGGTTTGGTGGGAAACTCATGCTCGTCAGCATGGGAGGTCGAAATGCCCAACAGTTTCAATACCGGAGACGTCGTCAAGCTGAAGTCCGGAGGCCCGAAAATGACAGTGAGCGACGGTGCCGCCTCCGGCACGTATATGTGCCATTGGTTCAATCGCGAAGGCGATGTCTGGACCCCGCAGCATGCCGGCTTCAAGCCGGACCAGCTGATGGTGGCTGACCAATCGACGTAATTCCAACTCTTCGGCTGAGGATTTCGAACAGGAAGCAAGCAGCGCCGGGGCGGGCGCTTCGTCGCGGCATGCGCGGCTCGTTGCGTGACGACTGAGCGTCACAAGGTCCGTCAGTCGGTTTCGTTCTCGTTGAGCGTCGCCGCGGTCTTCAGCGCGCCGTCGAGCATGTCGCCTTTCTCGTCCTTCAGGGCCATCTCGCGCAAGCGGCGGATCCAGTCGGCGGCATCCTCGCGGCCCTTGAGCATGTCGAGTGCCGACAGAACCCGGTCGAATTTCGACTGGGCGCGGACGTGGGTGTCGCTGTAACCCTTGATCAGCCGGCGGCAGTTGAGGATCTCGACAGCCAGCGCATAGTCCACCGGCACGTAACCGAGCGCCAGCGCGTACCAGCGATCGAGATGGGCGACCTCGACCTCGTGGCGCAGCAGACGGCGACGCCAGCGGCGCAGGCCACCGATGAACCACAAGGCGGCAAAGCCGGCAAGGCTGTCGGTGCGGATGCGGCGGCCATGGTTGATGCGGCGGTCGAGAAAGGCGGCGAGCTTCGGCCGGTTCTCGATGTAACGGCCCAACCCCGCTGGCAAAGTCCCGCAGAATTCCTCGATGCGTGGGTGGAAATATTCAGTCACCTGCAGGATCGAGCCGTCCTTGACGCCAACCTCGCGACGCACGCGCCTGTCGCGCGTCGAACGCGTCTTGAGATCGGCAACACGGATCATGTCGTCGTAGCACATGGCGTTGGCCAGGTGCTTGGCGGCAGCAATCGACAGCGCATATCCACGATCCGCTCCGTCCAGCGCGACGGCCCTATCGAGCCGGTCGAGATATTCGCGCCCGTAGGCGATGTCCTGATAGTCGACGACCTTTTTCAGGCCCCTAAGCGCCATGTCGCGCACTGCCGCCGGCATCACATCGATGCGGGCGGCCAGGGCCTGCCAGCCTTGCAGCAGGGTTTGCGGGCCACTCACCTGTCCGGCGCCCAAGGCGGAGCCCACGATCGCGGGTTCAGCCGCCTTTGGCGCAGGTGTCGCGGTGCCGCGCGCGCGATCGTAGGCGGCGCCGAAGGCAGCGAGGCTGGCCTTCACGCCCCGGCCGCCGGCACCGATCGCCTGCTCGTAGCTTGCGCGGGTGAACGGCAGCGCGTCGGACCCGGCCAGCGCACCAAGCAGGCTGGCCGAGATCATCGAGCCATTGTCGGCGGCGATCTTTTCCATGTCGAAAGCGATGAAGCGCTTCGAGGCCGCTTCAGCCGTCGCGTGCACCTTGGACGACGAGGCCCTGCCGTCGCCAGGCTCGATCTTTTCCGACACGGCGGCGATGCGGTGGGACGAGGCGATCAGCGTCGTGCGGTCGGGGGTGACGAAGCCCCGGATAATGGCGCGGCCGGCTTCCATCAGTTCCGCCGCGATCAGGATGTCGACATCACCCTGCGAAGGCGACAGCGCGAAGACCGGCAGCCGGCCGGTGTCGCGGGCCATCTCGACATAGTAGATGGTGGCGCCGGTGCGCTGGGCGACGCCGGCGACAGAGGTCGATTGCGCGACAAAGCCATTGCGCTCGGCGACATCGGTGATCCAGTCGGCCAGCACGCCGCCGCCCTGGCCGCCGACCGCCAGCACGGCAAGCTTGATGACGCGCTCGCTATCCTGAGCGCCGGGGCGGGCGCGGAATGGCGGGACAGCGTCAAGCATCGGCGAAGATCAGGCGGCGGCTTTCGCGGCGACGCTGCAACAGGCCGATCGTGGCGCGGCGTGTCGTCTCGAGAAAGCGGTCCCAGCGGCTCGGATTGTGCACGACGTCGGCGCGATAGAAGGACGGGCACAGCACCGCCGCATCTGCGACCTCGCCGCAATTGCCGCAGCCGACGCAGCTCTGGTCGATCGCTGCCACCGGGTCGTCGCGCAGCGGATCGTCGAGCGACTTCACCGACAGCGACGGGCAACCGGACAGCCGCATGCAGGCATGGTCGCCGGTGCAGATATCCTCATCGACGCCGAACTTCGGTTTGACGACGCGCGTCCCACCCTTGATCGCCTTGTCGACCAGAGGTTTTTCGCGGCGCTGGCGGTTGAGCATGCATTCGGACGAGGCGACGATGACCTTCGGACCCTTTTCCTCGGTCGTCAGCGCCTCGCGCAGCGTGTCCTGCATCTTGCCGACATCATAGGTGCGGTCGACATGGCGCAGCCATTTGACGCCCATGCCTTTCACCGCCTCGGTGATGGGGTGCTTCGTCGATTTGGTCTTGTTGCCCGCGCGCGACGACAGAATGTCCTGTCCGCCGGTGGCGGCCGAATAGAAATTGTCGACGATGACGATGACGCCGTCATTCTTGTTGAACACCGCATTGCCGATCGAGGAGGTCAGGCCGTTGTGCCAGAAACCGCCATCGCCGACGAAGGAGATCGAGCGGCGCTTGGCGTCGGGCGAATTGAAGGCCGAGGCCGAGGCCGGGCCGAGCCCGTAGCCCATCGTGGTGGCGCCGAGTTCGAAGGGCGGCATGATCGAGAACAGATGGCAGCCTATGTCGGAGGCGATGTGGTGCTTGCCGATTTCCTGTTCGACCAGCTTGGTCGCGGCAAAGATCGGCCGTTCCGGGCAGCCGATGCAGAAACCGGGCGGTCGTCCTGGAACGACATTGATCAGGTCGGCGGTGTCGACGCCGTCGCCGACCTTGTTCGGCGCGCGCACCTCGCCGGGCAAGAGATGCGGCGCCTCTGCCCGCAGGAAGGCGCCAATGCCGTCGAGCATGACCTGGCCGGTGTATTCGCCGGCCATCGGCAGGTGCTCCTTGCCGACCAGCCTGGTGCCGCGGCCAGCCTTGTGCAGCATCGCGGCAAAGGCCTGCTCGATGTAGTTGGGCTGGCCTTCCTCGACCACGAGCACCGATTGCTTGCCCTCGCAGAAGGACAGGAATTCATCATCGATCAGAGGATAGACGGCGTTGAGCACATAGAGCGGTACATCCGTCTCGCCATAGGTGTCGGCCAAGCCGAGGCGTTGCAGGGCGCGGATGACGGAATTGTACATGCCGCCCTGCATGACGATGCCGACCGAGCCGTGATCGGAACCGAAGATCTCGTTGATCTTGCGGCTCTTGATGAAATCTACCGCCGCCGGCCAGCGCTTCGCGACCTTCTCCTTCTCATGCAGGAAGGAGGCGGGCGGCAGCACGATGCGGCCGGTGTCGCGGCGCGGCGCCTCCAGCGCATCGGCCACGGTCATCGGCGGCCGCTTGTTGTCCTTGGCGATGAAATGGCCGTGCACGTGGCAGCAACGGATACGCACCTGCAGCATGACAGGCGTGTTGGAGGCCTCGGACAGCTCGAAACCATCCTCAACCGCCTTGACGATCGATGGCAAATTGGGGCGCGGGTCGAGCAGCCAGACCTGGCTCTTCATGGCGAAGGCATGGCTGCGCTCCTGCATGATCGAGGAGCCTTCGCCGTAATCCTCGCCGACGATGATCAGCGCGCCGCCGGTGACGCCGCCGGATGCCAGATTGGCAAGCGCGTCGGAGGCGACGTTGGTGCCGACCGTCGACTTGAAAGTTGCCGCGCCGCGGATCGGATAATGCACCGAGGCGGCCAGCATGGCGGTGGCGGTGGCTTCCGAGGCGCTGGCCTCGAAATGCACGCCGAGCTCGCCCAGAATGTCCTGCGCGTCGGCCAGCACATCCATCAGATGGCTGATCGGCGCGCCCTGATAGCCGCCGACATAGCCGACGCCGCATTGCAGCAGCGCCTTGGTGATAGCGAGGATGCCTTCGCCGGCAAACTCCTCGCCGGCGCCGAGCCTGAGCTTTTCGACTTCCTTGGCAAAAGACCGTTCGGCCATTTCTGGGTTCCTTCCGTTGCCGCCTGGCCCGTTATGGCCTGGCATTGGCGGCGCGTACGTCTAGATGTCGTGCTTACGAATGTTCTTCAGCATTTTCAAAAGCGTAGCGATGAGCGCGGAATATTCAGCATCATCGATATCGTCGAACATCGCCTCGAACGCGTCATGCATCGCCGGCCAGGCGCGCGCGAATTCGGCGCGCCCCTCGTTGGTCAGGAACACGTGGCGGATACGGCTGTCGGTGACCCCTTGCTCGCGCCGGACGAGGCCCTGCCCTTCCAGCGTGTCGAGCGTGCGGCTCAGGGTCGACTGCTCGATCACCGTATAGACCGAGAGGTCGTTGACGGTGATGCCGTCGCTGACCGACAGCACCGCCAGTGTACGCACCTGCGGAATGGTCAGGCCCTGCTTGCGGAAATCGTCGCGCAAGGTGGCGTTGTAGCGGCCCATGATGCGGTTCATCAGATAGGGCGCGAATTGCTGCAGGCCGATCTGGCCCAGGGTCGAAATGCGCTGACGCTTTTGCCCGACCTTCTGTTCCATTACAGCCTCCCCGCCAGGAGAAAGCCGGAGCCGCCGCCGAGACCAGCCCCAGGGTGGGTCGAGGCGCCGATATGGTAGAGGTCCTTGATGCCCGTCTGATGGTTGCGGCTGGTCTTGAACGGCCGCCACAGGAAGGACTGGTCGATGGTCGAGGAGCCGCCATAGGGATCGCCGCCGACCAGATTGATGTTCATCGCTTCGAGATCGGCCGGCGAATAGGCGCGACGCGCAATCACGCTGTCCTTGAGGCCGTCGATATGGCTGGCGAGGATCGCTTCGGCACGATCGGCATAGGCTTCGCGCAACGCGTCGCTCCATTGTCCGTCGGCCGGCGCTTGCAACTTGCGGGCGGCATCGCCCTTGATGTGACGGGGCGCCTCGGGCAGTTGCAGCCACAGGATCGCCTTGCCCGGCGGGCAGCGCGACGGGTCGAGCGCATGCGGCTGGCCGACGCAGATGGTCGGCACCTCCGGCAGCATGCCACGCGCCGCCTCGTTGCAGGCCTTGGACACGCCATCCAGTCCAGGCGTCAGGTGCAGCAGTGCAATTTTGTCCAGTCCCTCGCCGCGCCATGAAGGCGGCTTGTCGAGGGCATAGTGGATCTGGAAATTGCCTTTGCCGTAGCGGTATTTCCGCGTCGCCTCGACATCGGCTTTGGGCGCATCCGCGCCGAGCAGCCGGCCGTAGAGCTGCGTCGGCGTGACCGAGCAGATGACGCTCTTCTTCGCATGCACCATTTCGCCCGAGGCCAGCCGCACGCCGGTGGCGCGGCCTCCTGCCTGGATGATAGAGGCAACGTCGGACTCGGTTGAGATGACGCCGCCGCGCTCGGTGATGAGTGCCTCGAAGGCCGACAGCAGGTTCTGCGCCCCGCCCTTGACGATCGGCGCGCCGGCCGCTTCCAGCGCGAAAGCGATGACCTTGGCTATCTGGCCGGAGAAAGCATCTTCCGGCCCAAGCCCGGCATGCAACACCCAGGGCGCCCACAGGGCGCGAACGGTTTCGGACTGGTAGGTGCTTTCCAGCCAGCTACGCGCCGGCACCAGCGCATCGCCAAGAAAGGCGGCCAGCCCGCGCGGGCCACGTCGCCAGCCATTACCGGCCAGCAGCTTCGCTGTCGGGTAGGACCACAGGCTGCCGCCGAGCAGGCCGAACAGCAGGCCGGCGTTGCGCTCGATACTGCCGACATCGTCCGCGTGACGGTCGCCGTCGCCTGTCGCGATCGCGTTGAACGCGGCGACGTTTGCGGCGCGATCGGTGCGCAGAACGGCATGGCTGCCGTCCGGGCGCAGCACGCCGGTCGGGGTGCCAGTGTGGCAGAACTCCAGCCCGTGCCGGGCAAGGTCCTTGCCCAGCGCCGCATAGGCCGGTGAAGTGATGAACAGCACGAAGGTCGTGGCCATCACGTCATGGATGAAGCCGGGCGCGGTGATCTCCTCGGTACGCATGCAGCCGCCGATACGGTCGTTGCGTTCGAGGACGAGCACCTTCTCGCCCTTGCCGCCGAGCATGGTCGCGCAGACCAGCGCGTTGATACCGCTGCCGACGATGATGTGGTCGGGGGCGTTCATGGGTGGTGGCCTCCGGCCGGCCGAAGGTAGGGTTCAAACGCGCGATGTCGAGTTCCGTCGCGCCCCCCTCTGTCCTGCCGGACATCTCCCCCACATGGGGGGAGATCGGCCGTCATCCCGGCCTTCGCAACTCCGAAACGTCGCAAGAATGAGCGGAGCGCTGAAGCTGCCAATCTCCCCCCAAGAGGGGGAGATGTCCGGCAGGACAGAGGGGGGCGCCGTAGAGCTCCAGCGTTGCTTCGCTCCCACCTCATCACTGCGATTTCGCCTGCAAGCATGATCTTCTCCCGAAGACCCCACCTCACCTATTGCTTCGACACCAGCGCCAGCGCGCGGATCGGACTGCCGGTGCCGTGTTCGATCTTGAGCGGCGCCGCGATCAGGATCGCTCCCTTCGGCGGCAGCTGGTCGAGGTTGCACAGGCTGGCAAGGCCGTAGCGATTGGCCTTGTGCATCAGCGTGTGTGCCGGAAATGGCGGCTCCATTCCCCCTGCTTTGCCGGCATCGGTGCCGATCGTCTCGCTGCCCCAGCCCTTGATGTTCTTGCCGATCAGGAACTGGATGGCTTCGGCCGTCGGGCCGGGCGTGTGCGGGCCGGTCTCGTCGGCGTTGAGGAACTCGGCTTCAGAGCCGTTGCGCTTGTACCAGTCGGTGCGCATCACCACCCACTCGCCGGCGTTGATGGCGCCATGCTTGGCTTCCCATGCCTTGATATGATCGACGGTGAGCAGGAAGTCATGGTCGGCGGCGGCTTCCTTCGAGCAATCGATGACATTGACCGGGCCGACGAAATTCTGCGCCGGAATGGTGTCGGTGGCGCCGTCGGCATAATCCTTGCCGGAGATCCAGTGCTGCGGCGCATCGAAATGCGTGCCCGAATGCTCGCCTAGCTTCAGCCAGTTCCACGCCCACCAGGGGCCGTTCTTGTCATAGCGGGAGATCGAATGAATTTCGACCTTCGGCGTGTCGACGGCGAGTTCCGGCGGCAGCTTGATCAGCGGCGTATCGGGCCCAAGCGGCGCCGAAAGGTCGACCACCTTGATGGCGCCGGAAAGCAGCTGGCCGGCGACTTCGCCGAGGAGTTCTTGCGTGTCCATGTCTCTGTTCCCTCTTTCTTGTCGATGCTGAAGGCTCGTTTCGGCCCTTAATATCCTACTAGACGAAAACATATGCATCTGCAATTATCTTTAAGCATAAAGGAAATGGGAACGGGGCGTGAGCGAGTTCGACGCCATCTTTGTCGGGGCGGGCCACAACAGTCTGGCATGCGCGGCGCATCTGGCGCTCAAGGGCTGGAAAACCGCGATTTTCGAGCGGAACGCAATAATCGGCGGCGCCGTCCAGACCCAGGAATTCACCCTTCCCGGCTTCCGCCACGATTTCGGCGCGATGAACCTGAGCCTGTTCGCCGGCTCCGCCTTCCACCGGAAATATGCAAATGAATTGAAAGCGCAGGGCCTGGTGTTCGCGCCGGTCGCCGACTGTTTTGCCAGTGCCTTCCCGGACGGCCGCTGGTTCGGCGTCAGCAACGATCTGGAAAAGACGGCCGCGCGCATGGCCGCTTTCTCAACCGCCGATGCCGCCACGTGGCGCAAGCTGGTCGCCGCTTTCCCGGCGGAGGCGGAACATCTGTTCCGGCTGCTGGGTTCGCCGATGAGCGCCCGCGCGCTGGCCGGCACCGCCTGGAACCTGTGGCGCAAGAAGGGCATATCCGGTGCGCTCGACACGGGCCGGCTGCTGTTGTCATCGCCACGTGCCTGGCTGGAGGAGACTTTCGAGTCGCCTCATATCAGGGCAACGCTCGCCACCTGGGGCATGCATCTCGACTTCGCGCCCGACGTCGCCGGCGGCGCCGTGTTCCCGTATCTGGAATCGATGGCGAACCAGAGTTTCGGCATGGTGCTGGGCAAGGGTGGCGCCAACACCATCATCCGCGCCTTGTCGGGCATGGTAACGTCTGCCGGCGGCAAGATTGTAACCGGCGCCGAGGTCGCCGAGATCATGATTTCCGGTGGCAAGGCGACTGGCGTGCGGCTCGCTTCCGGTGAGACGCATAGCGCCACCAAGGCAGTCATCGCCGGCATCGCGCCCAAGGCGCTGTCCGGCAAGTTGCTGCCCAACGGTTCCGGCGACGCCGGCTTCGACACGGCGATGCAGAAATTCCGCCACGCGCCGGGCACGATGATGATCCATCTGGCGCTGGACGACCTGCCGGACTGGCGCGCCGGGCCTGAGCTTCGGCAATTCGCCTATGTGCATCTGTCGCCGTCGCTCGACGCCATGTCGCGCACCTATCAGCAGGCTATGGCGGGCATGCTGCCGGACGAACCGGTGCTGGTCGTCGGTCAGCCGACGGCGATCGATCCGTCGCGGGCGCCTCAAGGCAAGCACGTGCTGTGGGTGCAGGTGCGCATGCTGCCGGCGGAGATAGCAGGCGATGCCGCCGGTAAGATCGCGCCCATGCATTGGGATCAGGTCAAGGATCGTTATGCCGAGCGCGTGCTCGACATCATCGAGAGCTACGCGCCCGGCCTGCGAAAGAAAATCCTCGGTCGCTCCGTGTTCTCGCCCATCGACCTCGAGCGCGAGAACCCGAACCTCGTCGGTGGCGACCAGGTCTGCGGCAGCCATCACCTGGCGCAGAACTTCCTGTTTCGCCCGGCACGCGGCTACGCCGGCTGGAACACGCCGGTGGCCAATCTGCATCTCACCGGTGCCGCGACATGGCCGGGCGCCGGCACGGGTGCCGCCTCGGGCTTCATGCTCGCGCAACAGCTTGGCGGGAGGTAGGGGCCGAAAGGCATTGGGGTGAAGCAAGGCAAGGCGCGGTTGCCCAGGGAACCCACTGATCAGACAATGAAGCCGCGCGCACAAAACAGAAAACCAACAAGGGGAACGACCATGACAATCAACAGACGCGAATTGCTTGGATACAGTGCCGCCGCACTCGGGGCCACGGCCATCGGCCTGCCGAAGATCGCCAAGGCGGCGGCCGGCGAACTGACCATCGCCTACAATGTCAACCTGCCGTCCTGGGATCCGACCACCGGACCTTCGGCGGTCAACCCGACCATCCAGGGCCTCTACCAGTCGGTGTTCGACCAGTTCATCCCGCAGAAGCCCGACCTGTCCTTCGCGCCGGGCCTGCTGACCGAATGGGGCTGGAACGACGACCGGACGAAAATCATGATGACGGTGCGCGAAGGCGTAACCTGGCACGACGGCTCGCCATTCACGCCCGAGGACGTGGTCTGGTCGTTGCAGCGGGCCGGCGACGAAAAGACCGGCAACCCGATCCAGTTCGTGTGGAAGAACGTCAACAACTTCAAGATCGACGGCAACAAGATCACGGGCGATGTCGTGCAGTTCGACCCGGTTTATTTCAAATGGATGTCGTTCCTGACCGGCTACATCCTGCCCAAGGCTTACTACGAGAAGGTCGGCGCCGAAGGCTTCGAGAAGGCTCCGATCGGCACCGGCCCCTACATGGTCGAGAAGTTCGAACGCAACGCTTTCCTGCGGCTGAAGGCCAATCCGAAATACTGGGGCGGCAAGCCGGCATTCGAGAACGTGACGATCAAATTCGTCACCGACGCGGCGAGCCGCGTCGCCGAGATCGAATCCGGCTCCTCGCAGGTGACGCTCGAGATCCCCTATGAGGAGTATGACCGCCTGATCGCCAAGGACGGTCTTGCCGGCTCGATCAAGAATGTTTCCGACATCGGCATGATCTTCTTCAACGACATCGAGGCGATGCTGGACAAGAATGTCCGCCAGGCGGCCGTCATGGCGGTCGACAAGGAGCTTCTGGTCAGGCGGCTGCTGCACGGTTACGGCCAGCCGATCGAGACACTGGAGACGCCGGAATACGCGGCCTACGATCCTTCGATCAAGGTCGGGCACGATCCGGAAAAGGCCAAGGAATTGCTCGCCGCTTCCGGCTATTCGCCGGAAAAGCCGGTCAAGTTCACCATCCAGACGACCAAGGGCTTCAAGCCCAAGGACTATGAGATGATCCAGGCGATCGTCGGCATGTGGCGCAAGGTCGGCATCGAGGCGACGATCGAGGTCTACGAGATCGCCAAGCACTACGAGTTGCGCGCCGCCGACAAGCTGGCGCCGGCGGCCTTCTATAATTGGGGCAATGCCATCAGCGATCCGACCACGTCGACCGGCTTTGCCATGTATGGCCCGAGCCCGCATTCGGTGTGGGACAGCCAGGACCTGATCGACATGATCAACCCGCTGTGGGGCGAGAAGGACGAGGCCAAGCGCATCGCCGGCTGGAAGGCCGTCGACAAATACATCGCCGAGCAGGCCTATGTGCTGCCGCTGATCCAGTACGCGCAGCCGATCGTGCATGCCAAGGGCGTCAATGTCGTCCAGCATGTGTCCGGCGCGCTGCTGCCGGCCCTGATGACCCCGGCCTGATATCGGCCTGGGCTTGCCGCGCGCCGTCCGTAGCGACGGCGCGCATCTTTTATCGGCATACGAGTCTCCGGGCTCCGGCAAAGATTTACATGCTCCTGCAACGATTCCTGATCCGTCTTTTGACGATGCTGATCACGCTGTTCGGCGTGGCCGTCGTCGTCTTTGTCGTGATCCGCGTCGCGCCCGGCGACCCGATCGCCATGATGCTGCCGCCCGGCGCGACGGATGCCGACATCGCCCGGCTGCGGGCGCTCTACGGCCTCGACAAGACGGTCCTCGAGCAGTTCTTCATCTGGCTGTCCGGCGTCGTCAGAGGCGATTTCGGCACCTCGATCTCGCTGCGTCAGGATGTGCTGGGACTGGTCTTCAACCGGCTTCCGGCGACGCTGGAGCTTGCCATCGTCGCGCTTGTCATGGCGGTGGCGCTCGGCGGCACGACGGCCATTCTCGGCGCCCGCGAGCGAGGCACGGCGGTGGAAGCCGCCATCGACATCGCCAGCGGTGCCGCGCTTTCCATTCCCGATTTTCTCTGGGGCCTGGTGCTGATCCTTTTGTTCGGCGTGCTGGTGCCGGTCTTCGACATTTCCGGCCGCGTGTCGCCGCAGCTCGACCTGCCCTTCGCCAGCCAGTTCTATCTGTTCGAGAGCATTTTGCGGCTGCGCCTCGACCTCACCTGGGATCTCCTGAAGCACATGCTGATGCCGGCAGTTGCGCTGGCGCTGCCGCTGGCGGCGATCATCGCGCAGCTGTTGAAACAGTCGCTGAAGGAAGTGCTCGACCTCGACTATGTCGTGCTGGCGCGGGTGAAGGGTTTTTCGGAAACGCAGGTCATCCTGCGCGAGGCGTTGAAGAACGCCGCTTTGCCGACGCTGACCCTGGTCGGCGTGCAGTTCACCTTCCTGATCGGCGGCACGGTCATCGTCGAACGGCTGTTTTCCTATGAAGGCCTCGGCAACATGGCGATCGACGCCGTCATCAACCGCGACCTGCCGCTGATCCAGGGCATCGTGCTGGTCTTCGCGCTGCTCTTCGTGCTGATCAACCTCACCGTCGATATGATGTACGCACTGCTCAATCCGAGGCTGCGCCATGGATGACAGCCGCATTGCAAGACACGGCTCGGGCGCAAAGCTGTGGCTCGCTGGCGGCTGGCTTCTGTTGGCACTGCTGGCGGCGATCTTCGCGCCGCTGGTCGCGCCGCAGGATCCGCTGGCGCAGGACCTGATGCTGGAGCGCCTGCCGCCCTTCTGGCTCGATGGCGCCGAGCCCGGCTATTGGCTGGGCACCGACAGCCTCGGGCGGGATCTGTTGTCCCGTCTGATCTTCGGCGGCCGCATCGCCTTCATCGTCGCCTTCGCCGCCGCCATTGCGGCGTGCCTCGTCGGCTCGACGCTGGGCTTGATGTCAGGCTATTTCGGCGGCTGGGCCGACCGCATCATCTCGCGCATCGTCGATGTCTGGATGGCATTCCCGCCTGTTCTGTTCGCCATCCTGCTGGTTGCGGTGCTGGGCACCGGCCTCAGCTCCGTCATCCTTGCTATCGCCATCATCGACTGGACGCGGTTCTGCCGGGTGATCCGCGCCGAGGCGATGGGCCAGTCGCGCATGGATTATGTCGAGAACGCCCGCATCGCCGGCTATGGCCGCATCGGCATCATGCTGCGCGAAGTGCTGCCCAATGTGGTGCCGTCGATCGTGGCGCTGTTGTCGCTGGAAATGGGCATCGCCGTCATCGTCGAGGCGATCCTGTCCTTCGTCAATTTGTCGATCTCGACCGACGATCCGACCTGGGGCGCCATCATCGCCGAGGGCCGGCTGTCGATCCACCAGGCCTGGTGGGTGCTGGTGTTCCCGCTGGTCACGCTGATCCTCACCGTGCTGTCGTTCAGCCAGTTCGGCGAGGCGCTGAAGACGCGTTTCGATCCGGTGCTGCGATGAGCGCCTGTCTCGATATCAACGATTTGAGCGCCGTGCTGCCGAACGGCCAGCGCGTGCTGCGCTCAGTGTCGCTTGCCGTGCAGCCCGGCGAAGTCCGCGCGCTGGTCGGTGAAAGCGGCGCCGGCAAGACCATGATCGGCAAGGCGCTGCTGGGCGTGCTGCCGCCGAGCGTGCGCATTGTCGAAGGCGACATGCTGCTTGAGGGTGAAGACCTCGGCAAGCTCCAGCCCAAGGCACGGCGCACGCTGATCGGCGCGCGCACGGCGCTGATCCCGCAGGATCCGCTGACCGCGCTCAACCCGTCGCGCCGCATCGGCCCGCAGATGACCGACCGGCTGGTGCGCATCCTCGGCTGGAGCGGCGAGAGGGCCGATACCCGAATTCGCCAGTTGCTGGACGAGGTGCAGATCCGCGATCCCGACCGCGTGCTGAAAAGCTATCCGCACGAGCTCTCCGGCGGCATGCGCCAGCGCGTGCTGATCGCCGCCGCCTTTGCCGCCGAGCCCCGGCTGATCGTCGCTGACGAGCCGACCACGGCGCTCGACGTCACCGTGCAGAAGCAGATCTTGCGGCTGATCGCTGCGTTGCAGCGCGAGCACGGCACGGCGATCCTGTTCGTCACCCACGACCTCGGGGTGGTCGCCAAGATCAGCCAGAAAGTCTCGGTGCTCTATGCCGGCAAGGTGGTGGAAGAGGCCGAAACGGCAAATCTGTTCGCCGCCCCGCAGCACCCCTATACGCGGGCGCTGATGGCGGCCACGCCGCGCTACACCGATCCCTTCGCTTCGCTGAAGCCGGTGGACCAGGCAGTGCTGGCCGGGCTGGCCGCTGAGATCGCTTCTGCCGACCAGGCCTGGAGGCGGCCGCATGGTTGAGCCGCTGTTTGCCGTGCGCGGGCTGAAGGTTGCGCTGCCCGACATGACGCGCAAGCCGCTGATCGGCCGGGCGCCGCTGGCCGAGATTCTGAAAGGTTTGGATTTCGACCTGCCGAAGGGTTCGGTGACCGGCATCGTCGGCGAATCCGGTTCGGGCAAGTCGACGCTTGGCCGCGCATTGGTGCGCCTGCTGGAACCCAGCGCCGGCAGCATCACCTTCGACGGCCTGGATGTCACCCATCTGCCGGAAGCGGAGCTGCGGCCACTGCGCCGTAATCTGCAGATGATCTTCCAGGATCCGATGTCGTCGCTCAATCCGCGCCGCACCATTGCCAGCATCATCGCCGCGCCGCTCAAGCAGAACGGCCTTGGCGACAATCTGAAAGCCCGTGTCGCGGAGGCCCTGCAGCGCGTCGGCCTGCCGCAGAGCTTCGCCGGCCGCTACCGCCACGAACTGTCCGGCGGCCAGCGCCAGCGCGTCGGCATTGCGCGCGCGCTGGCGCTGTCGCCGAAATTCGTGCTGGCCGACGAGATCGTCTCCGGCCTCGACGTGTCGACGCAGGCGCAGATCCTCACTCTGCTGGAGAAGTTGGCGGCGGACATGGGCCTGACGGTCGCCTTCATCAGCCACGATCTGTCGGTCATCCGACGCCTGTGCCAGCAGATGATCGTCATGCGCGAAGGCATAATCGTCGAGGCAAGCGCCACCGACGCCTTGTTCGACAAACCGAGGCAGGCCTACACGCGCGACCTCATCGCAGCCATTCCACTGCCCGAAATCGATCCGGGCTGGCTGGACATTCCGGCCGCCGCGAAGGCCCCGACATGAAATGCATACGCGCGCCGAAAAGCGGGCCTCGGACGCGCGACGGCAAATGACGAAGTCCCGCCAATGGAGAGGACCGACATGAAGACGACATTTCGAAATGCGACGCTGGCAGCCGCGCTGCTGGGCAGCGCCGGCATCGCCACTGCCAGCTCGATCCCCGGCATGCGCGGGCACGACCACACCGGCATCACGGTTCCCGACATGAAGCAGGCGGTCGACTTCTTCACCGAGGTGGTCGGCTGCAAGAAGGCGATGTCGTTCGGGCCCTTCGCCGACGACAAGGGCACCTTCATGCAGGATCTTCTTGGTGTCGATCCGAAGGCTGTCATCGAGCAGGTCACCATGGTCCGCTGCGGCACAGGATCGAACATCGAACTGTTCAAATACACCGCGCCGGACCAGAAGGATTTGACGCCGAAGAACAGCGACATTGGCGGCTTTCACATCGCCTTCTATGTCGATGACGTCGCCGCCGCCAAAGCCTATCTCGACGCCAAGGGCGTCAAGACCAGATTAGGGCCGCTGCCGGTCAAGGAAGGGCCCGCCGCCGGCCAGACCATCCTCTACTTCCAGGCGCCATGGGGATTGCAACTGGAAGCGATCAGCTATCCCAACGGCATGGCCTACGAGAAGGGTGCCGAAACGGTCTTGTGGAGCCCAAAGAACCCGGAAAAGTAACCCTCCGAAGGCGCGCTTGCGGGACAACACGCAAGCGCGCTGCCGCCAGATCGGGATAAACGTTTCGACAAGAAACTTTAAGCTTGAAATAATTTTCGGCCGGCGCGATACTCAAGACCAGCAAGCGAAGAGGAGATCGCACGGATGAAAGTTGCGGTTCTCGGCGGCGGACCAGCCGGCCTCTATTTTGCCATCTCGATGAAGCTCAGGGACGCCGCGCATGATGTGACGGTGTTCGAGCGCAACCGCGCCGACGACACGTTCGGCTGGGGCGTCGTTCTGTCAGCCGAAACGCTCGACAATCTCGCCAGGAACGATCCGGTCAGCGCCGTCTGGATCAAGAAGCATTTTGCGTACTGGGACGACATCGCCGTGGTCCATGATGGCGTGCGCACTGTATCCTCAGGCCACGGTTTCTGTGGCATCGGCCGCAAGCGGCTGCTGATCCTGTTGCAGCGGCGGGCGCGCGAACTCGGCGTCAAGCTGATGTTCGAGACCGACATAGCCGACCCCCGGCCCTATATGGAGACGCACGATCTGGTCGTCGCCGCCGATGGGTTGAATTCCCGGGCGCGCACCACCTTCGTCGACATCTTCAAGCCCGACATCGACACGCGCAAATGCAAGTTCGTATGGCTCGGCACCCACCAGAAGTTCGACGACGCGTTTACTTTCATCTTCGAGAAGACCGAGCATGGCTGGGTGTGGGCGCACGCCTACCAGTTCGACAGCGACACCGCGACCTTCATCGTCGAGTGCAGCGAACAGACTTGGGCTGCTTTCGGCTTCGGCGCGATGTCGCAGCAGGAATCCATCGCCGTCTGCGAGCGCATTTTTGCCAAGCATCTTGGCGGCCACGCGCTGATGACCAATGCCAACCACATCCGTGGCTCGGCCTGGATAAACTTCCCCCGCGTGCTGTGCGAACGCTGGTCCTACAAAAACCTGGCGCTGATGGGCGACGCGGCGGCATCGGCGCATTTCTCGATCGGCTCGGGCACCAAGCTGGCACTGGAAAGCGCGGTGGCTCTGGCCGACTATGTCGAAACCGAACCGGACCTCGACGCCGCCTTCCGCAAATATGAGGATGCGCGCCGCACCGAAGTGCTGAAGCTGCAATCGGCGGCGCGCAATTCGCTCGAATGGTTCGAGGAGGTCGAGCGCTATCTCGGCCTCGATCCGGTGCAGTTCAACTATTCGCTTCTGACCCGCTCGCAGCGCATCAGCCACGAGAACCTGCGGCTGCGCGATGCCGAATGGCTTGAAAGCGCGGAGGAATGGTTCCAGCGCCAGGCGGGTGCCGGCGGCAACAGCTTGCGCCGCGCGCCGATGTTCGCGCCGTTCAAGCTGCGCGTGCGTCTCAACAATCGTGTCGTCGTCTCGCCGATGGCGCAGTACAAGGCCGTCGACGGCTGCCCGACCGACTGGCATTTCACCCACTATGCCGAGCGGGCCAAGGGCGGCGCCGGGCTCCTCTATATCGAGATGACCTGCGTCAGCCCGGAAGGGCGTATCACGCCCGGCTGTCCGGGCTTCTACGCACCCGAACATGAGGTGGCATGGAAGCGGCTGGTCGATTTCGTCCATACCGAGACCGAAGCCAAGCTCTGCGCCCAGATCGGCCATTCCGGCGCCAAGGGTTCGACTCGGCTCGGCTGGGAGGGCACCGACGTGCCGCTGGCCTCCGGCAACTGGCCTGTCATGGCGGCCTCGGCGGTCGCGTGGTCGCCGCAGAATCAGGTGCCGAAGGCGATGGACCGCGCCGACATGGACAGAGTGCGCGACGAATTCGTGGCTTCGGCTGAGATGGCCGATCGCTGCGGCTTCGACATGCTGGAGATCCACGCCGCGCATGGCTATCTCCTGTCGTCCTTCATCACGCCCGTCACCAACCGGCGTACGGACGCGTATGGCGGTTCGCTGGAAAACCGCATCCGCTATCCCCTCGAAATCTTCCGCGCCGTGCGGGCAGCCTGGCCGGCGCAGAAGCCGATCTCGATGCGCATTTCGGCCAATGACTGGGTCGGCATCGAAGGCGTGACGCCCGCCGATGCGGTCGAGATCGCGAGGCTGTTGCATGAAGCCGGCGTCGACATTTGCGACGTCTCGGCCGGCCAGACGTCGGTACTGGCAAAGCCGGTCTATGGCCGCATGTTCCAGACGCCGTTTTCCGACCGCATCCGCAACGAGGTCGGCATGGCGACGATGGCTGTCGGCAACATCTACGAGCCGGACCATGTCAATTCCATCCTGATGGCCGGCCGCGCCGACCTGGTGGCGCTGGCACGGCCGCATCTCGCCGATCCCTACTGGACGCTGCATGCGGCGGTGGCGCTCGGCGATCGTGGCGTCAAATGGCCGGATCCCTATCTGCCCGGCCGTGACCAGATCTACCGGCTGGCCGAACGCGACGCTGCGGCGGGGCTGAAAGTATGACGGCCGCAATCGCAATCCCCGGCAGGCACGCCCTTGTCACCGGCGGCGGGTCCGGTGCCGGCCGCACCATCGCGCTGGCGCTGGCCGGTGCGGGCATCGACGTCACCATTTGCGGCCGGCGCGAGGCGGAGCTGGCCAAAGTGGCCGGCGAAAGCGACCGCATTTTCGCCATCACTGCCGATGTCACCGATGAGGCGGCGATGGCGACGCTTTACGAGACGGCGGAGGCCGCGCGTGGGCCGTTCGACATCGTCGTCGCCAATGCCGGGATGGCGGGCAGCACGCCGGCGCACAAGACGACGCTCGCCGATTGGCAGCGCACGCTCGACGTCAACCTGACCGGCGCCTTCCTGACCGTGAAGCCGGCGCTCGCCGGCATGGCCGAGCGGAAGGCCGGACGGATCGTCTTTATTGCCTCAACGGCTGGGCTGAAGGGCTACGCCTATGTCGCGCCTTACGTGGCGGCCAAGCATGGCGTCGTCGGCTTGATGCGAGCGCTGGCGGTGGAGACGGCGAAATCCGGCGTCACCGTCAACGCGGTGTGCCCGGGCTTCGTCGAGACAGAGATGCTGGAAGAATCCATCCAGCGCATCATCGAAAAGACCGGCCGCTCGGCCGAGCAGGCACGATCGAGCCTTGCCTCGACCAACCCGCAAGGCCGCTTGATCCAGCCGCAAGAAATTGCCGCCGCCGTGCTTTGGCTCTGCGGCGATGCGGCAGCGTCGATCACCGGCCAGGCGATTTCGATTTCAGGAGGCGAAACATGGTAGCCGGCCCCCTGCCCGCACCGTCGGGACCCGGCAAGGACCGGCTGCGTCTGTGGATCAGGCTGCTGCGCGCCTCGCGCACGATCGAAGCCGAACTGCGCGAGCGCCTGAAGAAGGAGTTCAATACAACGCTGCCACGCTTCGACGTTATGGCCGCGCTCTACCGCGTGCCGGAAGGCATGCTGATGAGCGACCTGTCACGCTTCCTGCTGGTTTCCAACGGCAATGTCACCGGCATCGTCGACCGGCTGGTTTCGGAAGGACTGGTCGCCCGCGCCCGCCGCAACGGCGACCGCCGCACCTCGATGGTGCGGTTGACCGAGGAGGGCTCGAAATCCTTCGCCATCATCGCCGCAGCGCATGAGGGCTGGATCGGTGAATTGTTGGGCAAGGTGAGCGAGGACGACGCGCGCCGGTTGACCAGCATGCTGACCTCGTTCCGCAGCAACTGGGAGGGACGCGAATGACCGCGATGGCCGGCCGCAAGCCGAAGCATTTCCTCTGGGAGGTCGAGGGCAGGATCGCCAAGGTCCGGCTCGACCGGCCGGAGCGCAAGAACCCGCTGACCTTCGACAGCTATGCCGAGCTGCGCGATACGTTCCGCGACCTCGTCTATGCCGACGATGTCGACGCCGTGGTGTTCCTCTCCAATGGTGGGAATTTCTGCTCCGGCGGCGATGTCCACGACATTATCGGCCCGCTGGTCAAGATGGACATGAAGCAGCTCCTGGCCTTCACCCGCATGACCGGGGATTTCGTCAAGGCGATGCTGAATTGCGGCAAGCCGATCATCGCGGCTGTCGACGGTGTCGCGGTCGGCGCCGGCGCCATCATCGCCATGAGCTCCGACATCCGCATCGCGACGCCGGAAGCCAAGACCGCGTTCCTGTTCACGCGCGTCGGCCTCGCCGGCTGCGACATGGGCGCCTGCGCGATCCTGCCGCGCATCATCGGCCAGGGCCGCGCCGCCGAACTGCTCTACACCGGCCGCACCATGACGGCTGCCGAAGGCGAGCGCTGGGGGTTTTACAACAGGCTTGTAGAGACGGCTTCCTTGGAAGCGGACGCGCTCGACATGGCGGCGCGCATCGTTTCCGGCCCGACCTTCGCCCACGGCATGACCAAGACGCAGCTCAACCAGGAATGGTCGATGGGCCTCGACCAGGCGATAGAGGCGGAAGCGCAGGCGCAAGCGATCTGCATGCAGACGGGCGATTTCGAGCGGGCGTACAAGGCGTTCGTAGCCAAGGAAAAGCCGGTGTTCGGGGGGGATTGAGGATGATGCTCTCCGTGGAAAAGTCGGCGGGACAGCGCCCCCCTCTGTCCTGCCGGACATCTCCCCCTCTAGGGGGGAGATCAGCTGTCACGCACGCTTTCGCCAATCTCCAACCTTGTAGGAACGGCGCCGACGCCGACGCTGCCAATCTCCCCCCTAGAGGGGGAGATGTCCGGCAGGACAGAGGGGGGCGCCATAGAGCGCAACGCTCGAAGCACTGCGGAGGCAGAAATGCCTGACCGCTCCTTCCTCTCCTGGCCCTTCTTCGAAGACCGCCATCGCGAACTGGCCCAGCAGCTCGACGCCTGGTGCACAAAAAACCTTCCCGTCGATCATCATGACGTCGACGCCGCTTGCCGCGAGCTGGTCGCGAAGCTCGGCCGGGACGGCTGGCTGAAACCGACCGCTCTCGATACCGACAATCCCGGTCCCCTCGATGTGCGCACCTTGTGCATCGCGCGCGAGACGCTGGCGCGGCATGACGGGCTGGCCGATTTCGCCTTTGCCATGCAGGGGCTTGGCACCGGCGCGCTCAGCCTGTTCGGCACGCCGGAACAGCAGCAGTGGCTTTCGAAGACACGCGCCGGCAAGGCGATTTCGGCCTTTGCTTTGTCGGAACCGCGCTCAGGCTCGGACGTCGCCAACACCGAAATGACGGCGACCCGCGATGGCGACAGTTATGTCCTGTCGGGCGAGAAGACCTGGATCTCCAATGGCGGCATCGCCGATCTCTATGTCGTCTTTGCCCGCACCGGCGAGGCGCCGGGCGCCAAGGGGCTCTCCGCCTTTCTCGTGCCGGGCGACGCCAACGGTCTTGGCATTGCGGAACGTCTCGAAGTGATCGCACCGCATCCGCTGGCGCGGCTCTCTTTCGACAAGGTCCGCTTGCCGGCCGCCGCACTGATCGGCAAGCCCGGTGAGGGCTTCCGCATCGCCATGTCGGTGCTCGACGTGTTCCGCTCGACCGTCGGCGCCGCGGCACTCGGCTTTGCCCGCCGCGCGCTCGATGAAAGCATCAAGCGGGTGGCCGAGCGCAAACTGTTCGGCGCGCCAATGGCCGAGTTGCAGATGGTGCAGGGCCATATCGCCGACATGGCGCTCGACGTCGACGCGGCGGCGCTTCTTGTCTACCGCGCCGCCTGGACCAAGGACATGGGTGCCGCCCGGGTGACACGGGAGGCGGCGATGGCCAAGCTGTTCGCCACCGACAAGGCACAAGACGTAATCGACAAGGCCGTGCAGCTGCATGGCGGCGACGGCGTCCGCAAAGGCCATATCGTCGAGAGACTGTATCGCGAGATCCGCGCGCTACGCATTTATGAGGGCGCTTCCGACGTGCAGAAGGTGGTGATCGCCAGGCAAGTGATGGGCGCGGCCTGACGGCAGAATTGACGGCATTCGTTTTTGGGAATTGGTTTTTGGACTACCGGGAGGTTTTGAATGCACGAGATCCTGCAGCCGGAAGGCTGGGCGAAACCTGTCGGCTATGCCAATGGCGTCGCCGCGCGCGGCAGGCTCGTCTTCGTCGGCGGCCAAGTCGGCTGGAACGGGCAATGCCAGTTCGAAACCGACGACTTTGTCGGCCAGGTGCGGCAGACGCTCGAGAACATCGTGGCGGTGCTGGCCGAGGCTAGTGCGGAACCCCAGCATATCACCTCGATGACCTGGTATTTCACCGACAAGGCCGAATATCTCGCCAATCTCAGGGGCATCGGCGAGGCCTATCGCGAGGTGATCGGCCGGCATTTTCCAGCGATGGCCGCCATGCAGGTGATGGCGCTGGTCGAGGACCGCGCCAAGGTGGAGATCCAGGCGACCGCCGTTATTCCGGAGTAAACTACGACCATTCCGAAATGAGCCGCATGCTTTGACAATTAGCGCAAAACGCCCATCGCTTCGTCATCCTGGGGCGCAGCAAGGAGCATAGCGACGCGGCGCAGACCCCAGGATCCATGCCGCGACTTCAGAGCGCTGCTGCGGTGCGGAATTCTCCTCCGCTGCATTCCTCGGCCAAGGTCACGGGATGGATCCTCGGGTCTCCGCGACGGAGCTTCGCTCCTGCTTCGCCCGTGGATGACGAAGTTGGGGCTTCGGCCAATCCCGAAATGTTTGTTATGGTTTGCCGAAACGAATGATGAAAGCTTGGCTGACAACAGACCAACCGATCAAGTCGCTTTGTACCACTACTATTCGCGAAGGCCTGCTCGCCTCAGCAGCGGCAGTACATGGTCGCAGAAATAGGGCAGCTCCTGCGTGTAGTTGACGAACGACAGCGCGATGCCCTGGTAGCCGTGCCCGGCAATGGCGGCCATGTCGGCGGCAATCGTTTCGGGCGTTCCAATCAGCGGGAAGGTGCCGGCGCCGCCGGCGAAACGCTGCCGGTAGCGGTCATAGGCATGCGGGTCATGCGATTGCGAGAATTCCTTCTTGCCGGCCATATGAGCATCGACGGCATCGTGGTCGGCCATGTCGACGGCATAGCTGACATAATAGGCCTGCGCCTCTTCCATGGTTGGACGGCAGACGACATGCGCCACAGTGTAGACGCCGACATCGCGACCCGCCTTGTCGGCCCGCTCGCTGATATCGGCGACATGCTTGCCGGCATCGCTCATTTCGGAAAAGGTCGTGAACAGATAATCGCATCTGGCGGCGGCGAAATCGCGGCCCGGACCGCCGAAAGCCGCGTTCATCGTCACCGGCCGTGGCACCTGAAGACTGGCCGGCCGGCTGACGGCTTCCTTGAGCCGATAATAGGTGCCTTCATAATCCAGCGGCTCGGCCGAAGCATACAGCTTTTCGAGGATTTCGATCCATTCGGCCGCCTGGTCGTAACCCTTCTCGACCAGCGGCGTGCCGAACATGCCGAATTCCTTCGGGTTCCAGCCGCAGACGATGTTGAGGCCGGCGCGGCCCTGGCTGATGTGGTCGACCGTCGCCAGCGCCTTTGCGGCATAAAGCGGATGCACGAGCGGCACATGCACGGTCATGAACAGCCCGATCCGGTCGGTAGCAACACTGAGGGCGGCCGCCCAGGTGAAGGTTTCGAACGACCATTCGCGCACCTTGTTGCGGCCGCCAAAGCCGCGCCAGCGGGCGATCGGCAGCAGGAACTCCAGCCCGGCACGGTCGGCGATCCGCGCCGCCGTCAGATTGTCCTGCCAGCTTGCCGTCCAGCGCTCCGGCACGTCGGTGATGGCCAGCCCGCCATCGGCATTGGTCGAAAAGACGCCAAGTTTCAATCTGTTCGGGCCGTGCAGGGGATGTGGTTTGTTCATATCTGGAACTCGCGGCGGGAGACCACACGCTAGGCTCGCGCGAAAATATTTCAAGCCTGAAATAGCTTCGCCTGAGCGGCGTTTGCGGATAAGGATTTGGGCCGGATAAGAAGGGGATGGCTATGAGCGAATTCCGCCAGAAATGCATCGGCAAGACCAACCTCGTCGGTTCCTTTGCCGCCATTCCCCATCCCGTCGCCGTCGAAGTGATGGCGCAGTCCGGCCTCGATTTCCTCTGTATCGATTGGGAGCATGCCCAGATCTCGCGCGACATGATCGAGACGATGGTGAGGGCGGCCGACGTCCATCGCGTGCCGGCCCTGGTGCGCGTTCCCGGCCATGCGCCGGAAGCCATCCAGGCGGCGCTGGACAGCGGCGCGCAAGGCGTGCTGATCCCGCGCGTATCCACCGCTGCCCAGGCCGCCATGGCCGTCAGGGCCTCGCGCTATCCACCTTGGGGCGAGCGCGGCGTCGGACCTGGCCGGGCCGCCGGCTATGGCTACCGCATTCCCGAATATCTTGCCGGCGCCAATGACAGGATTGTCGTCGCGGTGCAGGTCGAGACCGCCGAGGGGCTGGCCAGCATCGAAGCGATCGCGGCGGTGGACGGCGTCGACGTGATCTTCGTCGGCCCCGGCGATCTCTCGGTTTCGATCGATGCAATCGGACCGAAGGGCGCCGACAAACTTGCCGATGCGATCCAAGGGATTATCGGCGTCGCGGTTGCACGAGGCAAAACCGCCGGCATTTTCTGTGCAACGCCGCTGGACGTCGCCCGTTGGGCGGCTATCGGCGCCAGCTTCTTCGTGCTGTCCAGCGATACGATGTTTCTCGGCGCGGGCGCGGCTGCCGGCAAAGCCTCGGCGAGCGCCGAATTGGCGGAAGACATGCGCCGCTGACCCGCTTGAAATGCGTCGCGACAACAAAGCGACGCGAATTTTTAAGCTTAAAACTTTTATCTTGAAAACCACCGCGCTTTGGATAAGCATTCCAGCATAGAAGGCTACCGCCCTGCCGGACGGGCTTGCCCGCCAGTCCGTCGCAGTGCTGGGGTGAGGAGATCTGAGTCCTTGTTGTTTGTGCTGCCCCGGTCATCGTCCAGCGCGCTTCACGCGTGCGGCGGTGTGCGCACTCAAATCCGTGATCTGCATACAGACAATATCGCCAACCCTGCCGTGCGGGCACGTGAACTCGGCGATGTAATAGCGACCGTGCCCGATCGCACGGTCGCTGCCATGAATTGACGTTGCGCTGGGAGGCGGGGCGGCAAGAAAGCGTGCGGGGCTAGCCCCGCCCGATCGACACCAGAGGGAACACCCCAGAGGGAACAAAATGAGCCTGACCCGTCGCAATCTCATCCTGCTCGCCGCCGCCATCGGCATCGCCGCCGGCCCTGCGAGTGCCTATGCCGCCGATGTACTGAATGTCGGCGCCTACCCGACCAATCCGCCCTTCGAGTACAAGAACGAGGGCGGCACCTTCGAGGGTTTCGAAGTCGATATCGTCAACGAAGCGGCAAAGCGCGTCGGCATGACCACCGACATTGCCGACCTCGGCTTCCAGGCGCTGTTCGCGGCCACCACGTCGAAGCGCATCGATGTCGCCATCTCCTCGATCACCATCACGGCGGAACGGTTGAAGTCGCAATCCTTCACGCAGCCCTATTATGATTCCGACATGGGCATCGCCACCAAGACAGACAGCCCGATCAACGCCGAGGCCGATCTCAAGGGCAAGATCGTCGGCGTGCTGTCCGGCTCGACCGGCGAGACCTGGGTCAAGGCGCATCAGGACGCCGACGGGTTCAGCGACGTGAAGGGCTACGACACGCAGCAGAACCTTTTGCTCGACCTCAGCGCCGGCCGCATCGATGCGGCTGTCAGCGACATTCCAGGCATGCAGTATTCCTTCACCAAGATGAAGGACCTGACGGTCAAGCAGCGCATCAAGACCGGCGAACAGTACAGCCTGATGCTGACCAAGGACCACCCGCTGCTCGGCAAGCTCAACGACGCGCTGACCGCGATGAAGAAGGACGGCACGCTGGCCACCATTCACAAGAAGTGGTTCGGCAGCGATGCCCCGGCCGATTCCTCGACCGTCAAGGAAATGCCGCTGCCGAAGGCCTGAGCGGCAACGCACTGAAATCGTGCCGGCTTTGCAGGCCGGCACGATTCATTTCGCGCGCTGGCGCCGGCTGCCGCGCAGGCCGTCTCGCCGCCGGCGAGGTCGATTGGTTTTAACTTTGAGCACCCTTTGCTCTGGGGTTCGGGAACGCTCCCATGTCGCTGCTGGACACCTTCTTCAACCCCGATGTCATCATGTCCAGCCTGCCGGCGCTGCTGCGCGGTTTCCTGAACACGCTGCTGCTCGGACTGCTCAGCATCGGCATCGGCATCCCCATCGGCCTGGTGATCAGCCTGCTGCGGCTTTATGCAACGAAGCCGCTGCGGTGGCTTGCGGTCGGCTACACCGATATCTTCCGCGCCCTGCCGGTGCTGGTCGTGCTGATCCTGATCTATTATGCGCTGCCCTTCCTCGGCATACGCCTTTCGTCCTGGGCCTCGGCGGTGACCGCGTTCGCCATCATCATGTCGGCCTATTCGGCCGAAGTGTTCCGCTCCGGCATCGAGAGCATTCCGCGCGGCCAGTTCGAGGCGTCGCAGGCGCTCGGCCTGCCGTTCCTGCTGACCTTGCGCAAGGTGGTGCTGCCGCAGGCGGTCCGCGTGGTCATTCCGCCGATGACCAGCAATTGCGTGTCGATGTTCAAGGATACGTCGCTCGCCTCGACCGTGGCGCTGCCGGAACTCCTGAAGGAAGCGACCAACGCGCAGTCGCTCTACGCCAACCCCTCGCCGCTGATCGGCGCCGCACTCGTCTATCTCATCTTTCTCTGGCCGATGGTCCGCCTCGTCAGCCTGCTTGAACGCCGCTTCAAGACCGAGAAGACGCGCTGATCATCCAACCATCTGCAAAAACACTTCGCAGGAGACGACCCTTGAGCAATTCCCAGGCCACCGCCCCAGGCGGCTTCCCCGTCGACGCCATCCGCGCCATGTTCCCCGCGTTGCAGCGGGCCGGCGATTTCATCTTCCTGGACAACGCCGCCGGCGCGCAGATTCCGCAAAGCGTGCTCGATGCGGTGACCAACCATTTGGTTTCGCACAATGTGCAACGCGGCGGCCGCTATGGCCGCAGCGTCACCGTCGACCAGTCGGTCGCCGACGCCCGCGAGAGCGTGGCGCTGCTGATCAACGCGTACAGTCCGTCCGAAATTTGCTTCGGCATGAACGCCACCTCGTTCATCCGCCTAGTCAGCCTCGGCATCGGCCAGATGCTCGGGGAGCGCTACGAGATCGTCATCACCGACATGGACCACGACGCCAACATCGCGACATGGCTGGCGCTGGAGTCCGCCGGCGCCAAGCTTCGGTGGTGGCGCATGCGCGAGGACGGCAATCTGCATGTCGACGATCTACGCCCGCTTGTTTCCGATCGTACCCGTCTCGTCGCCTGCACGGTGACGGCGCATTCTATCGGCTCGATCGTGGACGTCGCCTCGGTGGCGGGGATCGCGCATGCCGCCGGCGCCGAAGTCTTCCTCGACTGCGTGCATTACGGGCCGCACGGGCTGATCGACGTGCAGGCCTGGGGCTGCGATTATCTCGTCTGTTCCGGCTACAAGAATTTCTCGCCGCATATGGGTTTCCTGTGGGGCCGCTTCGAAACGCTGAAGCGGCTGCCGACCTTCCGCGAGGATTTCATCCCCGACGAGCCGCCCTACAAGGTCGAGGCTGGTACCTTCATCTACGAGAACGTGTCGGGCATGGATGCGGCCGTACGGTATCTGGAACTGATCGGCCGCAACCTTGCGCCCTCCAACAACCGCTCGCGGCGCGACAACATCGTCGCCGGCATGGGCGCGATCCGCGATTACGAGCTGCTGCTGGCGCGCGAGATGCTGGCCGTGCTGAAGAGCTGTGGCGCGACAATTTACGGCGTCGCCGATGAGGCCCGCATCAACGAGCGCGTGCCGACTTTCTGTTTCAACATCGGCAAATTGTCGCCGCAGCGGGTCGTCGAGGAGATGGCAAACATGCAGATCGGCATCCGCGACGGCCACATGTACGCGCCCCGGCTGATGAAGCGCCTCAATTTGTCCATGGACAGCGGCGCCATTCGCGCCTCGCTGGTCCACTACAACACGGTCGATGAAGTGCGCCGCTTCGGCGAGGCGCTGCAGGCTGTTATCGCGAAGCTGTCTTGAGCCATTTGGCTAGGGATGTATTGAGATTCAGGTAAAGCCGATTCCAAGGCAATTGGTGAAACGCATCAATGCCGAAGTGAGCGCTGCCCCTCATTGCCCTGCCGGGCATTTCTCCCCGTATAGAGACGGGGAGAAATGGGCTGCCGCAATCTCGGCGCCATTCCTGCAACGCTGGAGATTGGCGAAACCAGCGATGAGAGCGTCCCTCTCCCCGTCGCTATACGGGGAGAGGATGCCGGCAGGCAGGTGAGGGGCGGCGCAAACATCGGCAGGATGACTGCCTCACCCCAATATCGATATACCCGACCTCACGCAGCCTTCTTCTTCGCCAACCTCGCCTTGATGCTCGCCACGTCGGCACGCGGCGTCGCTGCGAACAGCGTCCTGGTGTAGCCGTGCTTGGGGTCTGAAAAGACCTCCTCGCGCGAGCCGTATTCGACCGCCTCGCCGAAATACATCACCATGACGTCGTCGGCGATGTAGCGCACCACCGACAGATCGTGGCTGATGAAGACATAGGTCAGCTGGAACTCGTCCTGCAGGTCGGCAAGCAGGTTGAGCACCTGCGCCTGCACCGAAAGATCGAGTGCCGAGACCGGCTCGTCCAGCACCAGCAGACTCGGATTCAGCATCAGCGCGCGGGCGATGGCGATACGCTGGCGCTGGCCGCCCGAGAACATATGCGGATAGCGGTTGTAATGCTCGTGGCCGAGGCCGACCTTCTTCAGCATCTTCATTGCCAGGTCGCGACGTTCCTCGGCCGGCTTGCCGGTGTTGATGAGCAGCGGTTCGCCCAGAACGTCACCGATCTGCTGGCGCGGATTAAGCGACCCGTAGGGGTTCTGGAAGACGATCTGCACCTTGCGGCGCATTTCCTTGGTCAATCCATTCCTGGCGATGTCGACCTTGTTGCCGTCGATGAACAGCTCTCCCGACGTCGCCGGATCGATCAGCGTGATGATGCGGGCGAGCGTGGACTTGCCGCAGCCGCTTTCGCCGACGATTGCGAGCGTCTTGCCCTTGTCGACGCTGAAGGAGACGCCCTTGACCGCGTGCACCGTGCGCTGGCCACGGAACAGGCTGCCGCCGATATGGTAGTCGCGCACGATGTTCTTGCCTTCGACGACCGTGGTGCTCATGCGGAGGCTCCCGAGGGCGCCGGCTCGAAGAGCATGTCGGATACGGTCGGCAACCGGTCGCCGACGGCGTTTTCCGGCAGCGCCGACAGGAGCGCGCGCGTATAATTGCTCTTCGGGCTCTCGAATAGCGACAACACGTCGGCCTCTTCCATCTTGCGGCCCTTGTATTGGACGATGACGCGATCGGCGGTTTCGGCCACCACGCCCATATTGTGCGTGATCATGATCAGGCCCATGCCGTATTTGGCCTGCAACGAAACCAGCAGGTCGAGGATTTGTTTCTGGATGGTGACATCGAGGGCCGTCGTCGGTTCGTCGGCGATCAACAGCTTCGGATTGCAGGCGATGGCGATGGCGATCATGATGCGCTGGCACTGGCCACCCGACATCTGATGCGGGAACGAGTTCAGGCGTTCTTCCGGGTCGGCGATGCCGACCAGCTTCATCAGTTCGACGGCGCGGGCACGGCGCTGGGCACGATCCATGCCCATATGGAAGCGCAGCACCTCCTCGATCTGGAAGCCGACGGTGAAGCACGGGTTGAGGCTGGCGATCGGCTCCTGGAAGATCATCGAGATGTCCTTGCCGACGATCCTGCGGCGTTCGGCCGGGCTCATCTTCAGGAGATCGCGGCCGTTGAAGCTCATGCGGTCGGCGGTCACCGTGGCCGTCCACGGCAGCAATCCCATCACCGCCAGCATCGAGACCGACTTGCCGGAGCCGGATTCACCGACAATGGCCAGCACTTCGCGCTCGTCGACATGAAGCGAGACGCCGTCGACCGCCCGGAACGGACCCGACGCTGTCTGGAACTCGACGACGAGGTTCTGGATATCGAGCAGAGCCATCACGATCTCCTGAGCTTCGGATCGAGCGCGTCGCGCAGACCGTCGCCGACCAGATTGATCGCGAGCACCGTGATGAGGATGGCGAGGCCGGGGAAGGTCACCACCCACCAGGCGCGCAGGATGAATTCGCGTGCCGAAGCGAGCATCGTGCCCCATTCGGGCGTCGGCGGCTGGGCACCGAGGCCGAGGAAGCCAAGGGCGGCCGCCTCGAGGATGGCGTTGGAGAATGACAGCGTGCCCTGGACGATCAGCGGCGCCAGGCAGTTGGGCAGGATGGTGGCAAGCATCAGCCTGATATGACCGGCGCCAGCCACCTTGGCGGCCACGACATATTCGCGGCTCTTCTCGGCCATCACCGCGGCGCGCACCAGGCGTGCGAAATGCGGCTGCAGCACCAGCGAGATCGCCAGCATCGCGTTGAACAGGCCAGGCCCGAGGATGGTGACCAGCACCAGCGCCAGGAGCAGCGAGGGGAAGGCCAGGATCAAATCCATGAAGCGCATGATCACGACGTCGACCCAGCCGCGGAAATAACCCGCCAGCAAGCCGAGCGTGATGCCGCCGAACAGCGACAGGGAGACCACCACGGCGCCGATCAGCAGCGAGAAGCGCGCGCCATAGAGCAGGCGCGAGAGCATGTCGCGGCCGACGGCATCGGTGCCGAGCAGGAATTCGGTGCTGCCGCCTGCCTGCCAGGCCGGAGGCCTCAAAAACGCGGTCTTGTCTTGTATGTCCGGTGCGTAGGGTGCCAGCAGCGGCGCAAACAGCGCCGCCAGCACCAGCAGGATGAAGACGAACAGGCCGATGACGGCGCCGTGATTGACCGAGAAATAATGCCAGAAGGTCCTGAATCCAGTCAGACGGTCAGGACTGCCTGCGGCCATCGGGGCGATTTCGGTCGACTGGCTCATCACGCCGCCCGTATGCGCGGGTTGATGACGGCATAGAGCACGTCGACGATGAGGTTCACGGCCATGACGATGAGAGCGATCAAAAGCAAGCCTGACTGCACGACGACATAATCGCGCTTGAAGATGGAATCGACCATCCACTTGCCGATACCCGGCCAGGCGAAGATGGTTTCGGTGAGGATGGCGCCCGCAAGCAGTGTGCCGACCTGCAAACCAATGGTGGTGACGACCGGGATCAACGCGTTGCGCAAGGCATGCACGCCGATGACACGCGCGGAAGAAAGGCCCTTGGCACGCGCGGTGCGGACATAATCCTCACCCAGCACTTCGAGCATCGCCGACCGGGTCTGGCGCGCGATCACCGCCAGCGGAATGGTGCCGAGCACGATTGCCGGCAGGACCAGGTGGCTGAGCGCCGAGCGGAAGGCATCCCACTTGCCGTAGAGCAGGCTGTCGATGGTCATGAAGCCGGTGATCGGCTTCAAGAAGAACTGCAAGGCGATGCGGCCGGACACCGGGGTCCAGCCGAGATAGCCGGAAAAGAAGATGATCAACAGCAGGCCCCACCAGAAGATGGGCATGGAATAGCCGACCAGCGCTGTCCCCATCAGCGACTGGTCGAACCACGAGCCGCGCTTCACGGCGGCGACGATGCCGGCCGGAATGCCGAGCACCATGGCGAAGACCATGGCGAAGAACGACAGTTCGATCGTTGCCGGAAAAAGGGTCTTGAACTCTTCGAGCACCGGGCGCTTGGACGAGATGGAGACGCCGAAATCGCCAGTGGCGACCTCGCCGACATAGCGCGCATATTGCTGCCAGATCGGCAGGTTATAGCCGAATTGTTCCTTGAGCTCCTCGTAGCGGGCAGGCGCGACGCCGTGCTCGCCGGCCATGGCAAGGATGGGATCGCCGGGCAGCAGCCGGACGAAAGCGAAGGCACAGATGGTGATGCCGACCAGCGTCGGGATGACCAATGCGATTTTGTTGAGCAGGTATCTGAGCATCTTAAAAAGGGGGCGGCGCTTGATTGCGCCGCCCGCCTAACAGTTCTATTCGGCCTTGTCGACGCCGTCGAAGCGATGAATGCCGAGCGGGTCCATCATGAAACCGCTGACATTCTTGCGAACGACCGCGTAAACCTGGCTGTGCGCCAAGAGGAAGGCCGGAGCCTGCTTCTGGAACACGACCTGCGCCTGCTCGTAGAGCTTGGTGCGCTCGGCCTGGTCGCTGGTCTTCTTGGCCTTCTGGATCAGATCCTCGAAGTCCTTGTCGCACCAGCTCGAGTAGTTCGAGACGCCAATGGCGGAGCAGGCGAACAAGGTGGCGAAGAAATTGTCCGGATCGCCATTGTCGCCGGTCCAGCCGATCTGGAACGCACCCGGACGGTCCTTCTTCTTGCCTTCCTCGCGATACTTCGTCCATTCGTAGTTGACGATATTCGCCTTGACACCGACTTTGGCCCAGTCCGCCTGGATCAGTTCGGCGGCACGCTGGAAGTTCGGGTTGTACGGACGAACGCGATCGGCGGCCCAGAGCTGGATCTCCTTCAGACCGGCATCGGCCAGCACCTTCTTGGCTGCTTCCGGATTGTAGGCGTCAGTCTTCACGTCCTTGTTCCACGACCACATGGTCGGCGGGATCAGGTTTTCGGCCGGCGTGGCGCCAGCGTCCTGGAACAGCGACTTGATCAGCGATTCCCGGTCGATCGCCTGGTTGAGCGCGTGGCGAACCTCAGGCTTGTCGAGCGGCGGGATGGTGGTGTTGTAGCTCATATAGCCGATGTTCAGTCCGGCCTGATCCATCAGATTCACGTCCTGATTGGCCTTGATCGTGCCGATGTCTGCCGGATTCGGATAGGGCGCGATGTCGCATTCGCCGGCGAGCACTTTCTGGATACGGGCCGTTGCGTCAGGCGTGATGGCGAAGACGAGATCGTCGATCTTCTCCTTGCCCTTGAAATAATCCGGGTTCGCCGCATAGCGGATGACCGAATCCAGCTGGTAGTCGACGAACTGGAACGGGCCGGTGCCGACCGGCTTGGTGGAGAAATCGGCCATCTTGCCGGACTTCTCCAGCTGGTCGGCATATTCCTTCGACACGATCGAGGCGAAGTCCATACCGAGATTGGCCAGCATCGGCGCGTTCGGCTCGGTCAGGGTGAGCTTGACGGTCAGGTCGTCGACCTTCTCCCACTTGGCGACGTATTTCGGCATGTCCATGCCGGTGTAGTAGTCCCAGGTGAGGTTCGGCAGGTACTTTTCGCCGTTCCACGGATTGGCCTTGTTGAACTGACGATCGAAGGAGAAGACGACGTCGTCGGCATTGAAGTCGCGGGTCGGCTTGAAATAGTCGGTGGTCTGGAACTTCACGCCCGGATGCAGATGGAAAGTATAGACCAGGCCGTCGTCCGAGATATCCCACTTGTCGGCGAGACCGGGTTCGATCTCGGTGCCGCCATGCTTGAACTCGACCAGGCGCGAATAGACGGTGCGCGACGAGGCGTCGAAGTCGTTGCCGCCAGTCGTCGTACCGGGATCGAAGTTGGCCGGCGATGCTTCCGAGCAATAGACCAGCGTCTTTGCGTTGGCCACGCCTCCAAGGACGCTTGCAGCCAGCAACGCGGCTGCAAAAGTCAGTTTCCTTTTCATTGAGCACTCCCTGATGTTCTTCCAAGCCCCTCTAGCAGGCTCGCGAAGCGCGCATATAAGCACCGTTTTTCCGGCTTTGGAACACCCAGTTTGCCTACCCCACCGTAAGCAGGAAATGAATCCGCAATGTTGCCCAATTGGAGAAAAAATTAGCAGTTTTTTCCATTCACGATATTGTTAACGACCGCATTTTTTTATTGATCGGCGATATCGCGCAATCGGCATTGCGCTGGCTTCCGGCCAGCCGTGCACGCCGGAACATTCCGCACTGGGCCGCTGGCGATGGAAGGATTTTTCGGCGGCAAATCTTTCCGGTCTTGCCGCAAGGGCAGACTTGCACGGCCGCCGATAGACGCAATACATAGATGGACTGCGGCAGCGGAGGACGTCTCTCTCATCAGAGACGATCGCGGCGAAGACCAACAAGAACGGCCAAGGGAGGGATGGGTGGCAAGGACATCGAAGACACCGGCACCGAGGGCAACGGCACCGAAGGCACTGGCAAAGGCGTCGACCAAGGCGGCATCGAAACCGGCCGCGCGTCCCGGCAAGCCGGCGACCGCCAAGGCCAGCATTGCGAAGACGGCGCGGGAGCCGGCCAAGAAAGCCCAACCAGCAAAGGCCGCAGCCAAGGCCACGGCCAAACCATCGACAAAAGCCGTTCCGGGAAAAACTTCGCCGATTAAAGCCGGATCCAACAAGGCCGGAGCGGCGAAGTCATCGTCCGCGGCCAAATCAGCACCCGCCTCGAAGCCGCCCACGGCCGCCCAGCGACTGCCCAAGGCGCTCACCGAGCTGGCCGCCGGCCTGCCGCAGAAACCGTGGCTGAAAAGCTATCCGAAGAACATGCCGGCCGAGATCGGCGCGCTCCCCTATAGCTGCATCGGCGATTTCCTTGTCGCCGCCTGCAAGCAGTTCGCCGGCCGGCCAGCTTTCACCTGCATGGGCAAGTCCATTACCTATGCCGAGCTCGAGCGGCTTTCGGCGGCATTCGCAGCCTATCTGCAATCGATCGGACTGCAGCAGGGCGCGCGCGTGGCCCTGATGATGCCCAATGTGCTGCAATACCCGGTGGCGATGATGGCGGTGGCCCGCGCCGGCTACACGGTGGTGAACGTCAATCCGCTCTATACGCCGCGCGAACTGGAACATCAGCTCAAGGATTCCGGGGCGCAGGCCATCGTCATCCTCGAGAACTTCGCCAGCACCTTGCAGGCGGTGATCGGCAGGACATCGATCAAGCATGTCGTGGTCGCGGCCATGGGCGACATGCTTGGCGGCCTGAAAGGCACGATCGTCAACCTGGTCGTGCGCCGCGTCAAGAAAATGGTGCCGGCCTGGTCATTGCCGGGCTATGTCCAGTTCAACACGGCTCTGAAGGCTGGCCGCGGCATGAACTTCAGGCCCGCCAAGGTGGCGGCCGACGATGTCGCCTTCCTGCAATATACCGGCGGCACCACTGGCGTATCGAAAGGCGCGACGCTGCTGCACAGCAATGTGCTGGCCAATGTCGCGCAGAATTCGCTGTGGGTCGAAGATGCCTATACGATCAAGCCCAAGCCGGCGCATCTCAACCTCATCTGCGCGCTGCCGCTCTACCATATCTTCGCGCTGACGGTGAATGCACTGATGGGCATGCAAATGGGCGGCCAGAACATACTGATCCCCAATCCGCGCGACATTCCCGGCTTCGTCAAGGAGATGGGAAAATATCCGATCCATATCTTTCCTGGCCTCAACACGCTTTTCAACGCGCTGCTCAACAACGAGGATTTCCGCAAGCTGGACTTCAAGCCGCTTGTGCTGACGCTGGGCGGCGGCATGGCGGTGCAGAAGGGCGTGGCCGAGCGCTGGAAGGCGCTTACCGGGTGTCCCGTCAGCGAAGGCTATGGCCTTTCGGAAACCTCTCCGGTGGCGACGGCCAACAAGTTCAGCTCCGGCGACTTCACCGGTACCATCGGCCTGCCGCTGCCCTCGACCGAAATCGCCATCCGCGACGATGACGGCAACAATTTGCCGCTCGGCGAGGTCGGCGAGATCTGCATCAGGGGTCCGCAGGTGATGGCCGGCTACTGGAACCGGCCGGACGAGACCGCCAAGGTGATGACCGAGGACGGCTTCTTCAAGTCGGGCGACATGGGCTTCATGGACGAGCGCGGCTACACCAAGATAGTCGATCGCAAGAAGGACATGATCCTGGTCTCCGGCTTCAACGTCTATCCGACGGAGCTCGAGGAAGTGGTGGCATCGCATCCAGGCGTGCTCGAAGTGGCGGCGATCGGCGTGCCGGACGAGCATTCCGGCGAGGTACCGAAACTGTTCATCGTCAAGAAGGATCCGGCCCTGACCGCGGAAACGATCACCGCCTACTGCCGCGAGAACCTGACCGGCTACAAGCGGCCCAAATACATCGAATTCAGGACCGAATTGCCGAAGACGCCGGTCGGCAAGATCCTGCGGCGGGCACTGCGCCAATAGTGGGTGATGAACCTGCCTGCGACGATGGGCCGGACCGGCGCTGGCATCTCGACCCGGCGCAATTCATCAAGGCGAACATGCGCCTTGTCCCGGTGCCTTCGCTTCCCGAAATCCGGCTCTACACCGCCCATCCGGGCAGCAGGCTGAGGCGCCTCGTCGGCCCTCATGACGAAGACGATGCGGACGAGGACGCGCCGGACCCGCAGCCGCCCTACTGGGCCTATGCATGGGCCGGCGGCGCCGTGCTCGCGCGCCACATCCTCGACCACCCGACGACCGTGGCAGGCCGCCGCGTGCTCGACCTCGGCGCCGGCTCGGGCCTTGTCGGCATCGCCGCCGCCAGGGCCGGGGCGCGCGAGGTGATCGCCGCCGAGATCGACCGCAACGGCGTCGCCGCGCTCGGCCTCAACGCGGCGGCCAACGGCGTCGCAATCCGCGCGATCGCAGACGATATCACCAGGGGTTCGCCACCCGTGGTCGACGTGGTGCTTGCCGGCGACGTGTTCTACGGGCAGGACGTCGCCCGGCGGATGGTCCCTTTCCTCGACCGCTGTCTCGCCGCCGGCATCGAGGTGCTGGTCGGCGATCCAGGCCGGGTCTACCTGCCGCGGTCGCGGCTGCGCCTGCTTGCCGAATACAAGGTGCCGGATTTCGGGGAGGCGAAAGACGCTGTGCCAAAGCCAAGCGGCGTCTTTCGTCTCGAAGCGCGAACCGACCCGGTTCTTGCCGGAGCGATCAAACCGTCTCCTTGACCCGTGCCGAAAGAAAGTCCGGCAGGTCGGCAACCGAATCCAGGATGACGTCGGCAATCTCGGCGAGGGATTCACGGGTGCCGGTGCCGGAGAGCACGCCCACGGCCAGGCCGCAGCCGCCGGCACGGGCCATTTCGAGATCATGGCGGTTGTCGCCGACCATGGCGATTTCCGACGGCTTTAGGCCGGTGAGATCGCAAAAGGCAAGGATCGTGTCGGGCGCGGGCTTGGGGTTGGCCACCGCGTCATAGCCATAGGCGGCATCGAACAATTGGGCGACGCCGAGCGTGACCAAGGTCTTTTCCGCGCCGCTGGTCGAATCATTGGTGGCGACACCAAGCCGGTAGGGTTTCCTATGCAGTGCCGCCAGCGTGTCGACGATCCCCGGCAGCGCCACCGCCATCGCCGACCCCTGCACGGAAGTGATCTCGTTGAAACGGGCGACGGCAAGCATCTGGTCCTCATCGGACAGCCGCGGGAACCACAATTCGACAACGTCGAGATTGGTGCCGGAGGCGAAGATGGAGTCGGGCTTGAAGCGCTTGTTGGCGAAATCGAAGCCGGCGGCCGCAAGCAGCCTGTCCGCCTTCCAGCGATCGCCCTCGGACGCGTCCATGGCCATGAAGTCGGCTACGCCAAGCCAGGTCGCGTTGAAGTCGACAAGCGTTCCGTCCTTGTCGAACAATATGCCCTTGATGTCTGCCAAACTTTTCACTCCGAACCACGCAATTGGTGGATGTATCCCACAAGGCCAGCCGTCGACGCGTCGCGCTTGGCGGCACTTTCCTTGCCTTCCACGACAGGCAAGAGCCCCGTCGCCAGTTCCTTGCCAAGTTCCACGCCCCACTGATCGAACGAGTTGATGTTGAACAGCGTTCCCTCGACGAAGACGCGGTGCTCGTAAAGCGCGACCAGCCGGCCGAAGGTGCGCGGGTCGAGCTTGCGGTAGAGAATGGTCACCGAGGGCCGGTTGCCGGAGAAGACGCGATGCGGGGCGATGCGATCGACATCGGCGGGCTTCATGCCCTTGGCCAGCATCTGCGCGCGTGCCTCTTCCAGCGTGCGGCCCTTCATCAGGGCTTCCGACTGTGCCAGGCAGTTGGCGAGCAGCAGATCGTGCTGATGCTTGAGGTCAGGCTCATGGCCGACGGCAGCGGCAAGGAACTCGACCGGGATGAAGTCGGTGCCCTGGTGCAGCAACTGGAAGAAGGCGTGCTGGCCGTTGGTGCCGGGCTCGCCCCAGACCAGCGGTCCGGTCGGCGTTGCCACCGCATTGCCTTCGAGCGTGACGCTCTTGCCGTTCGATTCCATATCGAGCTGCTGGAGATAGGCCGGCAGGCGGGACAGACGCTGATCGTAAGGGATGACCGCGCGCGCCGGATATTGGCAGATCACACGGTGCCACCAGCCGACCAGTCCCAACAGTGCGGGCAGGTTCT
This sequence comes from Mesorhizobium sp. M0152, assembly GCF_040322415.1. Lineage (NCBI taxonomy): Bacteria > Pseudomonadati > Pseudomonadota > Alphaproteobacteria > Hyphomicrobiales > Phyllobacteriaceae > Mesorhizobium > Mesorhizobium sp. M0152. The sequence continues at coordinate 71,734 of NZ_JAMYTH010000003.1, forward strand.
TCTGTAAGGGCGCGGTGCGAAAGTGCTCGTCCATCTCGTGCGCGCCATCGAGGAAGGCGTGGAAATTCCGCGGACCGACGGCGATCATCACCGGCAGGCCGATAGCGCCCCAGACCGAATAACGGCCGCCGACCCAGTCCCAGAAACCGAAGACGCGGTCCGCCGCGATGCCGAACTTCGCGACGAGGTCGAGCGCGGTCGAGACGGCGGCGAAATGCTTGCCGACCGCTTCCTTGCCGAGCGCGTCCTGCACCCATTTGCGTGCCGTCTGCGCATTGGTCATCGTCTCGACCGTGGTGAAGGTCTTGGAGGCGACGATGAAAAGCGTGGTCTCGGCGGAAAGGCCCTTGAGCGTGTCGTGGATGTGGGCGCCGTCGATGTTGGAGACATAGTGCGCGCGGGGCCCGTCATGATAGGGCGCCAGCGCCAGCGTCGCCATGGCCGGACCAAGATCGGAACCGCCGATGCCGATGTTGACGATGTCGGTGATTTTCTTGCCGGTGGCGCCGGTCGCCTTGCCGGACCGCACGGCATCGGCAAAGGCACCCATCGCGTCGAGCACGGAAATGACATCCGCCTTGACATCCTGGCCATCGACCGTGACACCCTCGCCGCTGAGATTGCGCAACGCCGTGTGCAGCACCGCGCGGTCCTCGGTTACGTTGATTTTCTTGCCGGCGAACATGGCGGCGCGGCGGCCTTCCAGATCGGCGGCCCCGGCCAGCTTTTCCAGCAGATCCATGGTCACGGTGTCGACGGCGCATTTCGACCAGTCGAGCAACAGGTCCCCATCCATGGCTGAGAATTTCTCGAACCGCTGTGGATCGGCGGCGAAAGCCTGGCGCATGTTGCCCGGGGCTCCGGCGCGATGGTCGCGCAAGGCGGCGAGCTGTTTCTGGAAGGCTGACTGATCCACTGGCGGGGAACTCCTGGCGTTTTCGACGCACCATATCAGACCGGATGTTTCCGGCGCGTGTCGTCGCGGCAAAACTATTGAGCCGAATTCCGTCCGGTCAATACGCGGCAATGACGCAGTGCATCACGAAGCGATGATGCGATGCATCACACAAGGTGATGATGCATGCATCACGCGGAGATCGGGCAGTTCTTCCCGCGCCGCCGGATTCGGCGGAAGGATCACTGGCATAAATCCCAAAGATCAGAAAAATTGATTGGCGCAACCCCTTGTGCCACCGTTACATTCGACTGGTCCAGCCAAACGAAAAAAGCTGGCCATCGAGGAACATCTCCCATGCCACAGCGCAACGACACGGCCATATGGTCCGGCCTGTTCCGGATTTCGGCCGAATCCGGCCAGACCCTCCAGGCTCAGATCCGCCAGGCCATCGTGGCCGCCATTCTCGACCGCCAGATCGCCGCTTCGATGCCGCTTCCCTCGTGCCGGATCCTGGCCGAAAAACTCGGCGTGGCGCGCGGAACGGTGGTGCTGGCCTTTCAGCAGCTCGTCGACCAAGGGTTCCTGGTGGCGCGCGAGCGGCGCGGCCATTTCGTCAATCCCGACGTGCTGGCAACGCCCGCCAAGCCGCACCAGAAGGCGCCCGACCAGGCCAACGAAATCGACTGGAAGGCACGCCGGCAGATCGCGGCCAGCGACATGCCGCCGCCGGCCAAGCACGAGAACTGGATCAAGTCGTCCTACCCCTTCGTCTACGGCCAGTTCGATCCGGCCCTGTTCCCGACCGCCGAATGGCGCGAGTGCAACCGCATGGCGCTTGCCGTGCTCGAGATCCGCAACTGGGCCTCCGACATGGTCGATCGCGACGACCCGCTGCTGATCGAGCAAATCCAGGCCCGGCTCTTGCCGCGGCGCGGTATCTTCGCCAACCCCGACGAGATCATCGTCACGCTGGGTGCCCAGAACGCGCTCTACATGCTGGCGACGCTGCTGATGACCAAGGGCTCCAAGGTGGCGATGGAAGATCCGGGCTACCCCGACGCACGCTCGATTTTCCGTCTGGCGGGCGCCGACATAGAGCCGGTGCCGGTCGACCAGTCCGGCATCGTAACCGCCTCTATTCCCAATGATTCCGGCTTCGTCTTCGTCACGCCAAGCCATCATTGCCCGACCATGGTGCCGCTGTCGGCGGAAAGGCGGCAGGACCTGCTGGCGCGCGCCAACCGCTATAACCAGATCATCATCGAGGACGGCTATGACAGCCAGCTCCTCGACGAGGCGCCGCAGCAGGCGTTGAAGAGCCTCGACCGCTCCGGCCGCGTCGTCTATGTCGGCTCGATGTCGAAGACGCTGGCTCCGGGCCTGCGGCTTGGCTACATCGTTGCTTCGGCTGGATTGATCTCGGAGCTCAGGGCGCTTCGCCGTTTCATGCTGCGGCATCCGCCGGCCAACAACCAGCGCGCGGTTGCGCTGTTCCTGTCGCTCGGCCATCACGAGGCGCTGGTGCGGCGGCTGTCGAGCGCCTTCGACGAGCGCCGCAAGCGCCTGGTCCATGCGATTTCCGCCTTCCTGCCGGAATGGCGTTCGACCGATTCGGCCGGCGGCACGTCGCTGTGGCTCGAAGGGCCGCGCGGCACCGATTCGCGCGGATTGGCCGAGGCCGCCGCCTCGCGCAGCGTCATCATAGAACCGGGCGACCGCTTCTTCGACCGCACGGAAAAGCCTTCGCGTTTCATGCGCCTGGGCATTTCCTCCATCGCGCTGCAGCACATCGAGCCCGGAATCCGCGAACTGGCCACAGCCGCCGGACGCAGACCGGCCGCCGCCTGATCCACATCACCCGCCCCCTGCCGGAGCCGCACAGCGTGGCTCCGGCTTCATTAACTCTTGGCCTATGCGACCGCATCGCCTGGCTCATAGGCTGGGCCAATGCCGGCGGCATAGTCGGGGGCACAAAGGGGAAGAAGCAGCCGATGGTGGACCAACCGCCGCGCTCTGCTTCTCGGAAAGGTGGAGTGTCTCAATGTCATTTCTTGAAAAGCAGGAAGCGGCGGCGGATCAGCGTTCGCGCCGTTCCGGCGGGCGCGAAGCGCGCCGCGCCATGCGGGCGGCACCCTTGGCCGACGACATCAAGCCGGTGCGCGCCGGTCTCGAAGGCGGCAGCTACGGACCGTTGACCGAAAACGACCAGGAGCGCATCCACGAGGCGGTGCTGACGCTCTTGGAAACGGTTGGCTTCGCCAATGCCATTCCCTCCTGCATCGAGGCGCTGACCAAGGCTGGAGCTAGCTACGGCGACGACGGCCGCGTCCGCTTTCCCCGCGCTGTCGTGCTCGACACGATCAAGAAGGCGGCACGGCATTTCACGCTGCACGGCCAGGACCCCAGGCACGACATGCTGATCAAGGGCAAGCGCGTGCATTACGGCACGGCAGGTGCTGCCGTGCATCTGGTCGATGTCGAAAGACGCGAATACCGCGAATCGCTGCTGCAGGACATTTATGACGCCGCCCGCCTCGTCGAGGGGCTCGATAACATCCATTTCTTCCAGCGGCCGATGGTGCCGCGCGACATTCCCGATCCGCTCGATATGGACTTCAACACGCTCTATGCCTGCGTGATGGGAACCTCCAAGCATGTCGGCACCTCGTTCACGGTGCGCGAGAACGTGCAGCCCGCGCTCGAAATGCTCTATGCCATCGCCGGCGGCGAGGAGAATTTCCGCGCCCGGCCGTTCGTCTCCAACTCCAACTGTTTCGTCGTGCCGCCGATGAAGTTCGCCGAAGATGCCTGCGGCGTGCTCGAAGCGTGCGTCGAAGGCGGCATCCCGATCCTCCTGCTCTCGGCCGGTCAGGCGGGCGCCACGGCCCCGGCGGCAATCGCCGGCGCGGTGGTGCAGGCGGTGGCCGAGGTGCTGGTCGGCCTCGTCTATGTCAACGCCATCAAGCCGGGACATCCGGCGATCTTCGGCACCTGGCCATTCGTGTCGGATCTCAGGACCGGCGCCATGTCGGGCGGCTCGGCCGAACAGGCGGTGTTGACCGCGGCCTGCGCGCAGATGGCGCAGTTCTACGACCTGCCGGGCGGCTCGGCCGCCGGCATGACGGATTCGAAACTACCCGATATCCAGTCCGGCTACGAAAAGGGCATTACCGATGTGATGGCCGGCCTCGCCGGGCTCAACCTAGTCTACGAATCGGCCGGCATGCACGCTTCGCTGCTCGGCTTCTGCCTGGAAAGCCTGATCATCGACAATGACATGCTCGGCCACTGTCTGCGTTGCGTGCGCGGCATCGAGGTGACCGACGAAGCACTGTCGATCGACACCATCGCCGATGTCTGCCTGAAAGGCCCCGGCCACTATCTCGGCAACGAGCAGACGCTACGGCTAATGCAGACCGAGTATTTCTATCCGGCGGTCGGCGACCGCTTTTCGCCCAAGGAATGGAACGAGAAGGGCCGGCCCGACATCCTGCAGCGGGCGATCATCGAGAAAAAGCGCGTGCTTGCCGAGCGCTTTCCGCGCCATGTGCCGAAACTGATCGACGATAGGCTGCGCGCCCGCTTTGGCGAGATGATCAAGCTGCCGCGCGGCAGCATGGGCGGCTGAAGAAGGCCCGCCGGACCCGTCATTCCGCGCTGAGTCCATATCGGTCGACGACTTCGGCGCTGATGAGCTTGGCATGCAGCGTCATTAGCACGATCTGTGCGTCGAAGCTGTCGCCGGCTTCCAGTGCTGCCTCGATGCGACGCTCGACTTCCAGCGTCCGCTCCTGGCCATTGGCCTGTTCGAAGGTTTCGCGACCCGCGATGCAATAGCCGCACAATTGTGCCACCGACGCATAGGCGCCCGGAGGCGGCTCATCGGGCCAGCGGTCCTTCATCAGATTGACGATGGTGAGTTTCACGCCCTCCGGCACGAGCGCGGGATGAAGGTCGGCGCCACGCAATGCGGTATCGAGCTGCCTCAAGTCGCCCGAGCGGCCGAATAGTCCGAGGAAGCCAAGGGATGAGCGCCGTCCCGCCATGAAGTTTCCAATCCGTTTCCAACCAACTGGTGCATGTCGCTCAAAAGTGGCCGGCTTTTGCACCACGACAAGCACTAGGCGGTTCGCAAGCGGAACACAAAGACAGCCGGAAACCAGAAGCAGCCTTGTATCGGCCGAAACTACCGGCGCGCCGGCTCGAACAGTTCCACCAGATTGCCAGAGGGATCCTGCAGCAGGATCTGGCTGCCGCCCATTCCCTTGACGATATCGTTTTTGAAACTTTGGCCCGCATTCTTCAGCGCGCGAACGAGAGCTTCCAGATCCTCGACCTCGATCTGAATGCGGTTCCAGCCGCCGGGCTCAGGCAGACTTCCGTCGGGCATCGGTTGCGATGCGCCGCCCGGTCCCCCGGCCGCGTTGAGCAAGAGCCGCAGATTGCCCTTCGCGAGCATGGCAAAGGACGGCGCCGGATGCATAGCGACGGCAAAGCCAAGATGCCCGCTGTAGAAAGCGATGGCCTCGTCGACGTCATTCACAATGTAGCGGACACTTACAGTTTCCATTGTCTCCTCCGGGTTGCCCCTACGCCAACTGCCAACTTACCGCCGACAGCAAGACACCGGCCAGAGCGGATCCGGCAAGTGTCGGCAGCATGCCGATTTTCAGCTTCAGGATAGCGATCATGGCTGCGCAGGAAAGCAGCGCCGCGCGCCAGTCGACCGACGAAAGAACAGGCACGTTCAGACCGGGCCCGATACTGCGCACCTCACCGAAGATGACGTGCAAGGCGAACCACAGAGCGAGGTTCATGATGACGCCGACCACAGCGGCGGTGATCGCGCCCAACGCCGCCGACAGTGCCTTGTTGCCGCGCAGCGCCTCGATGTAGGGCGCACCGAGGAATATCCAGAAAAAGCAGGGAGTGAACGTGACCCATAAAGTGAGCAAGGCCCCGAGCGATCCGGCAAGGAGCGGGTCCGGCGACCCGGAGTGGCGGAACGCGGCCAGGAAGCCGACGAACTGCAACACCAGGATCAGCGGCCCCGGCGTGGTTTCGGCAAGCCCAAGCCCATCGACCATGTCACCCGGGGCGAGCCAGCCGAAGGACTGGACGGCTGCCTGTGCGACATAGGCAAGGGCCGCGTAGGCGCCGCCGAATGTAACCACGGCCATCAGGGCGAAAAACCGGCCTATCTCGGTCCAAACGCTTGCGGAGCCGGTCAACCACCAGATCACAAGAACCGGTCCGAGCCAGATCGGCAGCCAGATCGCGACGGTGCGCGGCGCGTGCCATTTCGTCGGTTCGACATGGGTCAGTTCGCCGCGCTCGAACATCATGTCCACCGCGCCCTTGATGTCGGGAACGTTGTCCCCGCCACGAGCCTGGCCGGAAAAGAACGTAGGCGCCAATCGGTTTCCGGCCAGGCCTATCAATCCGGCGCCGAGGATGATCAGCGGGAACGGAACCCTCAACGCGTAGATCGCAATGAAGGCCAAGACCGCGATCGACACCATGATCCGGTTCTTCAGGGCACGCCGTCCGATCCTGATCACCGCCTCGATGACAATGGCAAGCACTGCCGCCTTCACTCCGAAAAACAGCGCCGCGACCAGCGGCACGTCGCCATATAGCGCATAGAGGATGCTCAGGGTCAGCATGACAAGCACGCCCGGAACGATGAACAGGATACCGGCGACGAGGCCGCCGAGCGTCTTGTGCAGCAGCCAGCCGATGTAGATGGCGAGTTGCTGGGCTTCCGGGCCGGGCAAGAGCATGCAGTAGTTCAAGGCATGCAGGAAACGCTGTTCGCCGATCCAGCGACGGTCCTCGACCAGTTCCTTGTGCATGAGCGCTATCTGGCCGGCCGGCCCGCCGAAGCTCAGCAACCCGATTTTCGCCCAGAGGCGCAGCGCCTCGTTGAAACTCGGCGCGGCCGGCTCCCGGACAACTTCGCCCTCTTCCTTCGAGACCACTGCGTTCATGCCACCTTGCCTCCGGACGGCCAGTTGTGAGTTTCGTCCGTGGCATCGCGGCACCACCTGAAGAAAGCGTCGTAGAGCAGCATGCCGGCTTCCAACTGTTCGAGATCGTCGCGGAACATGCGCGACAGGCCCAGCGAGGCGGCCAGAAATCCGGCAGCCTGGGGTACCAGATCGAGGTTTGCGGTGTCGGCCGCGCGCACGATCGCGGCAAGGCGATCGAGCGCATCGGATTCCAGCCCGAACTCCTCGATCATGGTGTCGAAGGTACAGCGTTCGCCGCGGTGGCTCCAGAACACAGTGTCGATATCGAAGGGCACGGCCTGAAAGCGGTCGGCGACAGCCAGGACTTCCGCCGGTTCGACGAACAGAAATACCGCGCCGGGATCGACGAAGCGTCGGATCAGCCATGGGCAAGCAATGCGATCGACCTTCGGACGGGCTCGCGTCACCCAGACCGTGCGGCCCTTTTCGTCGCGTGGGGGCAATTTGCCGGTACGGACCAAAAGCCCCTTTGCATCGCGCCAGGCCTCGAACCCGCCTTCGAGGGATTCGGCAGGAATTCCCTCGTGCCGCAGCCAAGCGGCGACGCCTTGCGAGAGCTTTTGCCCTTTCTGGCAGACGATGGCTACCGATTGGCCGGCGAACGTTGGTGCCCAGGTCGAAACGGTTTTGAAATTGCGCCGGACCGTGGCCGGCAGCAGGCGCGGATCGGCGTCGAAGTCCTCGTCGGTGCGAACGTCGATGATTACCGGTGCGCCCGGCAGAGCGACCAGACGGGATAATTGCAGTACGGTGATAGCGGTTGTTGACGGCATGGCGTCCACCTCCCTGTAAGAGCTTGGACGCGAACGTTGGGCTGACGCCTCACGGGGTCGTCGCGATGCACCCCTTGCCATGATGGTGGATTTGTTGCGCGCGCTTGTCAAGGACGAGCGGCGGCTCGATCCGGATCAAGCCGCCGTTTGTCGTGCGTGCCGGCATCTGCGAACAGATGCTCGGTGATTGTCCCTGGAATAATTAATGATCGTTCCGAGGAATAATCAATGATTGTCCCGGGGGATACCGCTGGTGTGCGCGACGTCCTGGTATTTCACCGCCGGCTTCAGCACCATTCCTTCGGAGAACTGGTCGACCATGGCGCGTTGAATTTCCTGCCAGGGCGTCTGGTGCTTGGGATAGTGATAGCCGCCATTGTTCTGCAGCTCGGCGCGACGCCGGGTGATCTCGTCGTCGCTGACGAGGATGTCGGCGGTGCCTTTCCTGAGGTCGATGCGGACGCGATCACCTGTCTTGAGCAAGGCCAGTCCGCCGCCGATGGCGGCTTCAGGCGAGGCGTTCAGGATCGACGGCGAGCCCGACGTGCCGGACTGGCGGCCATCGCCGATGCAGGCCAGCGCGTGGATGCCCTTCTTGATGAGATAGGCCGGCGGCTGCATGTTGACGACCTCAGCGCCGCCGGGATAACCGACCGGGCCGGCGCCGCGCATGAACAGGATCGTGTGCTCGTCGATGCCTTGCGCCGGATCGTCGATGCGGGCGTGGTAATCCTCAGGCCCGTCAAAGACCATGGCATTGCCTTCGAATGCCTCGGGATCCCTGGGGTTGGACAGATAGCGCTCGCGGAATTCAGGCGAGATGCCGCTGGTCTTCATGATCGCCGAATCGAACAGATTGCCCCTGAGATTGATGAAGCCGGCATTGGCCTTCAGCGGCTTGTCGGCGCTGCGGATGACGTCGGCATCCTCGACCACCGCTCCCTTGCAGTTGTCGCCGATCGACTTGCCGTTGGCGGTCAAGGCATCGGGATGCGGCAACAGCCCGCCCTTCATCAGTTCGGCCACGACGGCCGGTACGCCGCCGGCGTGATGATAATCCTCGCCGAGATACTCACCCGTCGGCTGCAGATTGACGAGGAGCGGCACGTTGAGGCCGATCGCCTGCCAGTCGTCATTGTCGAGCGGCACGCCGAGATGGCGGGCGATGGCGTTGAGATGGATCGGCGCGTTGGTCGAGCCGCCGATCGCCGAATTGACGACGATGGCATTCTCGAAGGCTCCTCGCGTCATGATGTCGGACGGCTTCAAATCCTCATGCACCATCTCGACGATACGTTTTCCCGTCTCGTAGGAAATCTGTCCGCGCTCCCGGTAGGGCGCCGGAATAGCGGCCGAGCCCGGCAGCTGCATGCCCAGCGCCTCGGCCAACGAATTCATCGTGGTGGCGGTGCCCATGGTGTTGCAATAGCCGGTGGACGGCGCCGACGAGGCGACGATGTCCATGAATTCATCATAGCCGATTTCGCCGGCCGACAGGCGCTGGCGTGATTCCCAGACGATGGTGCCCGAGCCGGTGCGCTTGCCTTTGTGCCAGCCATTGAGCATCGGGCCGACCGACAGCGCGATGGCCGGAATGTTGACGGTGGCCGCCGCCATCAGCAGCGCCGGCGTCGTCTTGTCGCAGCCGATGGTCAGCACCACGCCGTCGAGCGGATAGCCGTAAAGCACCTCGACAAGGCTGAGATAGGCGAGATTACGGTCCAGCGCCGCGGTCGGTCGCTTCCCGGTTTCCTGAATCGGATGGCACGGGAACTCGAAAGGAATGCCGCCCATCGAAACGATGCCTTCACGCACGCGCTTGGCAAGCTCGAGGTGGTGCCGGTTGCAGGGCGAAAGATCCGAGCCTGTCTGGGCGATGCCGATCAAGGGTTTGCCCGACATCAGCTCGGCGCGCGTCAGCCCGTAATTGAGATAGCGTTCCAGGTAGAGCGCCGTCATTCCCGGATTGTCGGGGTTATCGAACCACTCCTGAGAGCGAAATTTCTTCTTTCCTGTGGGGGCGCCGGCCATCATGGTCTCCGTATTTGTATGACAAATCGATATGACAACGCGCGGATACAGGCAAGGGGCACGCGCGATCCGAACCGGACTTTGGTGCGATAGACATGTATCGAGCCGCGCGCTAGGACCAATCCGACATTGTGATCGGGGAGATTTTGATGGCCTTGGTGATCGAGGGCGAGGAACGCATCGCCGCATCCATACAGAAAGTATGGGAAGCTCTGAACGACCCGGCGGTGCTAAAGGAAAGCATTCCCGGCTGCCAAAGCCTGGAGATGAAGTCGGCGACCGAAATGGCGGCGACGGTGGTGCTGAAGATCGGGCCGATCAAGGCGACCTTCAACGGCGAGGTAATGCTGAAAAACCTCAAGCCGCCGCATGCCTACACAATTCAGGGCGAAGGCAAGGGCGGCATCGCCGGCTTCGCCAAGGGCGGCGCCGACGTGACGTTAACGGAAGATGGGCCGGATGCCACCGTCCTGAAATACGCGGCAAAGGCCGATGTCGGCGGCAAGATCGCCCAGCTTGGCAGCCGGCTGATCGAATCGACGTCGAAGAAACTGGCCGGTCAGTTTTTTTCGACATTTGGTGAGAAGGTAGGCGCGGCTTAGGATTGCGCCTTGTTTGAACGGTGCCTGGTTTATCCAGCGTCGGCGCTGCCCCTCATTGTCCTGCCGGACATTTCTCCCCGTATAGTGACGGGGAGAAAGACGCCGTGTGCGACGATTTCTATACGGGGAGAAGGTGCCGGCAGGCGGATGAGGGGCGGCGCCCACCGGACGAAAGTTACTCGAACACGATGCTCGGCACCGACGCTTCGGCCGCGCCGCGCTCCTCATTGACGCGATCCCAGACTTTCGAGGCGATATCGCGGTAGATTTTCGCCTCGGCGCCGTCGGGCTTCGAGACGACGACCGGCGTGCCCGCGTCCGAGCTCTCGCGGATGCCCATCTCCAGCGGTACCTCGCCGAGGAAGGTGACGCCCAGGCGTTCGGCCTCGCGGCGCGCCCCGCCATGACCGAAAATATCATAGCGCTTGCCGGTATCGGGTGCGAGGAAGTAGCTCATGTTCTCAACGATGCCGAGCAGCGGCACATCGACTTTCCTGAACATGTTCAGGCCCTTGCGGGCATCGATGAGGGCCAGGTCCTGCGGCGTCGATACGATGACGGCGCCGGCCAGCGGCACCTGCTGGGCCATGGTCAGCTGCGCATCGCCGGTGCCCGGCGGCATGTCGACGACAAGCACGTCGAGCGCGCCCCATTCGACCTCGCGCAGCATCTGCGTCAGCGCCGACATCACCATCGGGCCGCGCCAGATCATCGGTGTCTCCTCATCGACGAGGAAGCCCATCGACATCACCTTGAGGCCGTAATTCTCCATGGGCTTCAGGATCTTGCCATCGACCGTCTGCGGCCGGCCATGGATGTTGAGCAGCCTCGGCATGGACGGGCCATAGATGTCTGCGTCGAGCACGCCGACGCGCAAACCGTTGGCGGCGAGGCCAAGCGCCAGGTTCACCGCCGTCGTCGACTTGCCGACACCGCCCTTGCCCGAGGCGACGGCGATGATCGCCTCGATGCCAGGCACGCCGCGCTTGCCGTGACTGTGCGAAGCCGGGGCGTGCGGGGCCGCGCGCGGTGCGGCGGCGGGCGGAGCTGGCCTGGGTGCGGGGCGCGATGGAACAGGCGCCTCCATGCCGCCGCCCTTCTTTTCCGCCGTCAGCGCGACAACGGCGCCGGCGACACCGGGGATCGCCTTGACGACGCGTTCGGCGGCGGCGCGCAGTGGCTCCATTTCCTGCGCACGGGCGGCGGGGACCGTGATGGAGAAGAACACCTTGGAATCGGCGATGAATATCTCGGACACCATGCCGAGGTCGACGATATTGCCGGTGAAATCCGGGCCGTTGACCGTTTTCAGGCGTTCGATGACGGCGTCTTTGGTGACGGGCATGATCTTTTCCTCGGCGTTCGGACCTCAGATAATGCAGTTTTCGAGCAGAACCAAGCAGCCGTCTCGACGCACCCGGCTAGAGGCCGGCTTCTGCAAACGGGAGCTACGCAAGATGACGGTCGCCGAACGGGGCACGTGGCCTATTTCAACGAACAGCATCAGGAACAGCCAGGGAAGGAGAAATCATGCTTGCAAACAGCAACGCAACGGCCAATCTCGCGGTGAAGGACATTGCGAGAGCAAAGGCGTTTTATGAAGGAACGCTGGGCCTCAAGCCGGTGGACCATATGGGCGACGAACTGATCGTGTACAAAAGCGGTGACACCACCATCAACGTCTATCGGTCCCAGTTCGCCGGAACCAACAAGGCGACGGCGGTAACCTGGACGGTCGGCGATCAGATCGACAGCATCGTCAAATCGCTGAAATCGAAAGGCGTCGCGTTCGAACACTACGAAATGCCCGGCCTGACGATCGAGGACGACGTCCATGTGGGCGACCAGGGCATGAAGGTCGCGTGGTTCAAGGATCCGGACGGCAACATCCTGAACCTTGTGAACCGGTAGACAATGTCGCGATTGCCGGCGCTCAAGGCGCCGCAACGCTCACCTCACCCCGCCAGGCCGACGGCGAGGTAAGTGAGCGCCGAAATCACGGCCGTCGCCGGCAAGGTGACGATCCAGGCGATGACGATGTTGCCGGCGATACCCCAGCGCACGGCCGAGATGCGGCGGGCGGCGCCGACACCGATGATGGCGCCGGTAATCGTGTGCGTCGTCGAAACGGGAATGCCGAGCCAGGTGGCGGCGAACAGCGTGATGGCGCCGCCAGTCTCGGCGCAGAAGCCTTGCATCGGATTCAGCCGGGTGATCTTGGAGCCCATTGTGTGGACGATGCGCCAGCCGCCGAGCAGCGTGCCCAGCGCCAGCGCCGACTGGCAGGTCAGGACGACCCATAGCGGCACGTAGAATGTCCCGCCGAGCATGCCTTGCGAATACAACAGCACCGCGATGATGCCCATGGTCTTCTGGGCGTCGTTGCCGCCGTGGCCGAGCGAATAGAGCGAGGCGGAAAAGAACTGCATGACACGGAAAGTGCTGTCGACAGCGAACGGCGTCTGGCGCACGAACAGCCACGAAACCACGAGGATGAGGAGAAGCGCCAGGACGAAGCCGGTTGCCGGCGATAGGACGATCGCGGCGACCGTCTTGCCCAGCCCCGACCAGACGATGGCGCCGACGCCCGCCTTGGCAACGCCGGCGCCGACCAGCCCGCCGATCAGCGCGTGCGAACTGCTCGACGGGATCCCGGCAATCCAGGTGACGATGTTCCAGACGATGGCGCCGACGAGCGCGGCGAAGATCACCGCCGGCGTGACGATGTTGACGTCGACAATGCCTTTTCCGACGGTCTCGGCGACATGGAGGCCGAAGAACATGAAGGCGATGAAGTTGAAGAAGGCCGCCCAGACGACCGCATAATGCGGGCGCAGCACGCGCGTGGAGACGATGGTGGCGATGGAGTTGGCCGCATCGTGCAGACCGTTGAGAAAATCGAAGAACAGCGCGACGGCGACGAGGCCGACCAGCAAGGGAAAGGCGATCGTGGCTTCCATCGCCTATACGTTCTCGATGACGACGCCGCTGATCTCGTTGGCGACGTCCTCGAATCGATCTACCACCTTCTCCAGCTGGCCATAGATCTCGCTGCCGATCAGATAAGCCATCGCGTCGCCGCGGCCATGCCGCTTGAACAGGTCCTTCAGACCTTGCTCATGCAGGTCGTCGGCCCGGCCTTCGGCGCGCATGACCTCCTCGGCGATGGCATTGAGACGCGCGCTGTTGGCGCCGACCTTGCTGAGAAGCGGGATCGCTTCCGCGACCAGCTTGGCGGTGTCGACGATGACGCCGCCCATTTCCTGCATCAGCGGGTCGAATTCCTTCATCTCGAACAGCCTCACCGTCTTGACTGTCTTGTGCATCATGTCGATGGCATCATCCATCGACTGAATCAGGTCCTTGATGTCGCCGCGGTCGAAAGGCGTGATGAAGGAGCGCCGCACGGCAAGCAGGACTTCCGCGGTGATATGGTCGGCCTCGTCCTCGAGATCGACGATCTTCTGGCCCCAGCGATCGATATCCTTGCCCTGGAGAAGCTGCTCCAGCGCCTCGGCGCCGCCGACCACCGTGCGCGAATGGCGCTCGAACAGGTCGAAGAAACGATCTTCGCGCGGCAGCAGCTTGCGGAACCAGCCCAGCATCTTGATCTCCCATCACGCCCAGTTCACGACCCTTTCCTGACATAGCGCCGCGAGGCGCCTCGGCAAACAGTGAGCCGGCTGAAAGATGTGGATGCAGGGCGATTACGCATAGCGCTTGCGGCGAAAGGAAATTTCCCCGACCTTGCACGCGACGACCGGACGAATGGCATGATCGACAAGCTGGAATTCTTCATCGCACTGGCCAAGGAGGAGCATTTCGGCCGGGCGGCCGAGCTGTGCGGCGTCACCCAACCGACGCTGTCGGCCGGCATAAAGCAACTTGAGGGCCAGCTCGGGGTGATGCTGGTGCTGCGCGGCTCGCGCTTCCAGGGGCTGACACCGGAAGGCAAGCAGGTGCTGACATGGGCGCGCCGCATCGTTGGCGACACCCGCACCATGAGAGAAGAGATGCGGGCGGCGCGTCACGGCCTGTCCGGCCGTATCCGCATCGCCGCCATCCCGACGGCCCTGGCCATGGTAGCGCGGCTGACGACGCCTTTCCGCGAGAAACATCCGGGCGTCACCTTCTCGGTGCTGTCGCGCACCTCGATCGAAGTGCTGTCGCTGCTCGGCAATTTCGAGGTCGACGCCGGCATCACCTATCTCGACAACGAGCCGCTGGGGCGGGTGACAAGCGTACCGCTCTATGACGAGCGCTATCAGCTGATCACCGCTGTCGGAAACCCCTACTCCGACCGCGACAAAGTGACATGGGTCGAGATCAGCCAATTGCCGCTCTGCCTTTTGACGCCGGACATGCAGAACCGCCGCATCATCGACCAGCACCTGGCCGAGGCTGGCGAGCAGGTGCGGCCGACGCTGGAATCCAATTCGATGATCGTGCTGTTTTCCCATATCCGGACCGGCAAATGGTCATCGATCATGCCGCTCAACCTCGCGGAAACATTCGGCTTTTCCGAGCCTATCCGGGCCATTCCGATCGTCGACCCGGACGCCAGCCATACGGTCGGCCTGGTTGCCGCGCCGCGCGAACCGCACACGCCGCTGGTGCAGGCGCTGCTGGACGAGGCAATGGCGCTGGCAGACGATTTCCGCGCCCATCGCTAGGATAGACAATGTAAGCCGAGGCCTCGATAGAAATTTTCTATCACGCAACGAAACGGCTTTATTGATTTCGGTGGTTTCCTCTGATTTCATAAAGACTTAGCGATGAATTCCATCGACCAGGGAGGGCGCTGCGTGACGATGCAGCCTGCAAGTACCGAGATCGCATCGCGCACGGCGGCGATCGTGCAAGAGATGAAGGGCCTTGAAGGCCCGTTGCTGCCGATCCTGCACGGCATCCAGGAAGAGTTCGGCCATGTGCCGCATGACGCCCTGCCGGTCATTGCCGATGGGCTGAACCTCTCCAGGGCGGAGGTACACGGCGTCGTCACCTTCTATCATGATTTCCGCGCCCGGCCGGCCGGCCGGCACGTGCTCAAGCTCTGCCAGGCGGAAGCCTGCCAGTCGATGGGCTCGGACGCGGTCGCCGCCAAGATCAAGCAGTTGCTCGGCATCGGTTTTCACGAGACCACCCGTGACGGATCGGTGACGCTGGAGCCGGTCTATTGCCTCGGGCTTTGCGCCTGTTCGCCGTCGGCGATGCTGGACGGTGTGGTGATCGGGCGTATCGATGACGAGAAGATCGAAGACATTGTCGCCGAGGTGCGCTCATGATCCCGCGCATCTACATTCCCGGTGATTCCGGCGCGCTGGCGCTGGGTGCGGAAAAGGTTGCCAAGGCGATCGCAAATGAACTCGCCGAGCGCGGGATCGAGGCCAAGATCGTGCGCAATGGCTCGCGCGGCGCCTATTTCCTAGAGCCAATGGTCGAGGTGGCGACCGCCAATGGCCGCGTCGCCTACGGGCCGGTGAAACCCTCCGACGTCAAGAGCCTGTTCGACAGCGGCTTCCTCACCGGCGGCCATCACAAGCGCTGGCTCGGCGCGCCCGACAAGATCCCCTTTCTGGCCAAACAGACGCGGCTGACCTTCGCCCGCTGCGGCATCAACGACCCGCTGTCGCTCGACGCCTACAAATCGCTGGGCGGGCTGAAGGGCCTGCAGAACGCGGTGGCGATGGCGCCGGCTGACATCGTCAGCCAAGTCACGGAATCAGGGCTGCGCGGTCGTGGCGGCGCCGGCTTCCCGACCGGGATCAAATGGAAGACGGTGCTCGACACCACCTCCGAGCGCAAATACATCGTCTGCAACGCCGATGAGGGCGACAGCGCCACCTTCGCCGACCGCATGATCATGGAAGGCGACCCGTTCGTGCTGATCGAAGGCATGGCGATCGCCGGCATCGCAACGGGCGCGACCAAGGGTTTCGTCTATATCCGCTCGGAATATCCGCATGCGGTGGCTGTCATGAACAAGGCGGTCGAGGTCGCCCGCAAGGCCGGCGTGCTCGGCGTCAATGTGCTGGGTTCGCCCAATGCGTTCGACATGGAGATCCGCGTCGGCGCCGGCGCCTATGTCTGCGGCGAGGAAACCTCGCTCTTGAACAGCCTGGAAGGCAAGCGTGGGGTGGTTCGCGCCAAGCCGCCGCTGCCGGCGATCCAAGGCTTGTTCGGCAAGCCGACGGTGATCAACAACGTCATCTCGCTGGCGTCCGTTCCGATCATCATGGACAAGGGTGCCGCCTTCTACAAGGATTTCGGCATGGGCCGCTCGCGCGGTACCATCCCGATCCAGATCGCAGGCAACGTCAAGCATGCAGGGCTGTTCGAGGCGGCTTTCGGCATGACGCTGGGCGAGATCGTCGACGAGATCGGCGGCGGCACCGCGACCGGACGGCCGGTGAAGGCGGTGCAGGTCGGTGGGCCGCTCGGCGCCTATTTCCCGCGCGCTTTGTTCGACACGCCGTTCGACTACGAAGCCTTCGCCGCCAAGGACGGGTTGATCGGCCATGCCGGCCTCACCGTGTTCGACGACACCGCCGACATGCTGAAGCAGGCACGCTTCGCCATGGAATTCTGCGCCATCGAAAGCTGCGGCAAGTGCACGCCCTGCCGCATCGGCTCGACGCGCGGGGTGGAGACCATCGACAGGCTCGCCGCCGGCATCGAACCGGAGAAGAACCTCGCGCTGGTCACGGACCTCTGCAACACGATGAAGTTCGGATCGCTGTGTGCGCTGGGCGGCTTCACGCCCTACCCGGTGATGAGCTCGATCACCCATTTCCCCGAGGATTTCAAGCCTGCGCCGGCGCGCGTGGCTGCTGAATAGGAGCTGGCAGATGAACATCAAGGCCGACTTCCCATCACTCGTCGAAGAACTCGACTACGGAACTCCGCAATCGAAGGCGCAAAAGCAGGTCACGCTGACCGTCGACGGCCGCAGCATCACCGTGCCGGAGGGCACGTCGATCATGCGTGCGGCGATGGAAGGCGGGGTCGAGATACCGAAACTCTGCGCCACCGACATGCTGGACTCGTTCGGTTCGTGCCGCGTCTGCCTCGTCGAGATCGAGGGGCGCGGCGGCACGCCGGCGTCCTGCACGACGCCGGTTGGCGAAGGCATGATGGTGCGCACGCAGTCCGAGCGGCTCGATGCCATCCGCCGCGGCGTCATGGAGCTTTATGTCTCCGACCATCCGACCGGCTGGAACGAGAAGGCCGGAACGGGCGCCAGCGAGTTCGACGCCGTTGCGAAGTCGATCGGCCTGACCGAGAACCGCTACGGCATCGATGGGCGCAACCACGTCAAGCAGGAAGACGGCGTGGCACCCGGCCATGGCTCGCTGGCGGTCGACTACATCGCCCGCGATGAGTCCAATCCCTATTTCGCCTATGATGCCGCGCAATGCATCGTCTGTTCGCGTTGCGTGCGGGCCTGCGAGGAGGTGCAGGGCACGTTCGCCCTGACCATCGAGGGCCGCGGTTTCGAATCGCGCATGGTCGCCGGCATGCACGAGGATTTCATCACCTCCGAATGCGTGTCCTGCGGCGCCTGCGTGCAGGCCTGTCCGACCGACGCGCTACGCGAGAAGACAGTGCTCGCCAAGGGCCTGCCGGAACGCTCGGTTGTCACCACCTGCGCCTATTGCGGCGTCGGTTGCTCGTTCAAGGCCGAAGTGAAGGACGACGAGGTCGTTCGCATGATGCCCTACAAGGAGGGCAAGGCCAATCACGGCCATTCCTGCGTGAAGGGCCGTTTCGCTTATGGTTATGCCACTCACAAGGACCGCATCCTGTCGCCGATGATCCGGGAAAAGGTCAGCGATCCCTGGCGGGAGGTGAGCTGGGAAGAGGCGATCGCCCATACGGCCAAGGAATTCCGCCGCATCCAGTACCAGTACGGACGCACCGCTATCGGCGGTATCACCTCGTCGCGCTGCACCAATGAGGAAACCTACCTCGTCCAGAAGATGGTTCGGCAGGGCTTCCGCAACAACAATGTCGACACTTGCGCGCGCGTCTGCCACTCGCCTACGGGATACGGGCTCGGCCAGACCTATGGCACTTCGGCCGGCACGCAGGACTTCGATTCGGTCGATTACACCGACGTCGCCGTCATCATCGGCGCCAATCCTGCTACCGCCCATCCGGTGTTCGCCTCACGGCTCAAGAAGCGGCTGCGCCAGGGCGCCAAGCTGATCGTGCTCGATCCGCGCCGTACCGAGATGGTCAAGTCGGCCCATGTGGAAGCGGACTATCATTTGCCGCTGAAGCCCGGCACCAACGTGGCCGTGCTGACCGCGCTGGCGCATGTCATCGTCACCGAAGGCCTGTTCGACGAAGCCTTCATCCGCGAACGCTGCGACTGGACGGAGTTCCAGGACTGGGCGTCTTTCGTCGCCTTGCCCGAAAACAGCCCCGAAACCGTCGGCAGGTTGTCCGGCGTCGATCCCGAACTGATCCGCGGCGCGGCGCGCCTTTACGCCACCGGCGGCAATGGCGCGATCTATTACGGCCTGGGCGTGACGGAACACAGCCAGGGTTCGACCACGGTGATGGCGATCGCCAACCTTGCCATGGCCACCGGCAATATCGGCCGGCCGGGCGTCGGCGTGAACCCGCTGCGCGGCCAGAATAACGTGCAGGGCTCATGCGACATGGGCTCCTTCCCGCACGAACTGCCCGGCTATCGCCACATCTCCGGCGAGGCCGTGCGCGACATCTATGAGAGCCTGTGGGGCGTAAAGCTGGACGACGAACCGGGCCTGCGCATTCCCAACATGCTTGATGCCGCCGTCGACGGCAGCTTCAAGGGCATTTATATCCAGGGCGAGGACATTCTGCAGTCCGATCCCGACACCAAGCATGTCGCCGCCGGCCTGGCGGCAATGGAATGCGTCGTCGTGCACGACCTCTTCCTCAACGAGACGGCGAACTACGCGCATGTCTTCCTGCCGGGCTCGACCTTCCTCGAGAAGGACGGCACGTTCACCAATGCCGAGCGCCGCATCAACATGGTGCGCAAGGTCCTGGAGCCGAAGGCGCGTTATGCCGATTGGGAGGCGACGCAGGAGCTTGCCCGCGCGATCGGGCTGGACTGGAACTATCGGCATCCCGCCGAGATCATGGACGAGATCGCCAAGACGACGCCGAGCTTTGCCGGCGTCTCCTTCGATCTGCTCGACCGTGTCGGATCGGTGCAATGGCCCTGCAACGAGAAGGCGCCGCTCGGCACGCCGATCATGCATGTCGATGGCTTCGTGCGCGGCAAGGGCAAGTTCATCCGTACCGAATATGTGGCGACGGACGAAAGGACGGGACCACGCTTCCCGCTGCTGCTGACCACCGGCCGCATCCTCAGCCAGTACAATGTCGGGGCGCAGACCAGGCGCACCGACAATCTGATGTGGCATAGCGAGGACCGGCTGGAAATCCATCCGCACGACGCTGAGAATCGTGGCTTGCGCGACGGCGATTGGGTGCGGCTGACCAGCCGCTCGGGCGAGACGACGCTGCGCGCGCTGATCACGGATCGGGTGTCGCCGGGTGTGGTCTATACGACCTTCCATCATCCCGATACGCAGGCCAACGTCATCACCACCGACTTCTCCGACTGGGCGACCAATTGCCCGGAATACAAGGTGACCGCGGTACAGGTCGGCGCGTCCAACGGACCGTCGGAATGGCAGCGCGACTATGACGAGCAGGCGCGCAACAGCCGCCGCATCGCGCCGCTGGAAGCGGCGGAGTAGTCTTGGGCGAGGCATTCGACGATAAGAGCTCAATCTTGACGGCTGATCGACCCCCCCACCGTGCGGCCTTGCGCGCAACCAAAAACCCCAACCACAGGGGGGGGGGAACGCGCGCACCCCCCCCGTTTGTTGCGAAGGACGGGCAGGCCAGAGGGGGGTGCTGCGTGACCAGCAAACGCCCCGCCATCACCCAGATCTCCCGCCTCGCCCACCGCGCCGGCGGCACTGCGGCTGCCAACCGCATGGTGCCCGAGGAGACGCCGGTGGCGTTCTCGTTTGCCGGCACCACCCATGCGGTGATGATGGCAAGCCCGGCCGACTTCGAGGATTTCGCGCTCGGCTTCTCGCTGACCGAAGGCATCATCGCCGATCCGCAAGAGATCGAGGCCGTCGAGGTCGAGGATCATGGCGCCGGCATCGACATTCAGATCCGGCTGAAGGACCAGGCCAACACGCGCTTCGAGGCGAGGCGGCGCCGGCTGGCCGGTCCCGTCGGCTGCGGCCTGTGCGGCATCGAATCGATCGAGGAAGCGATGCGCTCGGTCGACGCCGTTGGTGCGTCGATACTTACGCTTGAGGCCGACGACATCGTCCGGTCGGTCAAGCTGTTGTCCAAGGTGCAGCCGCTGCACACCGAGACCGGGGCCGTGCACGCCGCCGGCTTCTATGTTCCCGGTAAGGGGATCGTGATGGCGCGCGAGGATGTCGGCCGCCATAACGCGCTGGACAAGCTCGCAGGCGCGTTGGCGAAAGCCGGCATCGACGGCGCATCGGGCGCTGTCGTGGTGACCAGCCGTGTCTCGGTCGAAATGGTGCAGAAGACGGCGGCGATCGGTTCAGCCTTCATCATCGCCGTCTCGGCGCCGACCGCGCTTGCCATTCGTACCGCCCAGGAAGCAGGCATGACGCTGGTGGCACTGGTGCGCGGCGAGGATTTCGATGTTTTCACCCACCCAGACCGGGTGGTCTCCGGAGTTGCCAAGCATGTCGCATGACGAAGATCACATCATGAGCACCAGCGAGAAGCTGGTGCGCATGGCCAACCAGATCGCGGCCTTTTTCCACTCCCGGCCACGCGAGGAGGGCGTTGCGGGTGTCGCCGAACACATAAACAAGTTCTGGGAGCCGAGGATGCGGCGGCAGTTCTTCGAGATGCTGGACGGCGGCGGCGAAGGCTTCGACGAACTCGTCGTGGCAGCCTCGGCCAAGGTCAAGCGGCCGGTCACGCCCGCGGAGGCCGATACGAGGCTTGGGCTCGAGGCCTCCCCTGCCGACGTCGCCGCCTCGCGGAAATAGCCGCGCCGACTTATATTCCTTCCTGCTAAAGTTGTAGCTGCCGCAACCGATGCGGCTCTGCTATGGTTGGCGATCAGAAATCGTCAGGCCGGGCGGAAAACTCGTGAGGCCGATCGAGACCCGATATGCCCTGAGCGGCGAGGTGCGGATTGCCTATCAGGTGGTCGGCCAGGGATCGTTCGATCTCGTCTTCGTGCCGGGCTTCATTTCCAATCTCGACCTGCACTGGGAAGACGAGGGCTACAGCCGGCTCTTGAAGAGGCTCGCGGCGTTCTCGCGGCTGATCCTGTTCGATAAGCGCGGCACGGGTCTTTCCGACCGGGTCGATACCCATAACCTGCCCAGCCTCGAAACCCGCATGGACGATGTGCGCGCGGTGATGGATGCGGCCGGCAGCGGCCGTGCCGCATTGCTTGGCGCTTCCGAAGGCGCACCGATGGCGATGCTGTTCGCCGCCACCTATCCCGAGCGGACCCGCGCGCTGGCGCTCTATGGCGGCTATGCGCATTTCCACAAATGGGTGATGCCGCCCGAACGCCTCGACGCCTTTATCGCAACGGCCGAGACCGCTTGGGGCACGGGCGCCACTCTTCACAACTTCGCGCCCGGACGGGTCGACGACGCCCACTTTGCCCAATGGTGGGCGCGGTTCGAGCGGCTGTCGGCCAGTCCAACTGCCGCCGCGGCACTTGCCCGCATGAACGCCGACATCGACGTTCGTGGCATCCTGAACGCAATCAGCGCGCCGACGCTTGTGATCCATCGCCGCAACGACGCCCGAGTCGACCCCGACGCCAGCCGCTTCCTTGCGCGCAAGATCCCCGGTGCCCGGCTGGTCGAGATACCCGGGCGCGACCACCCGGTGTGGACCGGCGATGTCGACCGCGTGGCCGACCTGGTCGAGGAATTCCTGACCGGCGAGCCGGCCGTTGCCGACGCCGAACGCGTGCTTGCCGCGCTGCTGGTGACGCGTATCTACGACACCGCCAAGCTTGGCGACCGCATGTGGAGCGAACGCAGCCAGCGCTTCCAGGAGACATGGCGGCTGCTGGTCGGCCGCCACGGGGGCCGCATGGCCGGCACCCATGGCGAGCTGATGATGTCGCGCTTCGAGGGCCCGGCGCGCGCCATACGCTGCGCGGCGGCGCTCCGCGAGGCGGCGCAAGTGATCGGCGTGGCGAGCGCGCAAGGAGCCCATGTCGGCGAGATCGAACTGCGCGGGCCACCAGTCGGGCTGACGGCGCGCGTGGCCGTGCAATTGGCAAGCCATGCCGGGCGCGGCGACATCCTAGCCTCGCGGCTGGTCGCCGATCTTGCGGTGGGCTCGGGCCTGCATTTCGTCGATGCCGGGCGCATCAGCCTCGATGAACTGGATGAGCCGCTGCCCGTCGTGCATGCGACGTCGGAACAACATCTCGAACCAGCCTGCCGACCGAAATCCAAGCCGGCGGAACCGGCCTCGCTGACGGCGCGGGAAAGCGAGGTGGTGAGCCTGATCGCCGATGGCAAGAGCAATGCGGCGATCGCCGCCGACCTGAATCTCAGCGAGCATACCGTCAAGCGCCACGTCGCCAACATACTGCTCAAGCTCGACCTTCCGTCGCGGGCGGCGGCGGCGGCATTTTCAGCCAGGCAGGCTGGCCCGGACGGGCCATAGGAGCCATGGCGCTTTCGGGCGAAGCGGCCAAGTGGCTGCAAGGACTATCAATGTCCCCATGCAGGCCAGGCGGATATCGCCAGGAGAGGCGCTGCCAACGGAGGATGAAATGCTGAAGTCGAAGTTGAATATCAGATCGCTCGCGATGGCGGCCGGCATTGGCGCGCTGTTCACGATCTCTGTCGCGAAGGCCGAGGATGCATCGGCCACCGCTGCCTACAAGGACATCCAGTCGACGCTCGGCTCGGTGCCGGACATGTTCAGGACCTTGCCGGATGTGGCGGTCGCCGGTGCCTGGGCCGAGATCAAGGGGGTGCAGCTCAACCCCAACACCGCGCTCGACGGCAAGACCAAGGAACTGATGGGCCTGGCGGTCGCCTCGCAAATCCCCTGCCAGTACTGCATCTATTTCCATACCGAGGCGGCCAAACTCAACGGCGCGACCGACGAAGAGATCAAGGAGGCTGTGGCGATGGCGGCGATCGTGCGCCACTGGTCGACGATGCTCAATGGCAGCCAGGTCGATCTCGCAACCTTCAAGAAGCAGACCGACGACGTGTTCACGGCCGTCAAGGCGAAGTCGCAATGAAGAAAGCCCTGCCCGACGATTAACGCCGGGCAGCATGTCCGATCAATTAACGCCCGATCATGACGACGGGCACATGGAGGATGAAATGCTGACCAAGACACAAACAGTGGACGGCGCGGCGATCAAGAAGGCGATCGAGGGTCGTGACGGCAAGATGCTGTCGAGCTTCTACAACGACGACGCGCTGGTGCGGGTCATCGACCGCAACAATCCGCCGAGCAAGCCGCGCGAGATCCGCGGTCGCGCGGCGATCAGTACCTTCTGGGACGACATCTGCAGCCGGGCGATGACGCACAAGGTCGACACCACGATCGCCGACGGCGACAGCCTGGCCTTCACCCAGGCCTGCGCCTACCCGGACGGCACCAAGGTGTTCTGCGCCGCGATGCTGGAGCTGAAGAACGGCCGGATCGCGCGGCAGACCGTGGTGCAGGCCTGGGACGAGTGACTGACCACAGGCAGATCAACCGCGGCTTGGCCGCACTCTTGGAGGAGAAGCAAGATGTTCAGCGCCAGATGGCAGATCGACGCCAAGTTCGGGCACAAGCAGACCGTGCTTGAACTTTTGAAGAAATGGGAACGCGAGATCGGCTCGCAGGCCGGCATCTCGGACCTGAAGTTCCAGATCATGACTGGTTCGATCGGCGCACGCGAAGCGACGGTCGAGTCGCATCATCAGGTCGAAAGCCTCGCCAAGCTGGAGGAATTCTTCGCCAGGATCGGCAAGATCGACGCCCACGCCAAATGGGGCAAGGAGATGGAGCCCTACGTGGTGTCCGGCACCAGCCTGTGGAACATTTATCGCATCGTGGAGTAGTGGTCTTCTCCCTGTTCACGGCGAGAAGATGCCGGTCCACCCTCCGCAGCTGCTGCGGAGGACGGGCAGGCAGATGAGGGGCGGAGCCAGCTTCGACAAGCTTGTGCTGCCCCTCATCTGGCCCTTCGGGCCACCTTCTCCCCGTACACCGGAAGAAGGAAGAAGCTACCCATGCGCGACCATCACATGGCGCACGGCGGTGTAGTCCTCCAGCGCGTAGAGCGACATATCCTTGCCGTAGCCCGACTGCTTCAGCCCACCATGCGGCATCTCGTTGGTCAGCATGAAATGGGTGTTGATCCAGGTGCAGCCATATTGCAGCCGCGCGGCAGTCGCCATGGCGCGCGACACGTCCTTGGTCCACACCGAGGACGCCAGGCCGTAGTCGCTGTCGTTCGCCCAGTTGACCGCCTCGTCGACCTCGGAAAAGCGGGTAATCGACACCACCGGCCCGAACACTTCGCGGCGCACGATCTCGTCATCCTGCAGCGCTCCGGCAACGACGGTCGGCTGGTAGAAGAAGCCGGTGCCCTCGCCCGGCTTGCCGCCGGTGGTGATCTCGACGTGCTTCAGTTCCGAAGCGCGCTCGACGAAGCTCGAGACGCGGTCGCGCTGGCGGCGTGAGATCAGCGGGCCGATCTCGTTCTCGGCATCGTCCGGCAGATTGTACTTGATGGTCGACACGGCCGAAGAGAGATCGGCGACGAGCTTGTCGTAAATCTTCTTGCCGGCATAGATGCGGCAGGCGGCGGTGCAGTCCTGGCCGGCATTGTAATAGCCGAAGGCGCGCAAGCCGCTGACCACGGCGCCGAGATCGGCATCGTCGAAGACGATGACCGGGGCCTTGCCGCCGAGTTCCAGATGCGTGCGCTTGACCGACTTGGCGGCCGCCTGCAGCACCTTCTTTCCCGTCGCGACGTCGCCGGTGATCGAGATCATGTTGACCTTGGGATGGTTGATCAGCGTGTTGCCGACGCTTTCGCCGCGGCCGAGCACGACATTGACGACGCCTTCGGGCAGCACCTCCGCCAGGATCCTGGCGAGCCTCAAGGTCGTCAGCGGCGTCTGCTCGGACGGCTTGAAGACCACGGTGTTGCCACCGGCGATCGCCGGCGCCAGCTTCCAGGCCATCATCATCAGCGGATAATTCCAAGGCGCGATCGAGGCGACGATGCCGATCGGATCGCGCCGCACCATAGAGGTGTGGCCGGGCAAATACTCGCCGGCGACCACACCCGGCATCGAGCGAACGGCGCCGGCGAAGAAACGGTAGCAGTCGACGATCGCCGGGATTTCGTCATTGAGCACGGCATTGATCGGCTTGCCGCAGTTGAGCGCTTCGAGCGTGGCGAATTCCCTGGCCTCGGCCTCGATGCGGTCGGCGATCTTCAGGAGATAGAGGGAGCGCTGCGCCGGCGTGGTGCGCGACCACAAGATGAACGCCTGTTCGGCGGCTGCCACCGCAGCCTCGATCTGCGCCGGACTGGCTTCGGGCAGGTTGAGAATGGTCGCCCCGGTTTTCGGATTGAGAACCGGCTCCTCGGTCTCCGTGCCGTTCTCGAATTTCGAGCCGATCAGCATCTGGGTGTCCATGGACGTCTCTCCCTTGCGATTGGTTATTTGCCCGAACCGGCGATCTGGTCGCCGTCGCGGGTCAGGTAATAGGCAAACAGGATCGGCAGCAGCGTCACCAGCACGACCACCATGGCCACGACATTGGTGACCGGGCGCTGGCGTGGGCGGATCAGTTCCTCAAGCATCCAGATCGGCAGCGTCTGCTGCTGGCCGGCGGTGAAGGTGGTGACGATGACCTCGTCGAACGACAGCGCGAAGGCCAGCATGCCGCCGGCAAGCAGTGCCGTGGCGATGTTGGGCAACACGACATGCCGGAAGGTCTGAAAACCGTCGGCGCCGAGATCCATCGAGGCCTCGATCATCGAGCCGGAGGTGCGGCGGAAGCGGGCAACGGCGTTGTTGTAGACGACGACGACACAGAAGGTGGCGTGGCCGAGCACGATCGTCCAGAAAGAGAACGGGATCTCGGCCAGCGCGAAGGCCGAACGCAGTGCGATGCCGGTGATGATGCCGGGCAGCGCGATCGGCAGGATGACCAGCAGCGAGATGGTTTCACGGCCGAAGAATTTTGTCCGCGACACCGCAGCCGAACAGAGCGTGCCGAGGATCAGCGCGATCGCAGTCGAGATGGCCGCTACCCTGACCGACAACGACAGCGCCTGCCAGACATCGGGCCGGTTCCAGGTGACGGCGAACCATTGCGTCGTCAGCCCCGGCGGAGGCCAGACGAAGCTCTTCTCCTCCGTGGTGAAGGCGTAGACGAAGATCAGCAGGATCGGCAGATGCAGGAACAGCAGCCCGCAGCCGGCGGCGATCTTCAGGCCGAGCGGAGCGGATTGACCGCGATCAGAGCGCATCGAAAGCCCCCATGCGCTTGGCGCCCCAGAGATAGAAGCTCATGATGACGATCGGCACCACAGTGAAAGCCGCGGCAAGCGGGATGTTGCCGGCGGTGCCTTGCTGCGAATAGACGGCCTGACCGATGAACAGGCGCGAGGTGCCGATGATCTGCGGGATGATGTAATCGCCAAGCGTCAGCGAAAAGGTGAAGATCGAACCGGCGACGATGCCGGGCAGCGCCAGCGGGAACAGCACATTGCGGAAGGTCTGGCCGGGCGAGGCGCCGAGATCGGACGAGGCCTCGACAAGATTGCCGGGCACGCGCTCGAGCGCCGCCTGCACCGGCAGGATCATGAACGGCAGCCAGACATAGACAAAGACGATAAAGGTGCCGGTGAACGACACCGACAGTGAATTGCCGCCGACGACCGGCAGCGACAGCCAGGCATCGAGCAGCCACGACAAATGCAGCTTGGCGAGCAGCCAGGTGAGGATGCCCTCCTTGGCCAGGATCAGCTTCCAGGCGTAGATCTTGACCAGGTAGCTCGACCACAGCGGCAGCATGATGCCGAGATAGAACAGGGCCTTCCAGCGGCCGCGCGCATAGCGTGCCGCGTAGTAGGCGATGGGGAAGGCGACGATGGCCGAGGCCAGCGTGACCAGGGCTGCCATCGTCACGGTGCGCAGGATGATGTCGAGATTGGCGGCCTGCAACAGGTCGCCATAGGTTTTCAAGGTGAACTCGCGATTGATAAGGCCGGAAAACTCGTCGATCGAGAAAAAGCTCTGCGCCAAAAGGGCGAACAACGAGCCGATATAGACGATGCCGAGCCACAGTACGGGCGGCAGCAGCATCAAGAGCAGAAGCAACTGCGGCCTGCGCCAGAACAGGTCGGAAAGCGCACCGCGCATGCCGCCGCTGCCGGGCAGGATGGCGGGCGTGGAATTGGGGTTGAGCGCGGCGATTGTCATGATGCAGCCAATCTCCCCCCTTGAGGGGGAGATGTCCGGCAGGACAGAGGGGGGTGCTTCGCGCAAACCTCAATCATGCCTGTTCATCCATCAGATGCAGGTGCTCTCGGTTGAAGGTGAGCACGACTGCCTCGCCTTCCGCAGGCAGTGCTGTGCCGGCCGGCACGATGGCATGCAGCTTCAGCCCGTCGGCGTCGAGCGCCAGCCTGGTGGTGGCACCGAGATAATTGGTCGACACGAGCCGGGCGGAAACGCCCTCGCCCTTTGCCGCCCGGCCGACGCGAATGGATTCGGGGCGCAAGCTGCCCCAGCGATGCTGGCCGGCATAACGCTGGACGAAATCGGGCGGCAGCACGTTGGACGAGCCAACAAAATCGGCAACGAAGCGGGTGCTCGGTCGCTGATAGATATCCTCGGGTGTGCCGATCTGCATGATCTTGCCGTCATTGAAGACGGCGACGCGGTCGGCCATCGACAGCGCTTCGCCCTGGTCGTGGGTGACGAAAACAAAGGTGATGCCGAGCGCTTTCTGCAGCGACTTCAGCTCTTCCTGCATGTTCTCGCGCAGTTTGAGGTCGAGGGCGCCGAGCGGTTCGTCGAGCAGCAACACCTTGGGCTGGTTGACGAGTGCACGCGCCAGCGCGACGCGCTGGCGCTGGCCGCCGGAAAGCTGGCCGGCCGGCGGGCGCCGTAGCCGGGCAATCTGACCAGCGACAGCGCTTCTTCAGCCGCCTTGTGGCGCCCCGGTCTGTCGACGCCCTTGACCATCAGACCGTAAGCGACATTGTCGAGCACGTTCAGATGCGGGAACAGCGCATAGTCCTGGAACACGGTGTTGACGTCGCGGCGATAGGGCGGAACACCCTCGGCGCGTTCGCCGAAGATCGAGATCGAACCCGCCGTCGGCTGCTCGAAACCGGCGATGAGGCGCAGGCACGTGGTCTTGCCGGAACCGGACGGACCGAGCATGGCGAAGAACTCGCCCGGCGCGATGTCGAGGTCGACGGCGTCGACGGCGCGCACGCTGCCGAAATGGCGCGAGACTTGTTTGAAGGAAACGGCTGATGTCATGGGCTGTCAGTCTCTTGCCGATTGATTTGTTGGCGTCGTCTGCCGTCATGAATTGCGAGCAGCCCGTAACCTCGCGCTACGCCTACCTCACCCTTTGGGGAGGCCGCGGTGAAGCCGCGGGTGGGGGTGGTCTGGCACGAACCGTCGCGCGGACCCCCACCCCGACGCTACGCGTCGACCCTCCCCACAAGGGGGAGGGTGAAGAAAATCACCGCCCGCCGATGACGCCGATATAGTCCGACACCCAGCGATAATAGGGCACGCACTGATTGTTCTGGGTGGCGCATTTCGAGACCGGCGTCTTCCAGAACTTGATCTTGTCGAAATTGTCGTAACCGTTGGTCTTGCAGCCCTCGTCGGTCAGAAGCTCGTTGCCCTTGCAAGCGGCGGGGACGACCGGCAGCGAACCGAACCAAGCCGAGACGTCGCCCTGCACCTTGGGTGACAGCGAGTGTTCGAGCCACATATAGGCGCAGTTCGGGTGCGCCGCGTCGGCCTCCATCATGGTGGTGTCGGCCCAGCCGGTGACGCCTTCTTCCGGCACGGTCGAGGCGACCGGCTTCTTGGCGGCAATCAGCGTGTTGACCTGGTATGGCCATGAGCCGGAAGCAACGACGCCTTCGTTCTGGAAATCGTCGACCTGGATGGCGGCGTCGTGCCAATAGCGGCCAACCAGCGTGCGCTGGACGCGCAGCAATTCAAGCGCGGCCTTGTACTGGTCCTCGTTCAGCTCGTAGGGGTCCTTGATACCGAGTTCCGGCTTGTGGAACATCAGGTAGTTGGCGGCATCGGCAATGTGGATCGGGCCGTCATAGGCCTGGACGCGGCCCTTGTTGGATTTGCCGTCCGGCAGCTTCATTTCCTCGAAGACCACGTTCCAGCTCTTCGGCGCTTCCTTGAAGACCTCGGTGTTGTACATCAGGATGTTGGGCCCCCACTGATAGGGGACGCCGTAGTGAACCTTGTCGACCGTGAACCAGGGCGCATCCTTGAGCCGGTCGTCGACCGTCTTCCAGCTCGGGATGAGGTCGGTGTTAATCGGCTGCACCCGCTTGCCGGCGACGAGGCGCAGCGACGCATCGCCCGACGCGGTGACGAGGTCGAAGCCGCCCTCGTTCATCAGCGAGACCATCTCGTCCGACGTGTTGGCGGTCTTGACGTTGACCTTGCAGCCGCTTTCCTTCTCGAAGGCTGTGACCCAGTCATAGCCCTTGTCGGTCTCGCCACGCTCGATATAGCCCGGCCAAGCGACGATATTGACCTCGCCTTCACCCTTGCCGAGTTCCGTGACCTGGGCGACGGCCTGGCCGGAGAAGGCCAACGCGACCGTCAATGCAGTGCAGGACTTCAGGAATGAATTCATAGTCGATCTCCCATTGATAGGGCCCGCGCTTCGGCGGCGGCTTTGTTCCCTGAAGCGAAGGTGCTGTGAAAATCCCGGTTTCGCAAATTCATTTATCAGAAGGGTGATATCGGTTTTTCCGATGGATCAACGGCCATTCTTGTCAGGGCGCTGGCGAACCATGCGTTGCGACTGCGCGAGGCCGATGAAATCGCGCGCGGCCTGCGGCAGGCCGGAGCCGCGGCGCCAGACCATCCCGACCTGGACGACAGGCAACGCACCGGAGACGTCGCGCGACTCGATGCGGTCGCCTTCCAGCGACCACGGCCGGTAGACGAGGTCGGGCAGCAGCGCTACGCCCGCGCCGGTGGCGACCAGGCTGCGCACCGCTTCCACCGAACGGGTGCGAAAGGCGACATGCGGCTTGGCGCCGATCGCGGTCAGCAGCTTGCCGGTGTTCTCCTCGATCTCGTCGACGGTCAGCATGATCAGCGGCTCCGAAGCGATGTCGCCGATGCCGATGATGTCGGCGCCGGCGAGCGGATGGCCGAGTGGCAGCCAGAGGCGATAGGCCGAGACTTCGAGGATTTCCGACTGGAGCGCGGTGCGGTCGCGCAGATTGGACGTGACCATCACCGCGATGTCCAGCTTGCCGCCAATCAAGAGGTGTTCGAGATAGTCGCCATTGTCCTCGATGGCCGAGACCTCTACGCCGGGATAGGCACGGCGGTAGCGGGCAAGCAGGTCCGACAGCACATAGCCGGCGACCAGCGAGGTGACGCCGAGCTGCAAACGCCCGCCTGCTGTCGCCTGCTCGCCGAGGAAGGCGCGGCGCGCATCGGACACATCGGCCAGGATCTTGGTGGCGTGGCGCAGGAACTGGTGGCCCTTGTGGGTGATGTTGAGGCCGCGCGGATGGCGGTCGAACAATTCGACGCCGAGATCGCCTTCGAGCTCCTTGATCGCTTCGGTGACCGAGGATTGCGAAATGGAGAGGTTCTGCGCGGCACCCGACACCGTGCCCTGCTCGGCGACGGCGATGAAGAACTGCAACTGACGGATGGTGAAAGCCATGGCCGGACTAAACACCGGCACGAAGGGCAAGGAAAGCCGAACGCGGAGCTTATCCTCGTCTCGGGCCAGATTGCCTGGCCGGATGATGGACGTATTTTGAAACCCGCGTCAGCCTGCCAGTTCACGTGCAGCGGCATCGGTCGTCAGGCCCCAAGCTCTTTCGGGCTTTAGAACCCTGCATCGCGGACGGCGATGCTGAGCCGCGCGCCGGCTTGAGAAAGAGCGGCGGCAATGTCGTGCGGCGGCGATCGATCGGTAGCGAGTTCGGAGAATCCATCGAAGCCGCAGACCTGGACCAGGCCCTGGCGGCCAAATTTTGTGTGGTCGGTGACGACAAGCGAGCGCTGCCCGCGCGACAGCACCATGCGGGCGAATTCGGCTTCGTCCAGATCATAGTCCATGACGCCCGTCACCGCATCGACGGCGCCGGTGGAAATGACGGCATGGCTGACCGAAAAGCGGCTGACGAAGTCGATGGCCGAGGCACCGAAGGCGGCGCCTGAATCGCTGCGCAACTCACCGCCGGCCATATAGACCTTATTGCCGTTGATGGTCGCCAGCGTGCGGGCGATGTCGGACGAGTTGGTGACGACCGTCAGGCGCCGGTGACCGAGCAGTTCGCGCGCCAGGAACGAGGTGGTCGTGCCCGTGTCGAGCATAATCGATTCCCCATCGCGGATGGTTGCGGCGACCATGCGCGCAATCACGCGTTTGGCATCGGCATTCTCGCGCATACGCCGTTCGAACGGCGCTTCGCCGATCATCGACGGGAGGCCGACGGCGCCATGCATCTTCAGCACGGAACCGTCGCCGGTGAGCGGCTTGATGTCACGGCGCACGGTCTCGAGCGAAACGCCCAACCGGTCGGCCAGACTGGCGATGGTCACGGTTCCCTCTTCCTGCAGGAGCCGCAGGATTTCGCCATGTCGTTTCGAATGGGTCATCGGGCTGCTTTCGCTCGCATGATCGCAACTGACTGCTTCTATGGCAAACTTGCTGCGTATTACAAGAATTGCTGAGGCAAATCGGTCACAAAGCCAGAAAAAGCCACAGTATCCCGTTGACAACCGAGGCTCCACGGCGTGACACTGAAGAGTGACAGGCTCGGACTGCCACGGGAGAACGATGGCAGAGCCGCATACAAACTTGCATGCCCAAAAGCCTGAAAACTGTCTGGCACATGGGCGAAGGAATTTTTCGAATCCGCGGGGGCGGATGCCGGCCTCGAAGAGCCCGGCACATGGGGCTCGTCGGTGCGGCGCGGGATACCGATCCCGAATGCCGCGCCGACGAGGTCTTTGCCCAAATGAGCATTCGGCGAAACGGTGCGCGCTCCGCGCCGGGCCGCTCCGTCGATGCCCTATCCAACAAGGGGCCACTCCATGATCGCCGAAGATCGCATCCGTGCCCTGCCCTGCTGGGCGGGCAACATCGAGATCGCGCCGCTGCCGGGCGGCTTGAGCAACGCCAATTATCTGGTCAAGGATGCGGCGGGAAGGCACGTCGTGCGCTTCGGCCAGGACTATCCGTTCCACCATGTCTTTCGCGAGCGCGAGGTAATGACCGCGCGCGCAGCACACGCCGCCGGCTTCGCACCGGCGGTCCGCCACACGGAACCCGGCATCATGGTGACGGAATATCTCGGCGCCAGAACCTATGCCGCCGAGGACGTGCGCGCCAATATCGGTCGTGTCGCGGCCCTGATGCGCGGCTTCCACCGCGAAATGCCCAACCACATTTCCGGCCCCGGCTTCATGTTCTGGGTGTTCCATGTCATCCGCGACTATGCGCGCACGCTGGAAGAGGGCGGCAGCCGCAAGCGGGACGGGTTGCCCCACTATCTGGCGCTAGCCGACGAACTGGAGCGCGCGCAGAAACTGCTACCGATCGTCTTCGGCCACAACGATCTTTTGCCGGCTAATATTCTCGACGACGGCAATAGGCTCTGGCTGATCGATTACGAATATGCCGGCTTCAACACGGCGATGTTCGATCTGGCCGGCGTCGCCTCCAACGCCGGCATGAGCGACGCGGAATCCTTCGCCTTCCTGACCGCCTATTTCATGAAGGAGCCGGACGAGGCGATCCGCCGCTCGCACGCGGCCATGCAGTGCGCCTCGCTGCTGCGCGAGGCGATGTGGAGCATGGTGTCGGAACTCTATCTCGACGTGCCGGGCATCGACTATGTCGCTTATACCGAGGAAAACCTGACGCGGCTCGACGCGGCGCTGGACAGCTACCGGACAAAATACGGAATCCTGAAATCATGACCTTGCCTGACCAGGCCGCGATCGTCGTCATCGGCGGCGGCATTATCGGCTGTTCGACAGCCTATCATCTGGCACGCGACCACAAGGCCGAGGTAGTCCTGCTCGAACAGGGCAAGCTCACCTCGGGTTCGACATGGCACGCCGCCGGCCTGGTTGGGCAATTGCGTTCGTCGGCCTCGATCACCCGCGTGCTCAAATACTCCGTCGACCTCTATAAGGGGCTGGAGGCGGAGACCGGGCTTGCCACCGGTTGGAAGATGACCGGATGCCTGCGGCTGGCGACCAATGCCGACCGCTGGACCGAGTACAAAAGACTGGCGACGACGGCGAAGAGCTTCGGCATGGACATGCAGCTGCTGTCGCCGGCGCAGGTCAAGGCAATGTGGCCGCTGCTCGAGACCGGCGATCTCGTCGGCGCCTCCTGGCTGCCGACCGACGGCCAGGCGAGCCCCTCCGACATCACCCAGTCGCTGGCCAAGGGCGCGCGCATGCATGGCGCCAAATTGTTCGAGGATGTCCGCGTCACCGGCTTCGAGACAAAGGACGGCCGCATTACGAAAGTGAAGACCAGCAAGGGCGACATCACTTGCGACAAGGTGGTCAACTGCGCCGGGCAGTGGGCGCGGCAGGTGGGCGCCATGGCCGGCATCAGCGTGCCGCTGCAGCCGGTGAAGCACCAATACATCATCACAGAGAAGATCGACGGACTGGCGACGGATGCGCCGACCATCCGCGACCCGGACCGGCGCACCTATTTCAAGGAGGAGGTCGGCGGGTTGGTGATGGGCGGCTATGAGCCGAACCCGCAGGCGTGGACGACCGATCTCCCTGGGGGCGACGTGCCCAACGACTGGGAGTTCCGTCTCTTCGACGACGACTACGACCATTTCGAGCAGCACATGACGCAGGCGATCGCGCGCGTGCCGGCGCTGGAAACCGTCGGCGTCAAGCAGATGATCAACGGTCCGGAGAGCTTTACGCCCGACGGCAATTTCATCCTCGGCGTGGCGCCCGAATGCGCCAACATGTTCGTCGGCGCCGGCTTCAACGCATTCGGCATCGCGTCGGGCGGCGGCGCCGGCTGGGTGCTGGCGCAATGGGTAGTCGACGGCGAGGCGCCGCTCGACCTTTGGGTGGTCGACATCAGGCGCTTTTCCAACCTGCACCGCGACCGGCAATGGGTCCGCGACCGCACGCTCGAGGCCTATGGCAAGCACTATACGATCGGCTTCCCGCACGAGGAATATCTCTCTGGCCGGCCGCGAATCGTCTCGCCGCTTTACGACAGGCTGAAACAGCAGCGCGCCGTATTCGGCTCAAAGCTCGGCTGGGAGCGGCCGAACTGGTTCGCGCCCGAGGGCATCGAGCCGCGGGACATCTATTCGATGGGCCGGCAGAACTGGTTCGCGGCGGTCGGCGACGAACACCGGCATGTGCGCGAAAAGGTCGGCATCTTCGACCAGTCGTCCTTCGCCAAATACGAGCTGAGCGGGCCCGACGCGGGGAAAGCGCTGGACTGGATCTGCGCCAACGACGTCAACAAGCCGGTCGGGCGGCTGACCTATACGCAGCTTCTCAACA
Source organism: Mesorhizobium sp. M0152 (assembly GCF_040322415.1). Classification (NCBI taxonomy): domain Bacteria; kingdom Pseudomonadati; phylum Pseudomonadota; class Alphaproteobacteria; order Hyphomicrobiales; family Phyllobacteriaceae; genus Mesorhizobium; species Mesorhizobium sp. M0152. The sequence continues at coordinate 106,915 of NZ_JAMYTH010000003.1, forward strand.
CACGCGGCGGCATCGAGGCCGACCTGACGGTGGCGCGGCTGGGCGAGGAGAAATTCTACATCGTCACCGGCACCGGTTTCCGCTCGCATGATTTCTCTTGGATCAGCGACCATATCGGCGAGGACCTAGATGCCAGGCTCACCGACGTCACCGAGGATTTCGGCACGCTGTCGCTGATGGGTCCTCGAGCCCGCGACGTCCTGGCTGGCGTTACCGATGCGAATGTGTCGAACGCCGCCTTCCCGTTCGGCCATGTGCGCGAAATAGCCCTCGCCGGACACGTTGTCCGGGCGCTACGCGTCACCTATGTCGGCGAACTCGGCTGGGAACTGCATGTGCCGATAGCGGCCGCCGGCGAGATCTTCGACGCGCTGATGGCGGTGGGCAAGAAACACGGCATCCGCCCCGTCGGCTACCGCGCACTGGAATCGCTGCGGCTGGAAAAAGCCTATCGTGCCTGGGGTTCCGACATCACGCCCAACGACACACCGCAGGAAGCGGGGCTCGGCTGGGCGGTCAAGCTGCGCAAGAATACCGATTTCGTCGGACGGCGCGCTTTGGAAAAGACCGGCGGCACAATGCTGAAGAAGCGCTTTGCCGGCTTTACGGTTGACGACCCGGAGGTCGTACTGCTTGGGCGCGAGACGATCCTGCGCAATGGCGAGCCGGTCGGTTATCTTACCAGCGGCGGCTACGGCTACACGCTGGAAAAAAACATCGGCTACGGTTATGTGCGCGACGCCGACGGGGTGAGTGACGATTTTCTCGCCTCGGGCGATTATGAGCTGGTTGTTGCCATGGACCGGACGCCGGCAAAGATCCATCTCGAGCCGATGTACGATCCGGCGGGGGAGAGAGTTAGAACGTAAGCTGTGGGCAGTGATTGGGCCACCAAACAGACTAGCCGCGCCGCAAGGGTGGTGTCACGATGCCGCGTCGGGCATTTGCCGAAGTCGGGGCGGGCCCCCCCGGGCCCGCGCCCCGCCCCCCCCCGCCCGCGGCGGGCGGGCGCGGGGGGGGGGGGGGGGGGGGGCGGCGCGACGCTCAAAATCGACCACACCAGCAGTTCAACTCAGATCACCCGCAGAACAAGACCACGGCTTGGCACGGTATCGGCCTCGCCCGGCATGGAGACGTAGGGACGTGTCTCCTCGACGCGGGTGACGAGGCCCTGAGCCTCCAATTCGGCGATGCGCGCGGCAAAGCCGGCATCCCACAGCGTGTTCTTGACCGTCAGCACGATTACCCCGCCGGGCCGGCAGATCCGGATCAATTCGTCCAACCCGTCGGCGCCGACATGACCCGAGGTGAAGACGCCGGCCGAGATGATTCCGGCGTAGGAATCGTCCGCGAACGGCAACTCACCGCCGAGCGCCAGGCAATGCAGCGCCGAATAGACGCCCTTGCGCGCGGCCTGGTCCAGCATGCCTTGTGAGATGTCGAGCGCCTCGACCTGGGGATAACCGGCAATGTTCAACCATTCGCCGATGAGCCCGGTGCCGGCGCCGGCATCGAGCAGCGGTGCGGAACCACGCGGCAGATGCCGGGCAAGCAGCGCCAGACAGATCGTCGGATGGCGGTAACCGGCGGTCGACATATCGGTGTCATAGGTCTGCGACCAGCGGTCATAGAGCGCGGCCACCTCCTCCGGTCGCTTGGCCGCGTAGACCTCGCCAAGCGCCCTATGATGTCTGCTGTCCGCCACTTCCAGTCCGTCCACCAATCCATTCATCTCGCAGCGATCATAGCCAACCAGCGAAAATTGTGGAACCGTTGCCGCGAGAAATAACGGCGTTTGGGGTGAGGCATTATGACAGACGAGCCGCGTGCAGCACTTGCCGGCATTCCCATGCTGGCCGCCTACACAGGGCCGCTGGATCGGCTGGGTGGCCTCACCAATCTCGTCTTCAGGGCCGGCGATTTTTGCCTGCGCATTCCGGGCAAAGGCACCGAGGAATATATCAACCGCGCCAACGAGGCGGTGGCGGCGCGCGAAGCGGCAAAGGCGGGAGTCAGCCCGGAGGTGCTGCATGTCGACGCCGGCACCGGGGTGATGGTGACGCGTTTCATCGCCGGCGCCGAGACGATGTCGCCGGAGAAATTCAAGGTTCGGCCGGGCAGCCCGGCACGCGCCGGCGAGGCCTTCCGCAAACTGCACGCTTCCGGCGCGGTGTTTCCCTTCCGCTTCGAACTGTTTGCCATGATCGACGACTATCTAAAAGTGCTGTCGACCAAGGAGGTCGCCCTCCCCGCCGGCTATCATGACGTGGTGCGCGAGGCCGGAAGCGTGCGGTCGGCTCTGGCAGCCCATCCACTGCCTCTGGTCGCCTGCCATTGCGATCCGCTGTGCGAGAACTTTCTCGATACGGGCGAGCGGATGTGGATCGTCGACTGGGAGTATTCTGGCATGAACGATCCGCTCTGGGACCTCGGCGATCTCAGCGTGGAAGGCAAGTTCGACGCCGCGCAGGACGAAGAGATGATGCGCGCCTATTTCGGCGGCGAAGCGGGGCCGGCCGAGCGCGGCCGCATCGCCATCTACAAGGCGATGTGCGACCTCTTATGGACGCTGTGGGGACTGATCCAGTTCGCCAACAACAACCCCGTCGACGATTTCCGCGCCTATGCCGACGGCCGGTTCGCGCGCTGCAAGGCGCTGATGGAGACGCCGGAGTTTTCGCGGCACCTGGCGGCGATACGCCCGGGTTAGAACGCGGAAACCCTAGTTGACGCCCTTCGGCACGTTCTCCGGCGGCACGGCGGTCTCGACCACTTTCTGGCGGTGGAAGATGAACATGCCGGCCAGCACGACGATGCCCGAGCCGACGAGGATGCGTGGACCCGGAACGTCGCCGAAGAACGCCAGTCCGAACACCACCGCCCACAAGAGCAGCGTGTAATGCAGCGGCGCCAGCGTCGAAGCCGGCGCCAATTTGAGCGCCCTTGTGATCATCAGATGCGCGCCGCAGGAGACGATGCCGAGCAGCAGCATGGCGCCGAAATCGAGCGCCGTCGGCGTCTGCCAGGCGCCGATGGCCAGCACGCCGCCGACCACCAGCGTGCCGATGGTCTGCCACGTCACCAGGTTGGTGTCGCTGGTGCCGCGCAGTCGCCGGTTGAGGATGATGGCAAAGGCGAAAGCAATGCTGCCGGCGAGCGCGAAGCTCGACGACAAGGAAAACGCCGCCGAGGACGGCTTCAGCATGATCAACACGCCGCAGAAACCGAGCAGGATCGCCACCCAGCGGCGCCAGCCGACCTTTTCGCCGAGCAAGAGATGCGAGAGTGCCGCGACATAGATCGGCCCGGCCATATAGAAGCTCATGACATCGGCGAGCGGCAGGTAGACGACGGCGGCATAGAACAGCGCGGTGTCGAGCGTGGTCATGACGACACGCAAGATCTGCAACTCAAGCCGTTCCATGCGAAATAGCTTGGCCGTGCCCTGATGGGCGATCATCGGGCCAAGCACGAAGAAAGCACCGATGGAACGGATCAGTACCACCTGGCCGACGGAGAAGCTGGCGACCAGCCACTTGCCCATCGCGTCGTTCAGCGCAAACAGGAAGTCGCCGGCCAGCATCAGCAGAATGCCGGCCAGGAGCACGTTCCCGATAGTCGAATTCCGTGTCTCGGGCTGCGTCATGCCAATCCCGACCCCTCCCTGGCGTAAGCTCGCGTCGTAGACGGAAGCTGCTGCTTTGACGAGGAGAAATCAGGAAATCGGTAAGACCAGCGCCGGGAATCGGCTGGGTCTAGGTGGATATATGCCTGCGGTTCACCAGTGCAGGCCTGCCCGGGACGGAAAGCCTGGTATCCTGCTTGGTCCTTTCCGCCACCACCTTGCCCCTGGCGATGACGCAAATCCGTTCGGCGCGCAAGCGCAAGGCCTCGATCGGATTGCCTGCATCGAGAACGACAAGGCTGGCGCGCTTGCCGACCGCCAGACCGAGATGATCGAGCCCCATGATCGACGCGTTGACGTTGGTGACCATGTCGAAGCAGCGCGCCATGTCGGCCGGGCTCGACATCTGGGCCACATGCAGGCCCATGAAAGCGACGTCGAGCATGTCGGCGGTGCCCAGCGAATACCAGGGGTCGAGCACGCAATCCTGGCCCCAGCCGACGCGGATGCCGAGCGCCAGCATCTCTTTGACCCGTGTCAGGCCACGGCGCTTCGGGAAGCTGTCGTGGCGGCCCTGCAGCATGATGTTGATCAGCGGATTGGGGATCGCCGAAACACCCGCCTCGGCAATCAACGGCAGGAGCTTCGAGACGTAATAATTGTCCATCGAATGCATCGAGGTGAGGTGCGAGCCGGCCACTCTGCCCTGCAGGCCGAGCCGCTGCGTCTCGAAGGCCAGTTGCTCGATGTGGCGCGACAGCGGATCGTCGGTCTCGTCGCAATGCAGGTCGACCATCAGCCCGCGCCTGGCCGCGATCTCGCACAGTTCCGTCACCGAGCGCGTGCCGTCGGCCATGGTGCGCTCGAAATGCGGAATGCCGCCGACGACGTCGACCCCCATGTCCAGCGCACGGATGGTGTTTTCGCGTGCCGTCGGCGAGCGGTAGAATCCGTCCTGCGGGAACGCCACCAATTGGAGGTCGATGTAAGGCGCGACGGTTCTCTTCACGTCGAGCAGGGCCTCGACCGCGAGCAGCCGGTCGTCGCAGACATCGACATGGGTGCGGATGGCGAGCAGTCCCATCGACACCGCCCAGTCGCAATAGGCGAGTGCGCGGTCGCGCACCGCCTCATGCGTCAAAAGCGGCTTCAGTTCGCCCCACAGCGAAATGCCTTCCAGCAGCGTACCCGATGCGTTGATGCGCGGAATGCCGTAGGACAGCGTTGCGTCCATATGGAAATGCGGATCGACGAAGGGTGGCGAGACCAGATTGCCGCGGGCGTCGACTTCGCTCCCCGCCGAGTTCTTCAGTGCGGGCTCGATCGCCGTGATGGTCTCGCCGCTGATGCCGATATCGGCAACCCTGCCATCAGGCAGCGTGCCGCCGCGAACGATAAGATCGAAATCCATCTGTCGTCATCCCGCTTGAAGAATCACCTGTTTCATCGTGTCTTAAAAGACAGCTTGCCGCAGCGGTTTGTTTCCCGGCGACGCCGGTGGTTCCATCTCGCCGCAACTCCCTCTATAAGCCGCCTTCGTCATCCCGGCATCAAGGATCAGCCGTTGTTTCGTTTCTTCCGCTCGACGGAAAACCAGCGCCTCGTCGCAAGGCTGCTCAGGGAATCGTTCCGGCAGCACAGGGCCGGCTACGGCGCCGCCATCCTGTCAATGCTGGTGGTGGCCGGCATGACGGCTGCCAGTGCCTGGATCCTGCGCGAAATAACCAATGAATTCGTGATCCACAAAAGGATCGACCGCGTCAATGTGATCGCCGTGGCGGTCGCGGCGATCTTCATCGTCAAGGGCATCGCCAATTTCGTCCAGACCTACTTCATGAGCCGCGTCGGCAACGCCATCATCGCCGAACGGCAGCGCAAGATCTATGACCGCATCCTGGCGCAAGGCATCGAGTTCTACCATTCGACCTCGTCATCCGACCTGATCACCCGCATGACCAACAACGCGCAGGCGGCGCGTAGCGTGCTCGACCTCATCGTCACCTCCTATGTGCGGGATCTGGTGACCCTGGTCGCCCTGGTGCTGGTCATGATCGTGCAGCAGCCGGCGCTGTCGCTGATCTGCTTCGTCGTCGGCCCCCTTGCCATCTACGGCGTCAACCGCATCCTGAAGCGTGTCCGCAAGTTCGCCGCCATGGAGTTCCGCTCACTTGGACAGATCGTGCAGGTGATGCAGGAAACGGCAATCGGCGTGCGCGTGATCAAATCTTTCAACCTCGAAGGCGCGATGCGCAAGCGCATGTACAAAGCGGTGTCGGACGTCGAGGACCGGGCCAACAATATCGCCACGCTGGAGGCGGTCACCAGCCCGGTGATGGAAACGCTCGCCGGACTGGCGATCGCCGGCGCCGTCCTGGTCAGCGGCCTTCTGGTCCTGCAGGGCGGCCAGACGCCAGGCAGTATCATGGCCTTCATCGCCGCGCTGCTGCTTGCCTATGAACCGGCAAAGCGTCTAGCCCGGGTGCGGATCTCGCTGGAGACCGGCATTGTCGGCGTGCGCATGATGTTCCAACTGGCCGACGAACCGCTGACGCTGGCCGAGAAGCCGGACGCAACGCCGCTTCTGGCCGGACCGGGCGAAATCCGGTTCGACGCGGTCGGCTTCGCTTACCAGAACGGCCCGCCGGTGCTGGACCGGTTCGACCTGACCTTCACGCCCGGCAAAATGACGGCATTGGTAGGGCCCTCCGGCAGCGGCAAGTCGACTATTCTTAACCTGATCATGCGCATGTACGATCCGCAGAGCGGCAAGGTGCTGTTCGACGGCCAGGACATCTCCCACGCGACGCTCGCTTCGCTGCGTGAAAAGATCGCCTATGTCAGCCAGGACACGTTCCTGTTTGCCGGCACGATCATGCACAACATCCGGCTCGGGCGGCAGGAAGCGACCGACGAAGAGGTGATTGCCGCCGCAAAGGCGGCCAACGCGCACGACTTCATCAGCGCCACGGCCAAGGGCTATGAGAGTGATGTCGGCGAGAATGGCGGCCTGCTGTCGGGCGGCCAGCGTCAGCGCATCTCGATCGCGCGCGCCATGCTGCGCAATGCCGAAATCCTGCTGCTGGACGAAGCGACCAGCGCGCTCGACGCCGAGTCGGAGGCGCTGTTCCGCGATGCGCTGCAGCAACTGACGGAGGGGCGCACCACGATCGTCATCGCGCACCGCCTGTCGACCGTGCATCAAGCCGACACGATCGTCGTGCTGGAAGCCGGCAAAGTAGTGGAGAGCGGCCCGCACAAGACGCTGCTCAAGCAGGGCGGGCTTTACCAGAAACTTTATGAGTATCAGCTGATGCCGTGAGCCTTACCCTCCCCCTTGTGGGGAGGGTCGCTGCGCAGCAGCGGGGTGTGGGTCGGCGCCGCACCCCCACCCGGACCTTCGATCCGACCTCCCCGCAAGCGGGAGGTAGGGGTCGCAGCCTAGAGCGGTTCATCGTTTCACGGAACGGTGAACCGCTCTAACTCTTTGTTTCAACGCAATTCCGGACGGAAAACCGTTTCACACTTTTCCTGGAATTGCTCTAACTCACTCCGGCACGTGCCTCACCGCGCCCTTGTCGGCGCTGGTGGCGAAGGCCGCGTAAGCGCGCAGAGCGGTCGTCACCTTGCGCTTGCGCTTTTCCTCGGGCTTCCAGGCGTCGGCCCCCTTGGCCTCCATCGCCGCACGGCGGGTGGCGAGTTCCTCGTCGCTGACAGCGAGGCGGATGGTGCGGTTGGGAATGTCGATCTCGATCGTGTCGCCTTCCCTGACCAGCCCGATCGTGCCGCCTTCGGCTGCTTCCGGCGATGCATGGCCGATGGACAGGCCCGACGTGCCACCCGAGAAGCGGCCGTCGGTGATCAGCGCGCAGGCCTTGCCGAGGCCCTTCGATTTCAGATAGCTGGTCGGGTAGAGCATCTCCTGCATGCCGGGGCCGCCGCGCGGCCCTTCATAGCGGATGACGACGACGTCGCCGGCCTTGATCTCGTTGGACAGGATAGCCTTGACGCTGGCGTCCTGGCTTTCGAACACGCGCGCAGGGCCGGTGAACTTCAGGATGGACTCGTCGACGCCGGCGGTCTTCACGATGCAGCCGTCGAGCGCGAGATTGCCTTTCAGCACGGCGAGGCCGCCGTCTTTCGAAAACGGCGTCCGCGCCGAGCGGATGACGCCCGTTTCGCGGTTCGTGTCGAGTTCATCCCAGCGGCGATCCTGGCTGAAGGCGACCTGCGTCGGCACGCCGCCCGGAGCCGCGAGGAAGAAATCGCGGACGTTCTGGCTGGTGGTGCGGGAAATATCCCAATGGTCGAGCGCCTCGCCGAGGCTCGCGGTATGTACCGTCGGCAGATCGCGGTTGATCAGTCCGGCTTCGTCGAGCTGGCCCAGGATCGCCATGATGCCGCCGGCGCGGTGGACGTCCTCCATATGCACATCGGACTTGGCCGGCGCCACCTTGCACAGCACGGGCACCCGCCGCGACAGCCGGTCGATATCCTCCATGGTGAAGTCGACCTCGCCCTCATGGGCGGCGGCCAGGATGTGCAGCACCGTGTTGGTCGAGCCGCCCATGGCGATGTCGAGCGTCATGGCGTTCTCGAAGGCGGCCTTCGAGGCGATGCTGCGCGGCAATGTGCTCTCGTCATCCTGTTCGTAATAGCGCTGGGCCAGATCGACGACGAGATGGCCGGCTTCGACGAACAACCGCTTGCGGTCGGCATGCGTTGCCAGCGTCGAGCCGTTGCCCGGCAACGACAGGCCGAGTGCCTCGGTCAGGCAGTTCATCGAATTGGCGGTGAACATGCCCGAGCAGGAGCCACAGGTCGGACAGGCCGAGCGTTCGATGACCTTGACGTCCTCGTCGGAGATCTTGTCGTCGGCGGCCGCGACCATGGCGTCGACGAGGTCGAGCGCCTGCGCCTTGCCGGCCAGCACCACCTTGCCGGCTTCCATCGGACCGCCGGAAACGAAGACCGTTGGGATGTTGAGGCGCAGCGACGCCATCAGCATGCCGGGCGTGATCTTGTCGCAATTGGAAATGCAGACCATGGCGTCGGCGCAATGCGCGTTGACCATGTATTCGACCGAGTCGGCGATCAGTTCGCGCGACGGCAGCGAATAGAGCATGCCGTCATGGCCCATGGCGATGCCGTCATCGACGGCGATGGTGTTGAATTCCTTGGCGACGCCGCCGGCCTTCTCGATCTCACGCGCGACCAGCTGACCGAGGTCCTTCAGGTGGACATGGCCCGGCACGAACTGGGTGAAGGAGTTGACCACCGCGATGATCGGCTTGCCGAAGTCGCTGTCCTTCATGCCGGTGGCGCGCCAGAGGCCGCGGGCGCCGGCCATGTTGCGGCCATGGGTGGTCGTGCGGGAACGATAGGCGGGCATCGATTTTTCCTTGGCTGGCTGGCGGCGCTCGATGCGGAGCGTGGCGGCACTGAATTCGGATCGCAGGCCTTATAGACGCGCTAGCCTGGTCTGGCCACAATTTTGCGATGCGCCAGATTTTCAAGAAGAAATTCGAGGGCCACTGTCGGATTGGGTTCGGCCCCTGCGTCCTTGGGACAACGGATGGATCACGGCACCAGTCGCCCGGTCGTCCGTTTCATGATTGAATTACACAAAACCAGCCCGAGGAGCACGACATGCAAAGGATCACCACCTGCCTGTGGTTCGATGGACAGGCCGAAGAGGCGATGAACCACTACGTCTCCATCTTCAAGAATTCGAAGGTGCTGAGCGTGTTGCGCTGGCCCAAGGGCCATGCCGACGAAGGCAAAGTGCTGCTGACCACGTTCGAGCTCGACGGCGTGCCATTCCAGGCGCTCAATGGCGGCCCGAACTTCAAGTTCAACGAGGCGATGTCGCAGTCGATCGACTGCAAGACACAGGAAGAGGTCGATTACTTCTGGACCAAGCTCACCGAGGATGGCGGCGAGCCCGGCGTGTGCAGTTGGCTGAAGGACAAATTCGGCGTCTCCTGGCAGGTCGTGCCGGAACAGCTGCCACGGCTGCTGCTGGATCCGGACCGGGAAAAGGCCGGCCGGGTGATGAGCGCCATGATGCAGATGGGCAAGATCGACATCGCGAAGATCGAAGAGGCGGCGAAGGGGTAAGAAGCGGCCCGCGTAGCTTGGCCTTTCGCGTTTCGAAATGCCTTGGGCCTGCGAAGGGCAGGGCAAATTGCCCGTTGGTTTTCGAGGTCGGCGCTGCCCCTCATCCGCCCTTCGGGCACCTTCTCCCCGTGAACGGGGAGAAGGAAAAAGCGGGGCCTTACGCCGCCTTGTCGCGGACCTGGTAATCCTTGATCGTGGCGAAGCGGATCGCTTTCCAGCGTTCGGCTTCGTAATTGAGCGAGAAGGCGTGCTGGGCGAGGAATACCGGATCGTTGTCCAGGTCGCGGGCGATGTCGCCGCGATGCGCCTCTATGAAGCGGAGGACCTCCGCCTTGTCGTCGGCCGATATCCAGCGACAGACGGAAAAGCGCGACATCTCGAATTCGACGGGCAGCGTGTATTCGAAGTTCAGCCGCTCCTTCAGGACGTCGAGCTGCAGCGCACCGACGACGCCGACGATGGCGGGCGAGCCGTCCTCGGGCGAGAACAGCTGCACGACGCCCTCCTCGGCCATCTGGTGCAGCGCTTCCTTGAGCTTCTTGGCCTTCATGGCGTCGCCCAGGCGGACACGGCGCAGGATTTCCGGGGCGAAATTCGGCACGCCTCGAAACAGGATTTCCTCGCCCTCGGTCAGCGTGTCGCCGATGCGCAGCGTGCCATGGTTGGGTATGCCGACGACGTCGCCGGCAAAGGCTTCGTCGGCGGTGACGCGGGTGCGGGCAAAGAAGAACTGCGGCGCCGACAGGCTCATCGGCTTGCCGGTGCGCACCAGCTTGGCCTTCATGCCGCGCTCGAGCTTGCCCGAGCAGACACGCACGAAGGCGATGCGGTCGCGATGGTTGGGATCCATATTGGCCTGGATCTTGAAGACGAAGGAGGTCATCTTCTCCTCGGTCGCCTCGACCTTGCGGGTGTCGGCCTCCTGCGCGCGCGGCGGCGGACCAAAGGCGCCGAGCGCCTCGATCAAGTCGCGCACGCCATAATTGCGCAGCGCCGAGCCGAAATAGACCGGCGTCAGATGGCCCTCGCGGAAAGCGTCGATGTCGAGCGGACGGCAGGCTTCGCGCGCCAGTTCAAGTTCCTCGATGAAGGCCTCGCGTTCATTTTCCGGCAGCAGGCCGGCGACGCGGTTCGAATCGGGACCGTTGACCGGCGCGCGCTCCTTCTCGTCGTCGCCCTTGCGCACGGCGTTCAGCGCCAGGTGGTAAGTGCCGGAAAACGTCCTGCCACGGCCGATCGGCCAAGTGATGGGCGCGGTATCGAGCGCCAGCTTCTGCTCGATCTCGTCGAGTATCTCGAACGGATCGCGGCTTTCGCGATCCATCTTGTTGATGAAGGTGATGATCGGGATGTCGCGCAACCGGCAGACCTCGAACAGCTTCAGCGTGCGCGGCTCGATGCCCTTGGCGGCGTCGATGACCATGACGGCGGAGTCGACCGCCGACAGCGTGCGGTAGGTGTCGTCGGCGAAGTCCTCGTGGCCGGGCGTGTCGAGCAGGTTGAAGACATTGTCCTCATATTCGAAGGTCATCACCGAGGTGACGACCGAAATGCCGCGCTCGCGCTCGATCTTCATCCAATCGGATCGGGTCTGGATGCGGTCCTTCTTGGCCTTGACCTCGCCGGCAAGCTGGATGGCGCCGCCGAACAGCAGCAGCTTTTCGGTGAGCGTCGTCTTGCCGGCGTCCGGGTGCGCGATGATCGCGAAGGTACGGCGGCGTGATACCGCCTGTTCGATGTCTTCAGCCAATTTTTGGAATCCTGTCTGTGGCGCCGGCTTCTAGCAGCGCTTTTCCGGCCTGTCGAACAGATTTGCCCGGATTGACCTGCTGGGACTTGAGATGGGCCTGCCGCGATGGCATCAAAAGGCCCAGTTCAATCGAGGGTCGACATGAACACCGCGAAAGAAGTGATCGTCATCGGTGCCGGCATTATCGGCGCCTCGATTGCGTGGCATCTGACCAGGGCGGGCGCACGGGTGACGGTCATTGCCGACAGTGCCGCCGGCGGGGTGGCGACGCCGAACTCCTTTGCCTGGATCAATGCAAGCTGGGGCAATCCGGAGCCGTATTTCCGGCTGCGTACCCGCGCGATGGGCGAATGGACACGGCTGGCGCGACAACTGCCCAGCATTCCGCTCTCCTGGTGCGGTGGCCTGTGCTGGGACCTACCGGCGGACAAGCTCGAATCCTATGCCACAGAGCATTTGTCCTGGGGCTACGGCATCCGCCGCGTCGGCCGTGACGACGCGGCGCGCATCGAACCCAATCTCGCCGAACTCCCAGATTTTGCGCTGCATGTGGCCGCCGAAGGCGTCGCCGAGCCGGTGGCCGCCACTCGTGCGCTGCTGGCCGATGCGGAACGACATGGCGCACGCATCATCTCCAGCACGGTCACGGCTCTGGCCGGGACCGGCGGCAAGATTAGCGGCGTGGACATATCGCACGGTGTTGTTGCCGCCGATGAAGTGGTGATCGCGGCCGGTGCCGGCTCGCAGCATGTCGCCGCGACAGTCGGCGTCAACCTACCGATCGAAACGCCGCCCGGCTTGATCGTCCACTCGCGACCTTACCAAAAGCTGCTCAACGGGCTGGTGCTGGCCGAGCGGCTGCACATGCGCCAGACGGCGGAGGGCCGCATCATCGCCGGCTCGGATTTCGGGGGCGCCGACCCGGGCATGGATCCGCAAGTCACTGTCCGCGAACTGTTCGCGGCCATGAGAGCCATGCTGCGCGGCAGCGAGGGGCTGGAACTGGATTTTCACACGGTCGGCTATCGGCCGACGCCAATCGACGGTTTTCCGATCATCGGCCGCGCCGATGGCATGGACAGTCTCTACGTCGCCGTGATGCATTCCGGCATCACGCTGGCGCCGGCCGTCGGCCTGTTCGCGGCCCGGGAAATCCTCGACGGCGAGCGCGATCCGCTTTTAGCGCCCTATGGCTTGTCGCGCTTCGCTCAATAGCCTCGTGGACGGCGAAAGCCGCCGGTCAATGGCCGCGCGGGTCATCGATCCGGCGCCGGCGAGCAACAGCCTACAGGAAATTGAAATACAGCGCCGGCGGGTACTGCGTCCCGTCGGTGGCTGGCGCCTTTGCATCCGCAGCCGGCCTAATCCCGCCTGTCGATGCGTTGTCGAGCGGCGGCCGGGTTGCCTGCGCCTTGGCGGCATCGTCCGGCGTCAGCAGAACTTTCTTCTTCGCCTCCGCTGCCTGCGACAAGGCAAACAGCACCAGCAATGCGGACAAAACGAGTTTCATGACGGTTTTCCTCTCTGGCTCCAAAGCGCTCCGCATTTTCTGGATCCCCGATGCATCACGCCCAAGTTCTCGTCTCACGCAAGTCGTCTCAAACAGCCCCGCGGCCATGCGCTGCTTCGTGGCTCACTGCCTGAAACCGGACTGATCGAGCAAGGCGACCTGCTTGCCATCGACGTAGAAGCGTATGGCGTGCGCCTCATTGTCGACGTCGATGCGCGTCGGCTTTGCGGCGAGTGCCACGGGTGCGGCCCTGACATATTTCGAAGGAAATTCACCCGCCGGGGCGTATCGGAAGAGCAGCGCCAAAGCGATACAACCCGCGGTGAATACAATGAACGTCAGTCTGGAAGAGGCGTTTGAGGTCATCTGGTCGTTCCTTCAGGTTGAGGTGGCATTACGGTTCGGTTGCTACCAGGGTCCTTGAGCCTGGTTTCGCCGTTGCTCGAATTGGAGCGTGTCACGCTCTGCGAAGGAAGGGACGTGCTCAGCCCACGTTCAGCACGTTTTTTGCCGACGATATGCCCCTTGCCCTCCGCGAGCTTAGCGCCGGCCCGCGAACCGAAAAGGCAGCCCGTGTGGAATACCGTGGAATTCTCTGGAATTCCTGGAATATTAGCCAATGGTAAAGTAAAAATGGGAGAATAGGTCGCCGCGTGTTGTGGCAGACAGCGAGCAGCAAGGAGCCGCCGTATGGCACAGCACATTGCGCAGAAATTGCGGCTGACTTCGGCGTTGCTGGGGACCGTCACCCGCAAGGAACTGGCGGCGGCTTTCCGGGCCGTCAATCCGAAGACCGCGTTCGACCTCGGCCGCGCCGACAAATGGCTGCAGGGCCGCGCCCAGCCACGCGAGCACAGTGTCTATGACGATTGGGCGAAGCTGCTTCGCCTGGAGCAGCCAGGCGCATGGATCGCCGACTGCGACCTGCCGCACTTCACCGCCGCCATAGCGGCCCGCCACGGCATCGACAGCGCAGTGCTCGAACGCCGCGCCGTCACTCAATTCGAGACCTCGTCCAGCCATGAGGAGCGTAGCCTCGCCTTCGCGCTGACCGGAACCTACGCATGCTATTCACGCGCCTGGTCGCCCTACTATCGCGGCCAGTTCATCAAGGGCATCCTGTCGATCGAGGCAGGACCTGGCCTGCATGGTCTGACCGCCACTTATCGCGAAGCCTTGCCGACGGGCCAGTTGGTGCTTGGCGGCCCGGTCACGCCGGCCAAACGCGCTCTTTACGTGCATCTGAAGGAAGCCGGCGGCGATGCCCAGTTCTTCATCAGCCTGTTGCCGCAGTCGCAGCCGGGAAGCGTGCTTGGCGGCTATATGTGCGGAACCGCCATTATCGGCCCGGAGGCGCTGCCGTCACTGACAAGAATCCTCGTCGTACGCCTGCGCGATCCGGCGCCAGGCGCCACCTTGTGGGGCGGATACCTGCTGCCCGACCAGTCGATATCGGAGGATCTGGCAACGCTCGGCATAACCATCGAGCAGCCGGAGCAGATCGACCGACAGCTCATGCGGTTCCTGGTTGGGGGCAGCGATGGCGGCATCCACCAGGTCCCGCCGGCCGAGTTCCGCGCCATCCTCGATGTCTTCGATCGCCATTGGCTGAGGCATTCCAGCGCGCCGCAAAGCCCCTGAATGGTGGTAGCCTGCCGAGGACGCTGTCCCGCGACGTTGGCCTCATTTGCGACTAGACGGCCAGTGCCAGCTTCGCCGCGGCCGGAACAAACGGACGAATGGCAATGCCATCACGGGCCATCGTGACGAAGCTCGACGGCGGGATCGCCTGCCAGTCGCCGCCCTCGCGATCGAAGGGTTCGGACACGATGCAGCGGCCGCCGCCCTTGCGCAGGACTGAGGTGTAGAGCGTCGGCGCGTGGGCGTCGGTGGCATAGCGCACCGCATGCAGCGCCTGTCCGTCCGAGAAGGCGGCGGTGAGCTTCAGCGCCGGATCGAGACCGGCGCGGCGCGACGCCTCGATTACCCGGCTGGTGGCGCGGGAGACAGCACCTTGCGGGTCATCCGGCAGGCCTTCGTCGATCATCAGGAGAAAAAACAATTCGGAATCGGTGGTGCCTTCGCGCTGGTCGAAGATGGCATCGGACAGCGAATTCTCCAGCGCGCGGCGGATCTTCTCGAAACCGCCGATCTGGCCGTTATGCATGAAAGACCAGTTGCTGGACACGAAGGGATGGCAGTTCATGCGGCTGGTAGCGCCGCCGGTCGACGCACGCACATGGGCGAGGAACAGGCCGGATTTGATCTGCCGGCACAGGCTTTTCAGATTGGGATCGGACCAGGCCGGCAGGATGTCGCGGTAGAGGCCGGGCTCCGGCCGGTCGCCATACCAGGCGAGGCCAAAGCCGTCGCCATTGGTCGGCGACTTCGCCTCCTGGGCGCAATGGCTCTGGGCGATCAGCGAGTGACAGGGCGCGGTGAGGATGTCTTCGAGAAAGACCGCTTCACCGAGATAGGCCGCCCATCGGCACATCGCTTCTGTCGTCCTCTAGGCGCGATCCATAAGAGCCGCAGGCTCCTTGATCGCGTGTGTGCCTCTGTTGTGAGTCCGCTCGTAAAGTTCGCGAACGATTCGGCTGGCGGTAGTCTCAAACAGAAATGGCAAGAAAGCGTGAACGAGCGCTGCACAAGCCGCCATCAGCAACCGCGATGAGAACCAAGCGGCAAAGGCCATATGGCCGAAATAGGTTTCGCCGACCTTGGCCGGATGAGAGGTAAAAATCCTTGCGACCGACATGCTGGTTCCCCTTCAGCGCTTTGAAGTTCCTGATATGAGTATCCTGACATGCTTCGTCGGTTCATTGGTCTCAAAATGTCCTTGCGTTTGGCCAGTCCGCGGGACAAACATCCCACATGACGTTGGAAATCGACGAAATCGACCGAAAATTGCTCACCGAGTTGCAGCGCGACGGCACGTTGTCGGTCGACCAGTTGTCGGAACGGGTGGCATTGTCGCGCAACGCATGCTGGCGCCGCGTCAAGCGGCTTGAAGAGGATGGCGTCATCACCGGGCGGGTGGCGCTGGTCGACGCAGACAAGCTCGGGCTTGGCCTTTCGGTATTCATTCTGGTCCGTACGTCCAATCACGATCCCGACTGGTTGCAGAAGTTCCGCGCGGCGGTCACCGGTCTTCCGGAGATCATCGGGGTCTACCGCATGTCCGGCGATCTCGACTATGTGCTGCGTGCCCGCGTCGCCGACGTGAAGGCCTACGACCGGCTTTATCAGCGGCTGATCGCCAAGGTGGCGCTGTCGGATGTTTCCGCCTCCTTCGTGATGGAGGAGATCAAGGAGACGACGGTCGTTCCGATGGAACTGCGCTAACGGCGGCGCATTCGAGATTGGCCGACGCAGGAGCGAAGCTCCGCCACCAAGACCCGAGGATGATGAAGCGATGGGTCTTCTCGCCAGTCGCCGATCCGTCAGCGCAACCAACCCACCAAAACTTCTGCACCGAGAAACTAAGCCATAGTAACGCCCGAAAGAAAGCCGTTGATAGCGGTGTAGTCGAGTTGACCGAATCGCCGTTCGCGCCGATAGGATCGATTTTATGCGCGCAGCCCTTCAAACTCCCTCCGTCATCGGTCCGACTGTCGGCATCGTCAGGTTGCCCCATGGTGAAGGACTTCCCCTCCCCGCCTATGAAAGCACCGGCGCCGCCGGCATGGACCTGCGTGCCGCGGTGCCTGACGACAGGCCGTTGCTGATCCTGCCGGGCAAACGCGCCCTGGTGCCGACAGGGCTGATCCTGGAAATTCCGGAAGGCATGGAAGGCCAGGTGCGGCCGCGCTCGGGCCTCGCCTTCAAACACGGGCTGACCTGCCTCAACACGCCCGGCACCGTCGACAGCGACTATCGCGGCGAGGTGAAGGTGCTGTTGATCAACCTCGGCGACGAAGACTTTGCCGTGACGCGCGGCATGCGCATCGCCCAGATCGTTTTCGCAGCGGTGACGCAAATGGCGATCGAGGAGCGTTCGCTGGCCGGGAGCACGACACGGGGCGTTGGCGGGTTCGGATCGACTGGCACCGCCTGATGCAAGGTCCCCTGCCGAAACTCGTCATCTTCGATTGCGATGGGATTCTGGTCGACACCGAGAATCTTGCCAATCGGCGCCTCGCCGAATGGCTGACGGCCGCAGGCTATGCGACCAGCTTCGAACATTGCCGCAAGAATTTTTCCGGCCGCAGCATGGCGTCGGTGCAGAAAGAGATCGAAGAGGAGACGGAGGTCAGGCTCGGGGCCGATTTCGTCGAGCGCTGGAATGCCGGCCTGCCGGACCTGTTCGCGCACGGGGTCGAGGCCATTCCCTACGTCCGTGAGTTCATCGAGGCCGTCCGCGCGGCCGGCATCGCCTATTGCGTCGCCACTTCGGCCAGGGTGTCGAAGATGCACATCACGCTTGGCCAGACCGGGCTGTTGCCGCTGTTCGAGCATGCGATGTTCAGTTCGACGATGGTCGCCCGTGGCAAGCCGTTTCCCGACCTGTTCCTGCATGCGGCAAAGACGATGGGCTTCGCGCCAGCCGACTGCATCGTCATCGAAGACAGCGTCGCCGGCACGCAGGCAGGCATCGCCGCCGGCATGCGGGTGTTTTCCTATCATGGCGATCCCCATTCCGACCGTGACGGCCTGATCCAGGCCGGCGGCATCCTGTTCGACGACATGCGTGAACTCGCCGGACTGGTGCCCATCCACTGATCTGATCTTCAGCCCATGGGTCGTAGGGCCTCGATTGTCCGTGCTAGCTTGGCACCGGCAACTCGCGGCCACGCATGAGCGTTTGTCAGCAGAGAACGCCAAACGCTTCTGAGCCAACGGCATTCGTTTGCCCGGGCAAGGACAGCAAGCTAGAATCCACTTCGCCAACCGCACATGATGGGGGAATTCTCATGGACAAGGGCAAGATCTTTCGTGACCTGCATGCATCGAGCTTCGTCATGCCCAACCCCTGGGACATCGGCACGACGAAACTGCTTGGTTCCTTCGGCTTCAAGGCGCTGGCGACGACCAGCGCCGGCTTTGCCTTTTCGCGCGGCCTGCCGGACGGGGCTGTAACATTCGACGCGATGATCCACCATTGCCGCGAGGTGACGGCAGCGACCAGCCTGCCAGTCTCGGCCGATCTCGAAAAGGGCAAGGGCGACAGCGCCGAGCAAGCCGCCGAGACTATCTTCGCGGCTGAAGCGGCCGGCCTTGCCGGCTGCTCTATCGAGGACCACACCGGCGATCCGGAAAACCCGATCTACGATTTCTCGCACGCGGTCGAACGCGTCGCGGCGGCGGTGGAGGCGGCCCGCGCGTTGAAGCGGGATTTCGTCTTCACCGCGCGAGCCGAGAATTTCCTATGGGGCAAGTCCGACCTCGACGACACCATCAAGCGGTTGCAGGCCTTCGAGAAGGCCGGCGCGGACGTGCTCTATGCGCCAGGCATCGGCGACGTCGAAATGGTCCGCACGATCTGCGCGGCAGTCACCAAGCCGGTGAACGTCATGGCGAGACCTGGCTTCACCGTCGCCGACCTCGCCATGGCCGGCGTGAAACGCATCTCGCTCGGGCCATGGCTGACCAATTTCGCCTATGGCATGCTGGAGACGGCAGCGCGCGAGATCCAGCAGGACGGTACGTTCGGCTTCACCCGCGCCGCCATGCCGTTCGGCAAATTGCAGGCGCTGTTCGCCGAACCTTCGGCTTGATGGGGCCTGTTGCATGACACTTGCCGTCGTCGACATGCATACGGGTGGCGAGCCGCTCAGGATCGTCACCGGCGGCTATCCCGATATCCCGAAAGGCACCATCCTGGAAAAGCGCGCCTATGTGCGCGACCATCTCGATCATCTCAGAAAGATCCTGATGTTCGAGCCGCGCGGCCACTACGACATGTACGGCGCCTTGCTGGTCGAACCGGACCTGCCCGGAGCCGATCTCGCCGTGCTGTTCATGCACAATGAGGGCTATTCGACCATGTGCGGCCATGCCATCGTCGCGCTCGGCCGCTACGCCGTCGATGAAGGGCTGGTGGCGAAGCGGGAGCCGGTGACGACGGTCAACATCGAGGCGCCGTGCGGTTTGGTCATCGCCTCGGTCGAGATCAGGGACGGCAAGGCCGGCGCGGTGTCGTTCGAAAGCGTGCCGGCATTCCTGTTCGCCGGCGACCAGCACATCGAACTGCCAGGCCATGGCACGATCGGCTTCGACGTCGCCTATGGCGGCGCCTTCTACGCGCTGGCCGATTGCCACCAATTCGGCCTCGAATTCGGTCGCGACCGGGTGCGCGATTTCGTCGATGCCGCAACATCGCTGACTGGAAAGCTGAAGAAGGAATTTCCGCTGTGGCATCCCGACCATGCCGATCTCGCCTTTCTCTACGGCACCATCCTGACCGACGGCCTCGACGCGTTTTCGGGCGGGGTAACGAAGAATATCTGCGTCTTCGCCGAAGCCGAAGTCGACCGTTCGCCGACCGGCTCGGGCGTCACCGCCCGGCTGGCGGCCATGCACGCCAAGGGCGAGATCGGCATCGGGCAGACGCGCACATTCGAGAGCATCGCCGGCTCGCGTTTTTCCGGAGCCGTGGCGAGGCCGGCCAAAGCCGGCCCGCACGAGGCAATCATCGCCCGCGTCGGCGGCCGCGCCTACTATTCCGGGCGAGCGGAATTCATCGTCGAAGCCGATGACGAGCTCGGACGCGGGTTCCTGTTGCGTTAAGCGCGCCTATATCCGGATCTGGCCGCTTCCCGCGCCGAAATCGCCTTGTGCAGGTGAACCATCATGGCCGCGGCGAAGAGCGGCGTCACCAGGTTGAGCAGCGGCACGGCAAGGAAGGCTGATATCACCAGCCCGGCAAGAAACACCGTGCCGGCATAATGCCTGCGCAGGCTCCTGGCTTCTTCCTCCGGGCGAAAGCGCATTGCGGCGAATTCGAAGAACTCGCGCCCGAGCAGATACCCGTTGACGATGAAGAAAGCGGCGATGTTGATGCCCGGCACCAGGAGAAGCAGCAATGCGACGATGTTGCCGAGAATGACGACGCCGAGGAATCTCATCGACAGCACCAGCGACCGCAGAGCCGGCATGGCGCGCCCGATCGGCTCGTCGGGATAATCGGTACGCTCGACCACTTCGGCGACATCGTCGAGGAAAAGGCCGGCGACGATCGCGGTCACCGGCGCGATCAAAAGCGCCATGCCGAAGGCAAGCGCGATGGCGGCAATGATGCCGCCCAGCCAGCCTGCCCAGGACGGCATGCCAGGCAACAACGTGTGGAGCCACGGCAGGGCCAACCACTCGACAAGGCTGGCCAAACCGAACCACAAGGCCACCAGCGCCAGCAAGGTCAGGCCCAGCGTCTTGGTGAACACCGGACGGAACTCAGGTGAGAACAACTGGCTGGCGGCGGCGCGGGCGGCGCTGGAGATCACGATGCTTCCAACCTCAGATCGATTAGACCGTCCCGCAAATAAGAGACCCGCTTGCCCGTCACAAGCACGGATTGCTATTTCCGAACGCTGGCGCCGCCCTGCCTGCCGCTGACTTCGACAATTGTCGGTCTCCGCCCCAAGTCGGAAACTGTCATTGGTCTGAAGCGATTGCCTTGGCTATCGAGCGAGCGCCGGCATTCGAACCGGGATGGTCATGGCAGCGACGCCAGCAACGATAAAACCCATTCCCAGCCATGCCGTCGAACCCAGGCTTTCGCCGAGGAAGAGGGCGCCGATGCCGACGCCGATCGGCACGCGCAGATAAGCCTGCGACGTCGTGCCGACCGAACCCAGCGTCTGGATGAGGCGGAAATAGATGACGAAGGCCAGCGCGGTCGAAAAGACCGACAGGGCGAGCAGGGCCAGGATCGACGCGGTCGATGGCATCTGCGTCCACGGCTGGTCGAACACAAGGCTGAGCGGCACGAGCATGATTGCGCCGCAGAGCATCGACCCGGCGGCCGGCAGCATCGGGTCGAGGCCCTTGAAGCCACGACCGAAGATCGCGGCGCCTGCATAGCAGACCGTTGCCGCGACGATGGCAAGCTGCGCCCAGAGCTGGTGGCCGAGACCATCCAGCGCCTGGGTGCCGATGATGAGGCAGATGCCGGCAATGCCGGCGCCGACACCAAGCAGTTTGCGCGTCGTGACCGGCTCGTGGCGGGTGATCAGCGCCGTGAGCAGGAAGGTGAAGATCGGCGAGGTCGCGTTCAGGATGGTGGCGAGGCCGGCATCGACCGAGCGCTCGGCCGCCGCGATCAAGGTGAACGGCACGACGCTGTTGAGGCATGCCTGGAAGGCGAAACGGCGCCAGCTTGCCGCATCGCCCGGCATGGCGAGCCCGCGCCAGCAGATGATTGCAAACAGGATGCCGCCGGCGATCAAGGTGCGAGCGGCAATAAACGTGACCGGCGGGATCGTCTCGACTCCGATTTTGATGAAAGTGTAGGAGGCGCCCCACAGCACCGCCAGCAGGGCGAGCAGCGCCAAATCTGTGGTCAAATCGTTTCTTGCGCGCATGGGCTGGCTCACTTCGGGCCGGGATCGAACAACCGTGTTGTAGGCGACGCCGCGGCGAAATGCTTCGGCCACGGTCGAATTGTCGCCGTGCCTGGCGACGATCAGGATTTCGACCTGTTCTGGCGTGATTCGCCAAAGTTGCGCGCCGCGTCTAGGCAAAGCCGTTGCGAATCGCTAGACCCGCGCCCGGCCGGCGTGGCAAGAAGCCGGCTGGGTTTTGGCGGAGACTTCGATGCCGGATTATGACGTGCTTTGCATCGGCAATGCCATTGTCGACATCATTGCCCAGTGCGACGAGGAATTCCTCGAGACCAACGGTATCATCAAGGGTGCGATGAACCTCATCGATACCCATCGCGCCGAACTGCTCTACAGCCGCATGGGCCCGGCGATCGAAGCGTCTGGCGGCAGCGCCGGCAACACGGCGGCCGGTGTCGCCAGCTTCGGCGGCCGCGCCGCCTTCTTCGGCAAGGTCTCCGACGATGCGCTCGGCGAGATCTACGCGCACGACATTCATGCGCAAGGCGTCGCCTTCGACACCAGGCCGCTCAAGGGCGAGCCGCCGACGGCACGCTCGATGATCTTCGTCACCCCCGACGGCGAGCGCTCGATGAACACCTATCTCGGCGCCTGCGTCGAACTCGGCCCGGAGGACGTGGAGGCCGACAAGGCTTCCGGCGCCAAGGTCACCTATTTCGAGGGCTATCTGTGGGACCCGCCAAGGGCCAAGGAAGCGATCCGACAGACGGCCAAGCTGGCGCACGCAGCGGGCCGCGAAGTGTCGATGACGCTGTCGGATTCGTTCTGCGTCGACCGTTATCGCGATGAGTTCCTGGATCTGATGCGTTCAGGCACGGTCGACATCGTCTTCGCCAACAGCCACGAGATCAAGTCTCTCTACCAGACATCGTCCTTCGACGAGGCGCTGGCGCAGATCCGCAAAGATTGCCGTATCGCCGCCGTGACGCGGTCTGAAAAGGGTTCGGTCATCGTGCGCGGCGACGAGACGGTGGTCATCAAGGCGACCGCGATCAAGGAACTGGTCGACACGACCGGCGCCGGCGATCTCTACGCCGCCGGCTTCCTGCACGGCTACACGCAAGGCCGCGACCTCCAGACCTGCGGCGACCTTGGCTCACTGGCGGCCGGCTTAGTTATCCAGCAGATCGGACCAAGGCCCCGGCAGAACTTGCGCCGCGAAGCCGAACAGGCGGGATTGCTGTAGCGATCGTCGAGCTGCCGATCTCCCCCCTCGTGGGGGAGATGGCCGGTCCACCCTCCGCAGCTGCTGCGGAGGACGGGCAGGCCAGAGGGGGGCGCTGTCCCGCGAACATCTCAGCTGATCGCAATTCCGCCCTCAGGCTCGTTCTCGCCTAGTCGCGAGGATACAGCAGGTCTGCGCTCTACGGCGCCCCCCTCTGCCCTGCCGGGCATCTCCCCCACGAGGGGGGAGATCGGCAGCGTCGACGTCCCGCTCCCGTCGCGCAGTTGTCACACATCGCACCTACACGCAAATCGAGGCGCTCCGCGACTGACATTTCGGGGCGCCCTCAGTCAGTTGGGATGTAGAAATGCAAGACAGCATCTTGTCGGGTCGCTGCATCTGTTGCCAGTACGATTTCCGCTTTCACCATAGCCCTTGAACAACGGCCGCAGTCGGGGAGGAGTGCGGCCGAGAAGACAGATGCATGAACAGATTTCCAATCCCTACCGGTATCACGCAGGACGACTTCGCGGCGATGGTCGCGGAGCACGTCGAACGCGCGCTCGCCCGGTATGACGAGGCCATCAACAAGCCCACCATGGTCTCAGTGGGCAAGATCGCCGGCAGCATAGCTTCCGCCGTCACCTTGCTGTCGCCGAAGCACCAGCGCGCCATCGACACCATCCATGCCGACCTTCCCGGCCTCGCCTCGAAATTCGTGCGCGCGCTGGCGGCGGAAGCCGCGCGGCGCGGCGAGGCCGGCACCGCGACAAGCTCGCCGGCGGCATCGCTCGCGGATGTCGATGGGCGGGCCCTGCCGAGCCCACGCAACCAATCCGACGATCTCGAATCGATGCTGATCGAGGATTGGGCGGGACGGGTCGCCGGCTCGACCTACCTGGAAGACAATTTGCACATTGCGCGGTCGACATTGCACCGCTGGCAAAGGCGGGGCGACGTCGTTGCCTTGCGCAAGGGCGGCCGCAAGCATGTCTTCCCGCTGGCGCAGTTCGTCGACGGCAGGCCGGTGGCGGGCATAAGCGGCGTGCTGTCCCTGATCGGCAATCCAAGGCTGGCGTGGCTATGGATGACGCGCCCCGCGGCTGAGCTCGACGGCCGCATGCCGATCGACCTGCTCCGCCAGGACCAGGTCGACGAGGTCGTCGAGGCCGCGCGCGTATTCGCGCCGGGGTGAAGGCCGCGCGGGTTCGAACCTCGCTGATCAAGCCCCCGCCGTGTAGGCCGCGATCGCCGCCATGTTTACGATGTCTGAGTCCTTGGCGTTCAGCGAGACGATCTGCACCGGCTTGTTCAGTCCCACCAGCAGCGGGCCGATCACCGTCGAGCCGCCGAGTTCCTGCAGCATCTTGGTCGAGATCGAGGCCGAGTGGAACGCCGGCATGATCAGCACATTGGCCGGGCCGGTCAGCCTCATGAACGGGTATTGGGCCATGGCGCGGGCGTTGAGCGCGACGTCGGCGGCCATTTCGCCGTCATATTCGAAATCGACGCGGCGCTTGTCGAGGATGCGCACGGCCTCCTGGATGCGCTCGGAACGCTCGCCCTGCGGATGGCCGAAGGTGGAATAGGCGAGCATGGCAAGCCTCGGCTCATAGCCCATGCGCCGCGCGAAGCCCGCCGCCTCCTCGGCGATATCGGCGATCTGCTCGGCATTCGGCATGTCGTGCACGGCGGTGTCGGCGACCAGCACTGTTCGGCCCCGCGCAAGCACGATCGAGACGCCGATGACGCGGTGGCCAGGCTTGGCGTCGATGATGCGCCTGATATCGTCGAGCGCGGTGGAATAGTTGCGGGTGACGCCGGTGACGACACCGTCGGCATCGCCCAGCGCCACCATGCAGGCGGCAAAGTGGTTGCGGTCGTTGTTGATCAGCCGCTGGCAGTCGCGGAACAGGAAGCCTTTGCGCTGCATGCGCTCGTAGAGATAGTCGGTGTAGATCGAGTTGCGGCGCGACAGCCGCGCGTTGATGATCTCGAGGCCTTGTTTGTCGAGGTCGATGCCGGCATGCCTGGCGTTCTCCTTGATGACGTCGTCGCGGCCGAGCAGAATGGCGGTGCCGAGCCGCTGGTTCACATAGGAAACGGCGGCGCGCATGACCTGCTCCTCCTCGCCCTCGGCGAAGACGATGCGCTTGGGCTGGCGGCGCACGCGATCGTAGATGCGCTGCAAGGTCGAGGCGATCGGGTCGCGACGGGCGGACAGCTCCTGCGCGTAGCGGTCGAGATCGAGGATCGGTTTGCGGGCGACCCCCGAGTCCATCGCCGCCTTGGCGACGGCGATCGGAATGGCCGAGATGAGGCGCGGGTCGAACGGCACCGGGATGATATAATTGGGTCCGAATTTCGGCCGGTTGCCCTGGTAGGCGGCGGCAACGTCGTCGGGCACGTCCTGGCGCGCCAATGCCGCCAGCGCACGGGCCGCCGCGATCTTCATGTCGTCATTGATGGTGGTGGCGCGTACGTCCAGCGCGCCGCGGAAGATGTAGGGGAAGCCAAGCACGTTGTTGACCTGGTTCGGATAGTCCGAACGCCCGGTCGCCATGATGGCATCGGTGCGGATTTCAGCCACTTCCTCCGGCGTGATTTCCGGGTCGGGATTGGCCATGGCGAAGATGATCGGGTTCTTGGCCATCGACCGCACCATGGCGGTGGTCAGCGTGCCTTTTGCCGAGAGGCCGAGGAAGACATCGGCGCCGTCGAGCGCCTCGGCCAGCGAACGCGCCTCGGTCTTGACCGCATGTGCCGACTTCCACTGGTTCATGCCTTCGGTGCGGCCCTGGAAGACCACGCCTTTGGTGTCGCACAGGATGATGTTTTCCGGCGCAAAGCCCATGGCCTTCATCAGTTCGATACAGGCGATGCCTGCCGCGCCGGCGCCGTTGCAGACCATTTTCGTGGTCTTCATGTCGCGGCCGGTGATCTCCAGCGCATTGATCAGGCCGGCGGAGGAGATGATGGCGGTGCCATGCTGGTCGTCATGGAAGACCGGGATGTCCATCAATTCGCGCAGCCGCTGCTCGATGATGAAGCACTCCGGCGCCTTGATGTCCTCCAGGTTTATGCCGCCGAAGGACGGACCGAGGAAGCGTACGCAGTTGATGAACTCGTCGGCATCCTCGGTGTCGACCTCGAGGTCGATGGAATCGACATCGGCGAAGCGCTTGAACAGCACCGCCTTGCCTTCCATCACTGGCTTGGAGGCCAGCGCGCCGAGATTGCCGAGGCCAAGGATGGCGGTGCCGTTGGAGATGACGGCTACCATATTGCCGCGCGTCGTGTAGTCGAAGGCGCGGCTGGGGTCCTCGGCGATGGCCAGAACAGGAACCGCTACACCAGGCGAATAGGCGAGGCTCAGATCGCGCTGCGTCGCCATCGGCTTGGTGGCGACGATCTCCAGCTTGCCGGGCCGACCCATGGCGTGGAATTCGAGTGCTTCCTGTGCGCTGACGGACGGACCGCTGTTCTCGGTTTTCCTGGCCATATGTCTTGGTTTCCTCACCCGTTCAGCACCGCTTGAGACGGGTGCTTCTTGTCGTTCCGGATTAAGGCCAGATGCCGCCGCTGTAAACCTGCACCCGTCAGGGCGATGTCTCGCCGGTCACCGAAAATGTTCAGGCGACCGGCAGCGCCGCGATGTGCAGCGCCTGATCGCGCACCGGCGCCCAGCGTGTCAGGCCTTCGGTGCCTGAAAACGGCCATGTCTCGAATGGCGGAGCGCTGCTGCCCTTGCGCCGCAACAAGGCCGACAGGTAGTCCATCAACTCGGCGCGGTGAGCGCGAACCTTTTCCAGCGTCCTGCCGCGGATTTCCTCACGCGGTATGGCGCGGTCGCGCAGCCGCTCGACGGCGCGGCGAACGGCGGTGGGGTCGGGCTCCACGATCGTGCAAAAATCCGGATCGAAGTAGACGTCGCGTCCGCCGAGGCTGGGAGTGCTGACGATCGGCAGCCCGGCCATCAGGTACTCCATCGAGGAATACATCGCCCCCTCCTCGGCCGATAGGCAAAGGCCAACGGCGGCCTGGTTGTATACGCGATTGACCTCAGGCGCGGGCAGCTTGGTGGTCATGCCGTCGGCGATCGCGTTGGCGATGTGGTGCAGCGGCGATTGTGCCTGCAAGCGGCGGATAAAGGCACGTGCACCGGCTGGCGGTATCTCGCCAATCGAAAAGGTGATGTGGACCAGCCTTTCAATGTCGAGCGCGAGATAATGCCGCTTGGTATGCGAGATTCGGCCGTTGTAAACGGCATCGAATGCGACGCGCACCTCCGGGAGGGGGCGGAACATCTCCTCAGAGACCATGAGATTGTGGTTGGAGACGATCGCGGTGCCGCCGGCCATAGTGACAAGTCGCCGCTCCTCCTCGGTGTTGCAGAAGAAAAGCAGCTCGTGAAGCGGAAATCGCTCGCGATACCAGATGAGATCCCTGCCCATCCTGGCGACGACCGCCGGCCGCTCCAATGTCCAGTTCGGGGACAGCAGCAAGGTCGCACGCCGCTTTGCCAGACGTCGGCCGATGGCGGCAATGGTGGAGAGCGGGCGCGCGCCACCGATCGGCGTGTAGAGTATCAACGGATCGTGACTGACCGCATAAACCGAAACGACCATGCCGCCGTCGAGATCCCGCAGAGGGCCATGGACAGGAAGCAGGAAGGGTATCCGCTTAGCTGCTGAAAGCCGAACCTTGCCAAGAAGACTGCCTGCGCGCGAGGCAATGTCCCGTCGCGGTCGCCCGGAAGGCGAACGGACTGAACCGATCATCTCCTCGAATTCCCTTTGGCCGAAGCTGTCCATCGACCCTGCCCTCCCAGCACAGATGATACGGTCCGCTGTCGTCTCGTTGCAATGCCCGCGAAGCGATCACCCGATGCAGGTCAGCGCGGCAGTCTTCCCCTGCTTTTCGAGTTCCCGCCATTAAACCCCGCCGTCACATCTGCTAGCGTGCCGCGCATGAACATGCATAGCCCGAACGAGCCCGACGCCCCCGAGGCGATGTCGCCGATGCAGCCCGGCACGGCCGGCATCACGCCGATGATGGAGCAGTTCATCGAGATCAAGGCGGCGAACCCGGATTCGCTGCTGTTCTACCGCATGGGCGATTTCTACGAGCTGTTCTTCGACGACGCCGAGAAGGCGAGCCGGGCGCTGGGCATCGTGCTGACCAAGCGCGGCAAGCACCAAGGCCACGACATCCCGATGTGCGGCGTGCCGGTGCATGCGGCCGACGACTATCTGCAGAAGCTGATCGGCCAGGGTTTTCGCGTCGCCGTCTGCGAGCAGATCGAGGATCCGGCCGAGGCCAAGAAGCGCGGCTCGAAATCCGTCGTGCGCCGCGACGTGGTGCGGCTGGTGACGCCGGGCACCATCACCGAGGACAAATTGCTGGCGCCATCGGAATCGAGCTTCCTGATGGCGCTGGGGCGGGTGAAGGGTGGGTCCGAGCCAAGAGGCGGGGAGCGCGGTGGCGCGACAGGTGGCCAAGGAAGTTTCGCACTGGCCTGGATCGACATCTCGACCGGCGCCTTCCGTGTCACCGAGACCACCGCCGACCGGCTTTTGGCCGACATATTCCGCGTCGATCCGCGCGAGCTGATCGTTGCCGAGCCGGTGTTCCATGATCCGGAGTTGAAGCCGGTGTTCGACCTGATCGGCCGCGTCGCCAGCCCGCAACCGCCGAGCCTGTTCGATTCGGCTTCGGCCACCGGGCGCATCGCCCGCTTCTTCGACGTGGCGACGCCGGACAGCTTTGGCACGTTTTCGCGCGCCGAACTGTCGGCGATCTCGGGCGCCATCGCCTATGTCGAGAAAACGCAGAAGGCCGAGCGCCCGCCGCTGTCGCGGCCGGAGCGCGAGGAGCAGGGTTCGACGCTGTTCATCGATCCGGCGACGCGGGGCAATCTGGAGCTGCTGCGCACGCTTTCCGGCAGCCGCGAAGGCTCGCTGTTCAAGGCGATCGACCGCACGGTGACCGGCGGCGGCGCAAGGCTGCTCGCCGACCGGCTGATGGCGCCGCTAACCGACCCTGCCGCGATCGGCGCACGGCTCGATTCGGTATCGTTCTTCCGTTCCCAGACACGGCTTTGTCAGGCGGTGCGGACGAGCCTGAAGAGCGTTGCCGACATGCCACGCGCGCTGTCCAGGCTGGCGCTCAACCGCGGCGGCCCGCGCGACCTCGGCGCCTTGCGCGCCGGCTTCGAGGCGGCCGGCGCGATCGCCGAGACCTTCGCCGCGACCGCCCCGCCCCAGGAATTGGCGGCGGCGCTCGCCGCGATCCGGGCGCTGCCGCAAGCGCTTGCCGGGCATCTGACGCAGGCGCTTGGCGAGGAACTGCCGCTCCTGAAGCGCGATGGCGGCTTCGTCCGTGGCGGCTACCACCCGGAGCTCGACGAGATGCGGGCGCTGCGCGACGAATCGCGAAAGGTGATCGCCGGACTAGAGCGTTCGCTGATAGACGAGACCGGCATCCGCTCGCTGAAGATCCGGCACAACAATGTGCTCGGCTACTACATCGAAGTGACGGCCAATCACCATGCGGTGATGACCGGCAGCGACGGCGCCAAGGCGCGCTTCATCCATCGCCAGACCATGGCCAACGCCATGCGTTTCACCACGACCGAACTCGCCGAACTCGAGACCAAGATCGCCAACGCCGCCGATCGCGCGCTCAGCATCGAGCTTGCCGCCTTCGATGCGCTGACGGCGGAAGCGGTGGGCGAGGCGGAGAAGATCCGCGCCGGCGCCGACGCGCTTGCCGTGATCGACGTGTCGGCGGCACTCGCGCTTTTGTCGGAGAGCGAGGCCTGGTGCAGGCCGGTGGTGGATTCCAGCCTCGCCTTCGAGATCAGCGGCGGCCGGCATCCGGTGGTCGAGCAGGCGCTGCGGCGCTCGGGCGAAGGGCCGTTCGTGGCCAATGACTGCGACCTGTCGCCGGAGGGCAGCGCCAGGAACGGCGCGATCTGGCTGCTGACCGGGCCCAACATGGGCGGTAAATCGACTTTCCTGCGGCAGAACGCGCTGATCGCCATCCTGGCCCAGACCGGCTCGTTCGTGCCGGCGACATCGGCCCATATCGGCGTCGTCGACCGGCTGTTCTCGCGCGTGGGCGCCTCGGATGACCTGGCCCGCGGCCGCTCGACCTTCATGGTCGAGATGGTCGAGACGGCGGCCATCCTCAACCAGGCGGGCGAACGCGCGCTGGTGATCCTCGACGAGATCGGCCGCGGCACCGCCACCTTCGACGGCCTGTCGATCGCCTGGGCGGCGGTGGAATATCTGCACGAGAAGAACCGCTGCCGGGCGATCTTCGCCACCCATTTCCACGAGATGACCTCGCTTGCCGGCAAGCTGGCGCGGCTCCACAACGTCACGATGCGGGTCAAGGAATGGGAGAACGACGTCGTCTTCCTGCACGAGGTCGGCAAAGGCGCGGCCGACCGCTCCTACGGCGTGCAGGTGGCGCGGCTCGCCGGCCTTCCGGAAGCGGTTGTCGATCGGGCAAAGGAAGTGCTGCACCAGCTCGAGGAAGGCGAGGTTTCGGGCAAGACGAACCGGCTGGTCGACGACCTGCCGCTGTTTTCCGTGGCCGTGAAGCGGGAAGCGCCGAAGCCGGCGAAGAATGACGCGCTCAGTGACGCGCTCGGTGCGATCAGCCCGGACGAGATGACGCCCAGGGAAGCGCTGGAGGCGCTGTACCGGCTGAAGGGATTGGTGGGGACGTAGGTTGGAACTGCTGGCATGGCGGTGTCGCCGAAACAGCCAATCTCCCCACTTGAGGGGGAGATGTCCGGCAGGACAGAGGGGGGCGCTGTCCCGCCGACCTTATTCCCCGACTGCGTTGGCTGATGCACAGATTGTCTGTGAATAAGCTGGTGGAAGGTAGCGTTCCTTCGCGCCCCCCTCTGCCCTGCCGGGCATCTCCCCCACGAGGGGGGAGATTGGCAGCTTCACGCTTTCAAATCATCTCCAGCCCGCGCTTGCGCGTCGGCGGTGGGAACATCCGGTCGAGATCGGCG
The DNA here is from genome assembly GCF_040322415.1 of Mesorhizobium sp. M0152. Classification (NCBI taxonomy): domain Bacteria; kingdom Pseudomonadati; phylum Pseudomonadota; class Alphaproteobacteria; order Hyphomicrobiales; family Phyllobacteriaceae; genus Mesorhizobium; species Mesorhizobium sp. M0152. Next base: position 137,675 of record NZ_JAMYTH010000003.1, read on the forward strand.
AGATCTTCGCCCGTAAGCTTGATATCGAGCGCCGCAACATTCTGGCGGATGTGCTCATGGCTGCTGGCCTTCGGAATGGCGATGACGCCGTCCTGCTGCATCACCCAGGCCAGGGCGATTTGCGCCGCGGTCGCGTTGTGGCGGGCAGCGATGGCGTCGAGCCTGGCATTGTGTGCCAAGGCGCCCTGCTCGACCGGCGAATAAGCCATCAAGGGAATGCCGCGTTTCCGGCTCCAGGGCGCCAGATCGAATTCGGGGCCGCGCCGGGAAAGATTGTAGAGCACCTGGTTGGTCTGGACATTGCCGCCGTTGGGCAGGCCGACCAGATCCTCCATCTCGTCGGTGTCGAAATTGCTGACGCCCCAATGGCGGATCTTGCCGGCCTTTTTCAGCGCCTCGAAAGCCGCGACCGTCTCCGTCAACGGCACGCTGCCCGGCCAATGCAGCAGATAGAGATCGATGCGGTCGGTGCGCAGGCGTTTCAGGCTGTCCTCGCAGGCGCGCTGCACGCCGGCGCGCGAGGCGTTGGAGGGCAGCACCTTCGAAACCAGGAAAGCCTCGTCGCGGCGCCCGGCAATGGCCTGCGCCACCACTTCCTCGGCGCCGCCGCTGGCATACATTTCAGCGGTATCGATCAGCGTGACGCCAAGGTCGAGGCCAAGCTTGAGAGCGTCGACCTCATCGGCACGGCGGCGGGCATCCTCGCCCATCTTCCACGTGCCCTGCCCGAGAACCGGTATGGCTTCGCCCGAGGGCAGCGTGGTGGTTCTGACCGTCGATGGCATGGCGGGCTCCCGTTGACGCGAGATCGCAGCACAGGCCGGACGAGAAATCCAGAGGGGTTCTCTCGCCCATTCCTCCCAGCGAAAATGCCTATTTCGCCGGGTGAGCGGCGAGCCAGTCCTGCATCTGCTTGATCTCGGCTTCCTGTGCCTTGATGACCGCTTCGGCCAGTTTGCGGATCTCCGGGTCCTTGCCGTTGGCGAGCTCGACCTTGGCCATGTCGATGGCGCCCTGATGGTGCGGGATCATGCCCCTGATAAAATCGACATCGGGATTACCGGTGTATTCCGAGGCCATCATGTCGGCATGCATCTTGTCCATGGCGGCCTTGTAGCCCGACGTCGAAGGGCTATCGGCCCCCATCGCCATCGCGCCCATGTCATGTTTCATCTCTTCGCTCTGCGCCGGAATGCTTTCGAGGAAAACGGCAACCAGCATTCCAGCCGCCATCAGCAAAAGCACGAGTTTCTTAGCTAAGGTCATTCATGGTCTCCTGTTGAATGGTTTCGTATTTGGGAGCTGGGATCAGAGTTTCAACGTTCTCAGCCGCAATGCGTTTGATATGACCGACACCGAGGACAGGCTCATCGCCGCCGCCGCAAGCATCGGCGACAAAAGCGTGCCGGTGAGCGGATAGAGAACGCCCGCGGCCACCGGCACGCCGAGCACGTTGTAGAGGAAGGCGAAGAACAGGTTCTGGCGGATGTTGCCGATCGTCGCCCGGGCCAGCGTGCGGGCGCGGACGATGCCGTTGAGATCCCCCTTCACCAAAGTGATGCCGGCGCTTTCGACGGCGACATCTGCCCCGGTGCCCATGGCGATGCCGACATCGGCGCTGGCCAAGGCCGGGGCATCGTTGACGCCGTCGCCGGCCATGGCGACGCCGGCGCCTGCGGCACGCAGCTCGTCGACGAGAGCGGCTTTCTGTTCTGGCAGCAGGCCGGCGCGAATCTCGTCGATACCGAGGCTTCTGGCGATGGCGCCGGCCGTGCGCTCATTGTCGCCGGTCGCCATGATGATCCTCAACCCGCTGCCATGCAGGGCCCGGATCGCCTCGGCGGTGGTCGCCTTCACCGGATCGGCGACGGCGACGATGCCGGCCAGCTTGCCGCCGACTGAGACGAACATCGCCGTCTTGCCGTCGCCCTGCAGCGCCTCGGCATTGGCGGAGATGGCGGAAATATCGACGCCGAGGTCGCGCATCATCGCCGCGTTGCCGAGCGCGACCTTCTTGCCCGATACCGTGCCTGAAACGCCCTTGCCGGTGGCCGCCTCGAAGCCGCTGGCCTCGGCGATCTCTAGGCCACGCTGGCCGGCGCCTTCGACGATGGCTTCTGCCAGCGGGTGCTCAGACCCTTTCTCCAGGCCCGCGGCGAGCGCCAGCAATTCGTCCTCGGGAAAGCCGCCGGCAGCCACGACATCGGTCAGTTTCGGCCGGCCTTCGGTCAGTGTTCCCGTCTTGTCGACGATCAGCGTGTCGACCGAAGCGAAGCGTTCGAGCGCGGCGGCTTCCTTGATCAGCACGCCGGCATGCGCTCCGCGCCCGGTGGCGGTCATGATCGACATCGGCGTGGCGAGACCCAGCGCACAGGGACAAGCGATGATCAGCACCGAGACAGCCGAGACGATGGCGAAGATCAGGCTCGGCTCGGGGCCGAATATCGCCCAAGCGATGAAGGCTGCAATCGCGACCAGAACCACGGCCGGGACGAAGTAGAAGGAAACGCGATCGGCCAAGCCTTGAATCGGCGCGCGCGAACGCTGTGCCTTGGCAACCAGGTCGACAATGCGCGAGAGCGTGGTCTCGGCGCCGATCCGCTCGGCGCGCATGATCAGCGAGCCGTTTTTGTTGAGCGTGCCGCCGGTGAGGGCATCGCCTTCGACCTTCTCGACAGGCAGGGGCTCTCCCGTGATCATCGATTCGTCGATGGACGAACGGCCTTCCAGCACGGTGCCGTCGACCGGCACGGCGTCACCGGGGCGAACGCGCAGGCGATCGCCGGCCTTGACGCCGTCCAGCGGCACATCGCTTTCGGTGCCGTCCTCGGCGATACGCCGCGCCGTCTTCGGCGCGAGATCGAGCAAGGCGCGGATCGCCGAACCTGTTTTCTCGCGGGCGCGCAGCTCCAGCACCTGGCCGAGGAAAACCAGCGCGACAATGACGGCGGCGGCCTCGAAATAGACCGGCACCGCACCGCCATGGCCGCGGAACTGATGCGGGAAAATGTCAGGAAAGAGCGTGGCGACCAGGCTGTACAAGTAGGCAGCGCCGACGCCGAGCGAGATCAGCGTCCACATGTTGGGACTGCGGTTGAGGATCGAATCCCAGCCGCGATGAAAGAAGGGGAAGGCAGCCCAGAGCACCACCGGACTTGCCAGGACCAACTCGATCCAGACCTTCGTCCGGTCATCGACCAGGCCTTCGAGCGAGAGGCCTGTCATGGGAGCCATGGCGATGATCAGAAGGGGCACGGAAAGCGCGGCACTTACCCAAAACCGCCTGGTGAAATCGACCAGCTCGGGATTTGGCCCTTCATCGCCCGTCGGCACGCCCATCGGCTCAAGGGCCATGCCACAGATCGGGCAGGCGCCAGGCTTGTCGCGGATGATCTCGGGATGCATCGGGCAGGTGTATTGCGTGCCCTTGGGTGCTGGCTGGGGCGCCGGCCTGTCGCCAAGATAGGTTTGCGGCGCCGCTTCGAACTTAGCCTTGCAGCCGGCAGAACAGAAATAGAAGCCCTGGCCTTCATGGCGGACAAAGTGCTTCGCCGTGGCGCGGTCGACGCTCATGCCACAGACGGGATCGGTGGCCGAGAGGAAGCTTTCCGGCTCTGCCTGGAATTTCGTGCGGCAGCCTTCGCTGCAGAAATGATAAAGGCGGCCGCCATGTTCGGCGGTCGGTTTGCCGGCGGCGGTATCGACGGTCATGCCGCAGACCGGATCGCGCACCACGCCCGTATCTCCAGCCGCGGCTTTCGTCGCGCAACACCCGCCATGTGTGTGATGATCGTGCTCTGAATGCGTCATTGCGAATGCCCCTGTGCAACTGCTTCGGCCGGAGGTAGTGCTTCCAGTAACTGGAAGGTCAAGGGCCCGTTTTGGCTTTTCTCACTCACGCGCTTGGCAAGACGATGTACCTGCACGATGTACCTGCCAAGCCCGCTGCCAACGATCCGCCCGAGGCGGAGGAATAGACCTGCTGCCGGGCCGTCGGCGGAATCCATACCCAGAGCCACGAAAACACGCTATAGACGCCGCCCAAAAGGCAAGGCCACCGGTACCCATGGCGAAAATCTCTCTGAAGCTCGACGAACTGATCGACGGCGAAGCCTTGCGCCGCGAAATGACCGCGCTGACCGCGGCCACGGTCGGCGACGGCTCCGGGCATGCTGCCCGCGCCGGCGTTCTCCAGCTGCTCAAGGGCCGGCTTGCCGAAGGCCGCAGAACAGCCGAAGCCATGCTGAAGGCGGATGGCGGCGGCAACGCCTGCGCAGAGCGGCTGTCACATCTGATGGATGAACTGATCCGCGCGCTCTACGATTTCGCCGCGACCCATGTCTACCGGGTGAAGAACCCGTCCTCGGCGGAACGCATGGCTGTCGTCGCGGTGGGCGGCTATGGCCGCGGCACGCTGGCGCCGGGATCCGACATCGACCTTTTGTTCCTGCTGCCCTACAAGCAGACGCCCTGGGGCGAGCAGACTGTCGAATACATGCTCTACATGCTGTGGGATCTCGGGCTGAAAGTCGGCCACGCCACCCGCAACATCGACGAATGCCTGCGCCTGTCGCGTACCGACATCACCATCCGCACCTCGATCCTGGAGGCGCGGTTCCTGTGGGGCGAGCTCAAGCTCTATGACGAGCTGATGCAGCGCTTCGACCATGAGGTGGTGCGCACGACCGGGCCGGAATACGTGCAAGCCAAGCTCGCCGAGCGCGACGACCGCCATGCCAAGGCCGGCGAAAGCCGCTATCTGGTCGAACCCAACGTCAAGGACGGCAAGGGTGGCCTGCGCGACCTCCAGACGCTGTTCTGGATCGGCAAATATTTCTACCGGGTGCGCACGGGCGAGGAACTGGTCGAGAAGGGCGTCTTCACCGAGGCCGAATACCGCGAGTTCCAGAAGGCCGAGGATTTCCTCTGGGCGGTGCGCTGCCACATGCATTTCCTCACCGGCAAAGCGGAGGAGCGGCTGCATTTCGACATTCAGCGTGAGATCGCCGCACGGCTGGGCTATACTACCCATCCCGGCCTGTCGGCGGTCGAACGCTTCATGAAGCACTACTTCCTCGTCGCCAAGGATGTCGGCGACCTGACCCGCATCTTTTGCGCCGCGCTGGAGGAGGAGCAGGCCAAGCATGTGCCTGGCTTCAACCGCATCTTTCTCACCTTCCAGCGCCGCAAGCGCAAGCTCGCCGGCACGTCGGATTTCATCGTCGACAACCACCGCATCAACATCGCCGACGACCAGGTGTTCGAACGCGATCCGGTCAATCTGTTGAGGCTGTTCTGGTTCGCCGACAAGCACGGGCTGGAATTCCACCCCGACGCGCTGAAGCTGCTGACCCGTTCGCTCGGCCTGGTCAACAAATCGCTGCGGCGCGACGAGGAGGCCAACCGCCTGTTCCTCGACATCCTGACGTCGGACCGCAATGCCGAACTCAATCTGCGGCGCATGAACGAGGCCGGGCTGCTGGGCAGGCTGATCCCCGATTTCGGCAAGATCGTCGCCATGATGCAGTTCTCGATGTATCATCACTACACCGTCGACGAGCACCTGATCCGCTGCATCGGCGTGCTGGCCGAGATCGAGCGCGGCGACGGCGAGAAGGTCCATCCGCTTTCCCACACGCTGATGCCGGGGCTGAAGAAGAGCCGGGAGGCGCTCTACGTCGCCGTGCTGCTGCACGATGTCGCCAAGGGCAGGCCGGAGGATCATTCCGAGGCCGGCGCCAGGATCGCGCGCCGCATCTGCCCGCATATGGGGCTATCGGCCGCCGACACCGAAACGGTGGCCTGGCTGGTCGAAAACCATCTCGTAATGTCCATGACGGCGCAGACCCGCGATCTCAACGACCGCAAGACGATCGAGGATTTCGCCGCGATCGTGCAATCGGTCGAGCGGTTGAAGCTGCTCCTGATCCTCACCGTCTGCGACATCAGGGGCGTCGGGCCGGGTGTGTGGAACGGCTGGAAGGGCCAATTGCTGCGCACCCTCTACTACGAGACCGAGCTGCTTTTGACCGGCGGCTTCTCGGAAGTTTCGCGTGCGCAGCGGACGGCGGCGGCCCGCGAACGCCTGGCCGAAGCGCTCGCCGACTGGCCGGACAAGGCCCGCAAACGCTATGTCGGCCTGCACTATGAGAATTATCTCCTGACCGTCGACCTGCCGGACCAGCTCCGCCACGCCGAATTCATCCGCGAGGCGGACGCGGCGGGCAACAAGCTCGCCACCATGGTCAAGACGCACCAGTTCGAGGCGGTGACCGAAATCACGGTTCTGGCGCAGGACCATCCCCGCCTGCTGTCGGTGATCGCCGGCGCCTGTGCCTCCGCCGGCGGCAACATCGTCGACGCGCAGATCTTCACCACATCCGATGGCCGCGCCCTCGACACGATCCTGATTTCGCGGGAATTCGACCGCGACGAGGACGAGCGCCGCCGTGCCGAGCGCGTCGGCCGGCTGATCGAGGATGTGCTGTCGGGCAAGAGCTGGCTGCCGGAGATGATCGAGAAGCGGACAAAGCCGCGACGCGGCGCCAAGGTGTTCAAGATTCCGCCGCGCGCCGAAATCCGCAACGCGCTGTCGAACCGTTTTTCGGTCATCGAGGTCGAGGGCCTCGACCGGCCGGGGCTGCTGTCGGAGATCACCGGAACGCTTTCCGACCTGTCGCTCGACATCGCATCGGCTCACATCACCACCTTCGGCGAAAAGGTCATCGACACCTTCTATGTCACCGATCTTACCGGCCAGAAGATCGACAGCCCGGCCCGCACCGCCACCATCCGCAACCGGCTGATCGCGGCCCTGGAAGGCATCGCGCCCGAACGCGGCGGCAAGGCCAAGGCCGCCGCCGAGTGACTGTTATCATCCCAGCGCCTGGCATCATCACTTTGTCCCAATCCCGCAGGCAGTCTCCAAACGCATGAGCCTCGTCAAGAAATTCGCAACGGTCGCTTCCGGCACGCTGATGAGCCGCGCGCTCGGTTTCGGCCGCGAAATGCTGATGGCGGCAGCGCTCGGCACCGGGCCGGTCGCCGACGCCTTCAACGCCGCCTTCCAGTTCCCCAATACTTTTCGCCGGCTGTTCGCCGAGGGCGCCTTCAATGCCGCCTTCGTGCCGCTGTTCGCCAAGGAGATCGAGACGCACGGCACCGAGGGCGCCAAGCGCTTCTCCGAGGAAGTGTTCGGCGTGCTGTTCACCGCGCTGCTGGCGCTGACCATCGTCATGGAACTGGCGATGCCGCTGATCGTGCGCTACCTGGTGGCGCCGGGTTTTGCCGATACGCCGGGCAAGTTCGAAACGACCGTCCGGCTTGCGACGATCATGTTCCCCTATCTCATCTGCATGTCGCTTGGCGCCATGATGGCGGGCATGTTGAATTCGCTGCGCCGCTATTTCGCCGCGGCGGTCGCGCCGGTGTTCCTCAACGTCATCCTGATCGGCGTGCTCGCCTATGCCTGGTACAATGGGCTCGACGCGCATGATGTCGGTTTCAGCCTGTCCTGGGGCGTGCTGGCGGCGGGGCTGGTGCAACTGGCGATCGTCTGGGTGGCGGTGCGCCATGCCGGCATCTCGATCGGCTTCCGCCGCCCGAAAATGACGCCGGCCGTCAAGCGGCTCTTGATCCTGGCGCTGCCGGCGGCGATCACCGGCGGCATCACCCAGATCAACCAGCTGATCGGCACGGCGATCGCCTCGGCGCAGGACAGCGCCGTTTCCTCGCTTGCCTATGCCGACCGCATCTACCAGCTGCCGCTCGGCGTGGTCGGCGTCGCGGTGGCGATCGTGCTGTTGCCCGAACTATCGCGGGCGCTGAAATCCGGCAATCTGATCGAGGCCGCCAATCTGCAGAACCGCTCTGTCGAATTCACGCTGTTCATGACCTTGCCGGCGGCGGCCGCTCTCTGGGTCATGTCGGAGCCGATCGTGCGGCTGGTCTACGAGCGCGGCGCTTTTGCCGCCAACCATTCCACGCCGACTGTGGCGGCGATCCTGGCGATCTTCGGCCTCGGTCTGCCGGCTTTCGTGCTGATCAAGGCATTTACCCCAGGCTATTTCGCGCGCGAGGACACGCGCACGCCGATGATGTTCGCCGCCATCTCGGTGGCGGTGAACGTCACCACCGCGCTGACGCTATTTCCGAAGATGGGCGCACCCGGCATTGCCGTCGCCTCGGCCGTCGCCGGCTGGGTCAACGCGCTGATGTTGCTCGGCATGCTGATCCGGCGCGGTCATTGGGGCCGCGACGTGCCGCTGCTGAAGCGCATTCCGCGCCTGGTGCTGTCGGCGGCGGTGATGGCGGCCGCGCTTTATTTCGCCGAGCATTGGTTCGCCGTCAGGCTCGGCTCCGGTTCGCCATTGGTAATCAAGGCGACGACGCTTCTGGCGCTCGTCGCAGGCGGCGCCCTGCTCTACTTCGCCACCGCCTTTGCCACTGGCGGCGCCGATTTCGGCATGATCCGGCGCAACATTGGGCGAAAGGGATCGCCGCCGACTAAGGAACAGTCTCCAGATCCGTGAGCCTGAATTCGTCCGTCATGATAACGACACATCAGTCTTCGCCAGACAATTCGTCATAGACCGAGCGTGGCAGCGGATTGCGCGCCTGCTTGCTCAGCTCAATGCCGGATTCGGCTCGGAGCCGAGCCGCCGTTTCCAACGGCGTTCGCGCTTGCGTCGGCGCTCCAGGGCTTCATGCGTGGCAGTCGCAGAAGCTTCGGTGCTGATCTTCATCATCGGCTGGCCTCGCAAATGAGAATGTAGTTCAACCATCTAGCTCCACATCTCCGCGTCAAGACGCCTGACTTAGCGCTTCCGATGTTCGTGCTCCTAGCCGGCAACCTCTTGATCCTCCCCGCACTCTCGTCCATAAGCGCGCCGTCGCAAGACTTTCGCCGCGCGCGAAACGGCCCTCCACAAGCCATGAGGACATCATGACCGCCTTCAAGCCACTCGTCTTTTCCGGCGTCCAGCCGACCGGCAACCTGCATCTCGGCAACTATCTCGGCGCCATCAAGAAATTCGTCGCCCTGCAGGACACGTCCGACTGCATCTATTGCGTCGTCGACCTGCATTCGCTGACCGCGCAGCTCGTCTATGAGGACCTTGCCGACCAGACGCGGTCGATCACGGCAGCGTTCCTCGCCTCGGGCATCGACCCGAAGAAGCACATCGTCTTCAACCAGTCGCGGGTGATGCAGCATGCCGAACTCGCCTGGATCTTCAATTGCGTGGCGCGCATCGGCTGGATGAACCGCATGACGCAGTTCAAGGACAAGGCCGGCAAGGACCGCGAGAATGCTTCGCTGGGCCTGCTCGCCTATCCCTCGCTGATGGCCGCGGACATCCTGCTCTATCGCGCCACCCATGTGCCGGTGGGCGAAGACCAGAAACAGCATCTGGAACTGACCCGCGACATCGCCCAGAAATTCAACAACGATTTTTCCGACCGCATCGCCAAGCTTGGCGTCGGCGTCGAGATGCAGGTCGGCGAGGAGACCGTGAACGGCTATTTCCCGATCACCGAACCTGTCATCGGCGGGCCGGCGGCGCGCATCATGTCGTTGCGGGACGGCTCGAAGAAGATGTCGAAGTCGGACCCGTCGGACCTGTCCCGCATCAACCTGACCGACGACGCCGATACCATCTCGAAGAAGATCCGCAAGGCAAAGACCGACCCGGAGGCGTTGCCGAGCGAGGTCGACGGCCTTGCCACCCGGCCCGAGGCGGAGAACCTGGTCGGCATCTATGCGGGGCTCGCCGAGATTTCGAAGGCGGACGTGCTGAAGGAATTCGCCGGCCAGCAGTTTTCGGTGTTCAAGCCGGCATTGGCCGATCTTGCGGTGGAGAAGCTGGCGCCTATCGCCAGCGAGATGCGCCGCATCCAGGGCGACCGCGCCTATGTCGACGCCGTGCTCAGGGATGGCGGCGAACGCGCCGGCGTGCTGGCCGAAGCGACGATGAAGACCGTGCGCGACATCATCGGATTGCTGCAGGGCTGATCCAGACAGTAGTGCACTGCACCGACACTGGCCCAAGGCCGGCGACTTGCCGCCGGTCGGCGGCGGTGGCAGATTGCAGCCCGAAAGATACCGAGCAGACAGACATGGTCTCCAAACGCCTCAGCCGCGAAGCCGGCCACCGCCGCAAGTTCCTGGCGATCATCGACGATACGCCGGAGTGCGAGCGCGCCGTCGCCTACGCCTCGAAGCGCGCGCTGAGCACCAGCGGCACGCTGGTGCTGCTCTATGTCATCGAGCCGGACGATTTCCAGCACTGGCTGGGCGTCGAGAAGATCATGCGCGAGGAGGCGAACGCCACGGCGCGCGCGGCGCTCGACAGCTACGCCAACAAGGTGCGCCAGAAGCTCGGCATCGAGCCGGAGATGGTGGTGCGCGAAGGCAAGCCGACGGAAGAGATCCACAGGCTGATCGAGGAAGACCAGGATATCGCCATCCTCGTGCTGGCGGCCGGCGCCGGCAAGGAAGGGCCTGGGCCGCTGGTCGGTGCCGTGGCCGGCAAGGGTGCGGCCTTCCCCATTCCGGTGACCGTGGTGCCGCAAAACCTTTCGGACGAGGAAATCGACAGCCTCGCCTGAAGCCCGCCAGGGATTCGATCCCAGCCAGCAAAAACATTCCGCCAGCCAGCCGTTCGGGCGATGCGTTTCGCTTGAATGTCCAGCCGATAGAGCCTATTTAGAACTATTCCAAACTAGTTGCCCGAAAACGGGCATGGAGACAGTGATGTTCATCCAGACCGAATCGACGCCCAACCCGGCGACGCTGAAATTCCTGCCCGGCAAGGAAGTGCTCCTGGAAGGCACCGCCGATTTCCGTGACGCCGACAGCGCGGCCACGGCCTCTCCGCTGGCCGGCCGCCTGTTCGAAATCCCCGGCGTTACCGGCGTGTTCTTCGGCTACGACTTCATCACCGTGACCAAGGACGGCCCGGACTGGCAGCACCTGAAGCCGGCGATCCTGGGCGCCATCATGGAGCATTTCATGTCCGGCCTGCCTGTCATGGCCAAGGCCGGCCCGGCCGCCGAGACCAGCCAGACCGGCGAGTTCTATGACAAGGCCGATGAGGAACTGGTCATCACCATCAAGGAACTCCTCGACACGCGGGTGCGCCCGGCGGTGGCCCAGGACGGCGGCGACATCACCTTCCGCGGCTTCGAGAACGGCACCGTATTCCTGCATATGAAGGGCGCCTGCGCCGGTTGCCCGTCATCGACGGCGACGCTGAAGCACGGCATCCAGAACCTGCTGAGGCATTTTGTGCCCGAGGTGCAGCAGGTCGAGCAGGTCTCGTAGAAACCGCTTCCCAACACCATTCCCTGACGAGAAAAACAAAAAACCGGGCCAAATTGCCCGGTTTTCTGTTTGGGACGTCCGTTGTTGCCTAGACGGTCCGCTTACGAAAGGCTTGTCTTCCAGTTCGACCTTGATCCTTGATCAGGGTCAGAGAACGATGACCTTGGCGCCGACCGAGGCGCGGTCATAGAGATCGATAACATCCTGATTCATCAGCCGGATGCAGCCCGACGACATCGCTTTGCCGATCGAATTCCATTCCGGGCTGCCATGCAGGCGGTAGCCCATGTCGCCGCCCTTGTTGAACAGATACATGGCACGCGCCCCGAGCGGGTTTTTCAGGCCCGGTTCCATGCCGCCGGCGAACTTGGCGAGTTCCGGCTGGCGCTTGATCATCTGCGAGGGCGGCGTCCAGGTCGGCCATTCGCGCTTGATCGCGATATGGGCGGTGCCACGCCATTCGAAGCCCTCGCGGCCGACGCCGATGCCGTAGCGAATTGCCCGGCCGTCACCCTCGACGAAGTAGAGGAACTTGTTCTGCGTATCGACGATGATGGTACCAGGTTTTTCCTGGGTGTCGTAGTTCACTTCCTGGCGGTGATACTTCGAGGGCACCTTTTCGATCGGGATGCGCGGCAGTTGGTAACCGGCATCCGTCACCGCGCCATAGTCGTTGGAGAAGATCTGCCCGCCGATGGTGCTGCAACCGGCGATAGCAGTGGTCAGCGCCAATGCGGCGACTATTGCAAACGACTTCATGCGCATGAGTTGATCGGTGCCCCGCCAAACTTCAGCGGCACGAGTCGTCCGCTTTCTCTTCATCATTCATGCTGGCATTTGCTTTGCTTGCCAAGCGCACGATGCCTATATGCAGGGGCTTACATGCCGGTAAGCGCATTACTATGGCATTTCGGCAACAGCCTTCGCTGGATTGTGAAGGAAATTCAATGGGCCTGGATCACAGGTCCCGCAAGATCGAGGAATTCCGCCATGAATGTCGGCGACGCCGCCAACCGTTCTGGCCTGCCGGCCAAGACCATCCGCTACTACGAAGAGATCGGGCTGATCGCGCCCGCGCGCGCCGGCAACGGCTACCGCGACTATTCCGGCGACGACATCCACCGGTTGGCCTTTCTGCGCCGCGCGCGCAATCTCGGCTTTTCCATCGAAGACTGCCGGCAGTTGATGGCGCTCTACCAAGACCGCAGCCGCGCCAGCCACGACGTGCGCGAGATCGCGGCGGCCCATGTCAAGGCGATCGAAGAGAAAGTGCGCGAGCTGCAATCGATGCGCTCGACCCTCCAGACGCTGATCCACGCCTGCCATGGCGACGCCAGGCCGGACTGCCCGATCCTTGACGACATGGCGAGGGCTGCGTTGCCAGGCGACAAGGGCGCTTCAGCGTCGGCATAGGGGCTGTGGTCTCCCGTGGAAAGCTCGCACGCGTTACGGGAAAGTGAACGCGCCTAAAACGAAGAAACCCGCCGAAGCGGGTTTCTTCGTTTTATTTCTTCGAGTGTCCCAAGCGCGGTTTGGGATGCTTCACGCCTCGCAAGGCGAGATAAAGCGCCGCCCCAAACACCAAGCCAGCGAGGGGCACGAAAATTCCGATCTCATTCATAGCCGTCCTCCTACCGTAATAGGCTTAGGACCAAAGTGTCCTACTGTATGTAGGGCGAACCCACCTATCGCCCAAGCGAATGACCACCATTGTAGGCTCTGGTGGTTAATTGCCGGTACGACGACCGAACCACCTATCATACCTACAGCAAGCGCATTGATGGCGCTTGCGGTGACCTTCACGCTCTCATTGAACCGTTTGGCATCTCTAAAGTCCGAGCGCCTTCGCGACGTAGTGGAGGATGACAAGCTTCATGTCCTTGATCTCTTTCGGTTGCTGTTGATCCACCGTGCAAAAGACGGGGTCAAACGGAGAACAAAATCTGGCGTGGTGGTGCGCCATGCCAATCATCTCTCCCGCCGTACCGGCCGGACTGCTCGATCTGGATGATATGGCCGAGGCGGGGCAGGCACGCTTCGGCCGCGCCCTAAAGCCGGTCCTGCCCGTCCAGGACTTCAGGATCTTTTCGGCCATCCCAAATGGGAAGACGGCACCAATCAGAGATGCGATCCAACGCAAGCATATGGTCATCAGCAGCACTTCCTCTGGTGTTTCGGCCATAGCGTCGCGTCCCTCTTGCGGCAGTCGATCGTTTGAGGAGTATATTCCTATATGGCCAGGTTTGTCAAGCGGATATTTGCCCGAGAGGGGTTCAAACCGTGAACAAACTCTGGCATGGTGCGGCCATGCCGATCATCTCACCGATTCCGCTCAACCCACTCATCGACGGCCGCCAGTCGGAGCGCGCCATGCTGGTGCGGCGCGGCGTGCAGCGGCTGTTGAGGGACATGGGCGCGCATGTGCTGCCTGAATTGTCGCTGGCCACCGGCCGCCGCGCCGACCTCGTGGCGCTGACCCGGCAAGGCGACATCTGGATCATCGAGATCAAATCGTCGGTCGAGGATTTCCGGGTCGACCGCAAATGGCCGGACTACCGGCTGCACTCCGACCGCTTCTTCTTCGCCACCCATCCGGGGGTGCCCTCCGAGATCTTTCCGGAAGAGTGCGGCTTCATCCTGTCCGACGGCTACGGCGCCGAGATCCTGCGCGACGCGCCCGAGCACCGCATGGCGGCGGCGACGCGCAAGGCGCTGATGCTGCGCATCGCGCGCGCCGGTGCCTCGCGGCTGTTGGCCGCGGAGCTTGCCGGCGTGTCGGTGCCGGCGCTGGAGGGTGAGAGCGAGTAGCGGCTGCTTCGCAGAACCTGGGTTGGCGGGACCAAGAACCGTGATCTTGTCCCTACTCCTCGGCCTCTTCCACCTCACTTGCGGCCGGCGCCAGCAAAAGCACGGCGGCGCCAAGGAGGGCGGCGATGAAGGAGCCGGAGAGGATGCCGACCTTGACGGCGTCCTGCAGCGCCACATTGCTGGCGAAGGCGAGCAGGCCGATGAACAGGCTCATAGTGAAGCCGATGCCGCACAGCAGCGAAATGCCGATCATATGCGTCCAGCCGGCATGGGCCGGCAGATCGGCAAGGCCGAGCCTGATGGCAAGCGCGGAGGAGCCCAGCACGCCGACCAGCTTGCCGATCACCAGGCCGGCGGCGACGCCCAGCGTCAACGGTTCGATCAGCGCGCCAAAACTCAGGCCGGCGAGCGAAACGCCGGCATTGGCGAAGCCGAAGACCGGGATGACGAAAAAGGGCACTATCTTGTGCAGGCCATGTTCAAGCCGGTGCAGCGGCGAATGGTCAAGATCGTGGCTGATGCCGGCGGACCGTTTGAGCGGGATGGTCAATGCCAGCGCCACGCCGGCAAGCGTTGCATGGACGCCCGATTTCAGCACCAGAACCCACAATATGGCGCCGAGCACGAGATAGGGCACCAGCGTCATCACCCGCATGCGGTTGAGCATGACGAGCGCGGCAATGATCGCGAAGGCGGCGCCGAGATAGGTGAGCGACAGGCCGCTGGTGTAGAATATGGCGATGATGATGACGGCGCCGAGGTCGTCGATGATGGCAAGCGCCGTGAGAAAAACCTTCAGCGAGGCCGGCACGCGGCTGCCGAGCAACGACAATACGCCGAGCGCGAAGGCGATGTCGGTGGCGGTCGGGATCGCCCAGCCGGACAGTGCCGCCGCATTGTGGCGATTGATCGCGACATAGACCAGTGCCGGAACCACCATGCCGCCAGCGGCGGCGATGCCGGGCAGGACGCGGCGTGGCCATGTCGAGAGCTGGCCGTCCAGCATCTCGCGCTTGATCTCCAGCCCGACGAGCAGGAAGAACACCGCCATCAGCCCATCATTGACCCAGTGCGACACGCTGAGTGGGCCGAGATAGGCGTGGAGGACGGCAAAGTAGGTTTCCGCCAGCGGCGAGTTGGCGACGATCAGGGCAAGGGCGGCGGCGGCCATCAGGATGATGCCGCCGGCCGCCTCGCCATCGAGAAATTCGCGAAAAATGGAAAACGGCCGCTGCTTCAAGTCCTGCATGTCGCCTCCGTCATGCCGCCTGCCGGTGCGGCGTCATTTTCGAGCGCTGGCGCCGCAAGGAGAAACTGGTCCGACGCGACTGCCTGCGTAGCGACCTCAGCGCGGCGCGCGCTTGGCCAGTATCCGCTGCAAGGTGCGGCGATGCATGTTGAGCCGGCGCGCCGTCTCGGAGACGTTGCGCTCGCACATTTCGTAGACGCGCTGGATATGCTCCCAGCGCACGCGGTCGGCAGACATCGGGTTTTCCGGCGGGGCGGCGCGCTCGCCGGCCGTGCGGGTGAGCGCGGCGAAGATATCGTCGGCGTCCGCGGGCTTGGAGAGGTAATCGACGGCGCCAAGCTTAACCGCGGTCACCGCTGTGGCGATGTTGCCGTAGCCGGTCAGGATGATGGTTCGGGAATCCTGGCGCTTCTCGCGGATGGCGGCGACGACGTCGAGGCCGTTGCCGTCGCCGAGCCGCATATCGACCACGGCATAGGCCGGCGGATTGGCGCGCGCCTTGCCGACCGCTTCCTCGACGCTCTCGGCCGTCTCGACCACGAAGCCCCTGGTTTCCATGGCGCGGGCCAGGCGGGTCAGGAACGGCTTGTCGTCATCGACGATCAGCAGCGAGGTGTCCTCGCCTTCAACCATCGCGCCAATATTCTCATCGCCAGTCATCGTCTTTAAATTCCTGCTGCCTTATTTTTACGCAGATATAGTTTTGCGTCGCTATTGTCCAATTCACGCGGTGTCAAACATCGTCGCGGGAGCCGCTTCCGGGTTCAGGAAGACAGTTCGCGGCCACGATATCCGCACGATGGCGCCCTCGCCCAGGCCGCTCGAATTGCGGAAGTCGAGCGTGGCACCCGAGCGTTCGAGCAGCGTCTTGGCGATGAACAGGCCGAGCCCCAGGCCGCCGCCGGCCTCATTGCCCTGGCGCGTCGACATGTAGGGCTCGCCGATGCGGTCGATGATCTCGGGCGGAAAGCCGGGGCCGTCGTCGATGATCGAAAAGCTGACGGTGGCCTCGTCCCAGCTCCAGCGCACGGTGACGCTCTTGCGGGCGAAATCCACGGCGTTCTCGACCAGATTGCCGAGGCCGTAGATGACGCCCGGATTGCGGCGCCCGACCGGCTCGGGCCCGATGCGTTCGCCAGGACGAAGCTTGATCGAGATGCCGAAATCGCGATGCGGCGCTGTGATCTCCTCGACCAGCGAGGTCAGCGGCAGCCGGGATAGATGCGCCTCGCCCTCGGACGACAGGCTGGTCAGGCGCTTGAGGATTTCGCGGCAGCGCTCGCTCTGCGACCGCAGAAGCTTGACGTCATCGCCGTATACGGGATCCTTGCCAAGCGCCTTTTCCATCTCCTTGGCGACAAGCGTGATGGTGGCGAGCGGCGTGCCGAGTTCGTGCGCCGCCGCCGCCGCCAGGCCGTCGAGCGCCGAAAGGTGCTGCTCGCGCTGCAGCACCAGTTCGGTGGCGGCAAGCGCATTGGCCAGAAGCCGCGCTTCGGCGGCAACCCGGAAGGCATATATGGCGGTAAAGGCGATCGACGACAGCACCGCCATCCACATCCCGGCGACATAGATGAAGGGCATGGCCAGCGGCGCGCCTTTAGACCAGGGCAACGGCAAATGGAAAAAGACCAGCAGCGTTGCCGCGACCATCACCAGCCCACCAAGGATGGCGGTCAGGCGCAGGGGCAGCGACGTCGCCGAAATAACGACGGGCACGGTCATCAGCAGCGAGAACGGATTGGTCAGACCGCCGGTCATGTAGAGCAGCCCGGCGAGTTGCAGGCTGTCGAAGATGAGGATGCCGAACGCCGCGACCGGCGTGAGCCGATGCGCGGCGGGAAACCGGAAAGCCAGAAACAGGTTCATCCAGGCCGAACAGGCGATCAGCGCGAAACAGAGGCTGACGGGCAGCGGGAATTTCAGGCCGTAGGCGACGACTACCACCGTCACGCTCTGACCAACGATGGCAAGCCAGCGCAGCCGGATCAGCGTGTTGAGGCGCAGTCTCTGGCTCTGCTGGAAATCGGGTAAGCGCAAAACGTTGATCATGGGTCAAGGATTACTGCCGCGAGAGGGCGAGCGCTAGTAGAACCGCACCGGGGATTGGCGGATCGGAGATCCCTGGGCCGCCAGAAGCAGGAGCGACGACGTCGGGACCCTGGGCCCTTGATCAAAGCGGGCAGCGGAGCTGAATTCGGCACCGCAGCAGCGCTCGAAAATCGCGGCATGGATCCTCGGGTCTGCGCTGCGTCGCTACGCTCCTTGCTCCGCCCGTGGATGACGAAGCAAGGCGGTCCGTCAAAGCTTCTGCCAAGGCTAGGTGCCGCGCGGCTTGGCGCGGCTGGTGGCGGCGGCGAGCAGCGGATTTTCCGGCCAGACATGCTTTGGGTAGCGGCCGCGCATGTCGGCGCGCACATCGGCCCAGGAGCCGCGCCAGAAGCCGGGCAGGTCGCGCGTCGTCTGGATCGGCCGGTGCGCCGGCGACAACAGTTCGAGCGTCAGCGGCACCGTGCCGTTGGCGATCGAAGGATGGCGGTCGAGGCCGAACAGTTCCTGCACGCGGACCGCCAGGACGGGCCACTCGCCGTCGTAGCGGATCGGCACATGGCTGCCCGACGGAGCATCGAAATGGGTCGGCGCCAGCACATCGATCCGGCGCTGGAGATCATGCGCCACGAGCGTGGCCAGCCCTGCCGAAACGACACCCGGATCGATGGCTGCGAAGGATGCCGCGCCGGGCAGGAATGGCAGCAGCCAGTCGTCGAGACGCTCGAGAAGTGCCGTGTCGGACATATCGGGCCAAGGCGCGCCAAGGCCGCGGTGCAGCCAGGACAGCCGCTGGCGCAGGGTTTGCGCCTCCTTGCTCCAGGTCAGCAGGGAAAGCCCATGTTCGCGAACCGCGTCGAGAATGGCGCGATCGGCTTCGCCGCCGGTTGGCGGCGGCAGCATGCGCTCGGCGAGCGTGATGGCGCCGAGACGCACCGTTTCGCGCACGCGCACGGCGCGGCGCTCGCGGTCGAAGCTGGTTTGCCGGCGCGTTTCGATCCGATCTGTCAGCGTGGCGCGGATATCGTCCTCGCTGATTGCCGCCGCCGCCGCGATGCGCGCATTCTGCGCCTTGCCCTGCAGATCGGCGACAACCAGAAACGCCTCGCCGGCAAGCGGATCGGCGGCGTCGAGCATGGCCCCGGAGCCGTTGGCCAGCACGAAACGGCCCCGCTCGCCGCGCGCCTTGGCGACGCGGTCCGGCCAGGCGTGGATAAGGAGAGGACCAGCTGAAACGGCTTCGCCGTCGTTCGTTCCGCCCACCTGCCTCGCCAGTCGCTCGGCGAGCTGCCGCGCAGCCGTCGCACGCGGCGATCTTTCCACGCGAAAGCGCATCAGCCGCCGTTCGAGATCGGCGCCGTCACCGCCCAGCCCGCGTTCGGTCAGCAAAACCGCGAGCATGGCCGCCTCGTGGGCATGACCGCTGCGGGCCGCCTCGGCGACCATATGCGCCAGCCGCACCGGCAGAGCGAGCTTGCGCATCGAGGCGCCCGCTTCCGTCAGCCGCCCTGCCTCGTCGATGGCATCGAGCGCGCGCAGCAGCGTCCTTGCCTCGTTGAGCGCCGGCGCCGGCGGCGGATCGAGGAAGGCGAGGCTCGTCGGATCGGCGACGCCGAAGGCGGCGCAGTCGAGCAGCAGGCCCGACAGATCGGCTTCGAGGATTTCCGGCGGCGTGAAGGCGGGCAGTGCCGCCGTTTGCTCGGCGCGCCACAGCCGGATGGCGACCCCAGCTTGCGTACGGCCGGCGCGGCCGGCGCGCTGGTCGGCGGAGGCCTTGCTGACGCGCACGGTTTCCAACCGCGTCAGGCCGCTGGCCGGCTCGTAGCGCGGCAACCGCGACAGGCCGGAATCGATGACGACGCGCACGCCGTCGATGGTGATGGAGGTCTCGGCGATCGAGGTGGCCAGCACCACCTTGCGGCGGCCCGACGGCGCCGGCCTGATCGCCGCGTCCTGCGCCTTGCCATCGAGCATGCCGTAGAGCGGCACGATATCGGTGTCGGCGCCGACCTTGCCGGCCAGCCGCTCGGCGGTGCGCTCGATCTCGCGCTGGCCGGGCAGGAAGGCAAGCACGCTGCCACTCTCGTCGGCCAGCGCGGCGCGGATCGCCTTGGCCATCGCGTCCTCGATTGTCGTGCCGGCCGGCCGTTCGTCGTAGCGGATGTCGACCGGAAATGCGCGGCCCTCGCTTTCGATCACCGGCGCGCCCGACAGCAGCTTTGCGACATGGGCGCCGTCAAGGGTCGCCGACATCACAGCCAGGCGCAGGTCCGGGCGCAGCGCTCCCTGCACATCGAGCGCCAAAGCGAGGCCGAAATCGCCGTCGAGCGACCGCTCGTGGAATTCGTCGAAGATCACAGCCGAGATTCCGGGCAGTTCGGGATCGTCGAGGATCATCCGCGCCAGCACGCCTTCGGTGACGACCAGTATTCTTGTCTTGGCCGAAGTGCGGTTCTCCATGCGCATGGCGTAGCCGACGGTGGCGCCGGGCTCCTCGCCCAGCAATTGCGCCATGCGGCGGGCGGCGGCGCGCGTTGCGAGGCGGCGCGGCTCCAGCAACACGATCTTGCCGGCACCCAGCCATGGCGCATCGAGCAGCGCCAGCGGCACCAGCGTCGTCTTGCCGGCGCCTGGCGGCGCCACCAGCACCGCGCAGTTGCCGGAGCCGAGCGCCTCGCCCAGCGCCGGCAGCACGGCGGATACCGGAAGCTCCGGCAAAGGTTTTGTGATCATCGGTCCAGGAATGCTTTCGCTTCCGCCCGCATATCAGCGGCGGCGGTGGTCTTGCAACTCATGCGGCCCGGAGCCGGCTCAAAGACGGGTCCGGGAATAGCGCCCCGTACCCGACCGCACTTCCTCGGACCATGCTGCGGCGCAGCAACGAATTCGCTTGCTTTGTTTAGTAAAAATTGCATCACTAAACAAATTACTAAACATCCGCCGCGCTCCGGCGCCGCGATGTTTGGGCCCCCTGAGGAGAGGGGTCGAGATTCTCGAGACCGTCATCCGGCGCGTTTCGCAAAATGGGAGGAAGGCATGAAATCGAGCTTGAAACTGACGTTGGGACTGGCCTCGGCGATTACAGCGTCGACAGCCTTGTCGAACGCCGCGCACGCTGAAGACCTGACGCTATGCTGGGCCGCCTGGGACCCGGCGAACGCGCTTGTCGAACTGTCCAAGGATTTTACCAAGGAAACCGGCATCGGCATGAAATTCGAGTTCGTGCCATGGACCAACTATGCCGATCGTTTCCTCAACGAGCTGAACTCGCACGGCAAGCTGTGCGACCTGATCATCGGCGACAGCCAGTGGATCGGCGGCGCCGCCGAGAACGGCCATTACGTCAAGCTGAACGACTTCTTCGACAAGGAGAAGATCAGCATGGACGATTTCGTGCCGGCAACCGTCGTCGGCTATTCGGAATGGCCGAAGAATACGCCCAACTACTGGGCGCTGCCGGCCATGGGCGACGTCGTCGGCTGGACCTATCGCAAGGACTGGTTCTCCAAGCCGGAGCTGCAGAAGGAATTCAAGGAGAAGTACGGCTGGGATCTCGGTCCGCCGACCACCTTCGATCAGCTGAAGCAAGTCGCCGAATTCTTCCAAAAGCGGCAGATCGACGGCAAAACCGTCTATGGCGCCTCGATTTATACCGAGCGTGGCTCGGAAGGCATCACCATGGGCGCCATGGACGTGCTCTACAGCTATGGCTTCCAGTACGAGAACCCGAACAAGACATACGAGATGCATGGCTTCGTCAATTCCGACAAGTCGGTGAAGGGGCTGGAATTCTACAAGGCGCTCTATGATTGCTGCACTCCGCCGGGCGCGTCGAACAGCTACATGGGCGAAGGCGTCGACGCCTTCAAATCCGGCCAGGTGGCGATGCACATGAACTTCGCCTTCACATGGCCCGGCCTGCAGAAGGACGAGAATGTCGGCGGCGACAAGATCGGTTACTTCGTCAATCCGAAGGGGCCTGACGGCGATCAGTTCGCGCAGCTCGGCGGACAGGGCATCTCGGTCGTGTCCTATTCCGACAAGCAGGAAGCGGCCCTGAAATACATCAAGTGGTTCGCCAACAAGGATGTCCAGGGCAAGTGGTGGTCGCTCGGCGGCTATTCCTGCCTCAACGCGGTGGTCAAGGACCCGAAATTCCCGGCCAGCCAGCCCTACGCGCAGACCTTCCTGGACTCGATGGCCATCGTGAAGGACTTCTGGGCGGAACCGAGCTACGCGCCGCTGCTGCAAGCCTCGCAGAAGCGCTTCCACGACTATGTCGTCGCCGGCCAGGGTTCGGCCAAGGATGCGCTCGACGGACTGGTCAAAGACTGGACCCAGGTGTTCCAGGACGATGGCAAGATGTAACTGGGGCAAGATGTAACCGGCTCCTCCCGAGCTAGGCCGAAGCGTCCCGTGCCGCCCTTGGCACGGGACGCGGTTCAGATAAATTCCACGACAGAGACGACTGAAGTGACCGAAGCAGGACTTACCATGCTCAATCGGACCGCGGAGAACGTTGCCCGGGCGACCCCGGAACCGTTGGCCCGCAAGGTCCGGGGCATCAGCGACAAGGGCCTCGCCTGGCTGTTCATCTCGCCGACGATCCTGTTGCTGCTCGCCATCAACATCTTTCCGCTGTTCTGGGCGATCTACCTGTCGTTCACCAATTACCGCGCCAACCGGCCCAACGAAGTGGTGAAGAACCTCGGCTTCGCCAACTACCGGCGCATCCTCGGCGACCAGGACATCTGGATCGCCATGCAGACGACGGCGCATTTTGTGTTCTGGACCATCCTGTTGCAGACGCTGATCGGCTTCACGCTGGCCTGGCTGATCGACAGGAAGTTCCGCGGCCATGCCTTCTGGACGACGCTGATCCTGGTGCCAATGATGCTGTCGCCGGCCGTCGTCGGCAATTTCTGGCGCTTCCTCTACGAGCCGCAGATCGGCCTGTTCGCCTATGCCATCTCGTTCGTGTCGGGCATTCCGCCGACAAACATCCAGATGCTGTCCAACGTGTCGCTGGCGCCGTGGTCGATCATCATAGTCGATACCTGGATGTGGACACCCTACGTGATGCTGATCTGCCTCGCGGGCCTGCGCTCGATCCCCGAATACATCTATGAGGCGGCCGAGGTCGACCGCGCCTCCAACTGGCGGCAGTTCTGGTCGATCACGCTGCCGATGGCGCTGCCCTTCATCATGCTGGCGGTGCTGTTTCGCGGCATCGAGAACTTCAAGATGTTCGACATGGTCAATCTGCTGACCGGCGGCGGCCCTGGCTCGACCACCGAGGTCGCCTCGATCACGCTGAAGCGGCAGGCCTTCGAGAGCTGGCGCACGGGCTATTCCTCGGCCTTCGCGATCATCCTGTTCGTCGCGGTGTTCGGGCTGGCCAACATCTACGTCAAGGCGCTCAACAAGGTGAAGCAGAGATGAGCCTGACCACAGCCCATTCCGTCGTCGCGCCCACGGCCAATTCGAAGCGAATCGCCGGCGCGATCATCATCGCCTATGCGCTGATCTCGATCGTGCCGCTGCTGTGGATCTTCGCCACCAGCTTCAAGACGCCACCGGACTCGATCGCCTACCCGCCGAAGGTCGTGTTCCAGCCAAGCCTGGAGGGCTATTGCAACCTGTTCACGACGCGGACGCGACAGACGCCGGAATACATCAACTCGCTGGGACCGGCGACCGGTTTCTGCGACGAGACGACCCGCAAGCGCAACATGGTGATCGCCGGCCCATCCAACTTCCTGCCGCGCTTCGTCAACTCGCTGATCATCGCTTTCGGCTCGACCTTCTGCGCCGTTTTCCTCGGCACGCTGTCGGCCTACGGCTTCTCGCGCTTCAAGGTGCCGCTGGCCGACGACCTTCTGTTCTTCATCCTGTCGACGCGCATGATGCCGCCGATCGCCGTCGCCATTCCGATCTACCTGATGTACCGCGAACTCGGCCTGTCCGACACGGCGCTCGGCATGATCCTGCTCTACACGGCGGTCAACGTGTCGCTGGCGGTCTGGCTGCTCAAAGGTTTCATCGACGAAATCCCGCGCGAATATGAGGAGGCGGCGATGATCGACGGCTACACGCGGCTGCAAGCCTTCTGGCGCACCGTGCTGCCGCAGGCGACCACCGGCATCGCCGCGACCGCCATCTTCTGCCTGATCTTCGCCTGGAACGAGTATGCCTTCGCGGCCCTGTTGACCTCCGGCACCGCACAGACCGCGCCGCCCTTCATCCCGACCATCATCGGCGAAGGCGGCCAGGACTGGCCGGCGGTGGCGGCCGGCACGACGATCTTCCTGGTGCCGATCCTGGTTTTCACAATCCTGCTTCGCAAGCAATTGCTGCGCGGCATCACCTTCGGCGCGGTGCGCAAATGATTAGTGTGGGAATAGGAAGCCGAGGGTGCCATCGTGTCCCTCCCCTTCGTTCACGGCTACGGTATCGACACATTTGCGAACGCTTGGCGTTTGGCGATAGCGTGCATGGCAGGCAGGCGCGCGCATGGTCTCGCGCCGCGCCAAGGCCCCCCACAATCGGTCTTGCGCCGCGCCCCACCTCTCCCCCGATCGACGGGGTAGAGGAAGGGCGCGATCTTCATTCAGCCAGGCTCCGTTCCTCTCCCTCCGGAGGGGGGAGAGGTGGCGCTGCGAAGCAGCGACGGAGTGGGGGAACCACCTGGCAACCATCACTCCCCGTGAACGGGGAGAAGGAAGGGAGCTACCCATGACGCGCTCAGCCATTTCCAAAAAATCACCATGGCCTCGCTGGGCCAGGCGCGGCCTGATGGAAAACATCGCCACGGCGCTGATCGCCATCGGCTTCCTGATGCTGTTCCAGCCCTTCGCGCTGTCGCTCTACACCTATTCCTTCGTCACCATGCTCGCCGGCACAGTGATGTTCATCATCGTCTCGAAATTCCCGGAATAATCATGGCCGAAATCCGCGTCCAGAATCTGAGAAAGGCGTTCGGCGATTTCGTCGCCGTGCAGGATTCCAATTTCGTCGTCGAGGACGGCGAGTTCTTCGTCATGCTCGGACCATCTGGCTGCGGCAAGACGACGACCTTGCGCATGATCGCCGGGCTCGAACTGCCGACCGGCGGCCAGATCCTACTCGGCGGCGAGGACGTCACCATGCTGCGGGCGCGCGAGCGCGACATCGCTTTCGTCTTCCAGCTGTTCGCGCTCTATCCGCACATGAACGTGCGCAAGAACATCGGCTTTCCCTTGCTGGCGCAAGGCATGCCCTCGGCCGAAATCCGCGCACGGGTCGAGGAGACGGCGAAGCTCCTGCGCATCGATCATCTGCTCAACAAATCCGTCTCCGGGCTTGCCGGCGGCGACCGCCAGCGCGTGGCGCTGGGCCGGGCCATCGTGCGGCGGCCGAAATGCTTCCTGATGGACGAGCCGCTGGGGACCCTTGACACCGAATTCCGCGATTTGATGGTCCATGAGTTGCGCGAACTGCACAACCGCATCCACGCCACCACGGTCTATGTCACGCACGACCAGATGGAAGCGATGTCGATGGCCGACAAGATCGCGGTGATGAACCATGGCGTCATCGAGCAGTTCGGTACGCCGCGCGAGATCTACGACCGCCCGGCGACCATGTTCGTCGCCGACTTCATCGGCTCGCCGCCGATGAATTTTCTGGGATTTGGCGGCGGGCTCGCCAAGGGCGCGAAGGAGATCGTCGTCCAGGGTGCGAAGGTCGCTGTGCCGGAGGTGCGCGAGGATATCGCACCGGCCGACATGGCGCTCGGTATCCGCCCGGAACACATCCGTTTCGATGATGCTTCCAAGCTGCGTGGCGCCATCTACGGCACCGAGTATCTCGGCACCACGCAGATCGTCGCTGTGGAAACGGCGGACGGCATCATCAAGGCACGGGTGCCGGCGGAGATCCGGCTCTCCACCGGCGACCGTGTCGGCCTGTCGCTGAGCAGCGCGCGCCTGTCGCTGTTCGAGAAGGGATCCGGACGCGCGGTGAGAACCGCGATCCACGATGTGGCCTCGGAACGGAGAGCACAGCATGGCTGAGGTGCACATCAAGAACGTGACCAAGAGTTTTGGCGACCATGTCGCCGTCAACGGTCTCGACCTCCATATCGCCGATGGCGAATTCGTCGTGCTGCTCGGGCCGACCGGGGCCGGCAAGACGACGACGCTGCGGCTGATCGCCGGGCTGGAGCGGCCGGATGCCGGCACGATCGAGATCGGCGGCCACAATGCGACGACGCTTTCGCCGGCCGAGCGCGACACCGCTTTCGTGTTCCAGCAATATTCGCTCTATCCGCATCTGTCGGTGTTCGACAATCTTGCCTTCCCGCTGCGCTCGCCGGCGCGGAGAATACCGGAGGAGCAGATCCGCCGCCGGGTCGAAGAGGTGGCGAAGATGGTGCGCATCCATCACAAGCTCGCCAACCGCTCGACCAAGCTGTCGGGCGGCGAAATGCAGCGCGTCGCCATCGGCCGCGCGCTGGTGCGCAAGCCCTCGATCTATCTGATGGACGAGCCGCTGTCGTCGCTCGACGCCAAGCTGCGGGCGGATCTCAGGCTCGAATTGAAGCGCATCCAGTCCGAACTCGGCGCCACCATGCTCTACGTCACGCACGACCAGATCGAGGCGATGACCATGGCCGACCGCATCGGCATCCTCACCGAGGGCGTGCTGGTGCAGATCGGCTCGCCGAGGACGATCTATTCCGAGCCGGCAAACCTGCATGTCGCGGCCAGGCTCGGCCAGCCGGCGATCAATCTTTTGCCGACCGGGCTGTTGCCCGATGGCGGGGCGCCCACCGGTACCAGGACGATCGGCGCACGCACCGAGCATCTGGCTATCGAGAAGGCCGCCAATGGCCATGCCGACGGCATCGTCGACTGGGTCGAGCATCTCGGCGACCAAAACCATCTGCATGTGACGGTTGGGGCAAGGAAGCTTGTGACGCTGACCGATCCCGACACGGATCTGGCGCAAGGCGACAGAGTGATGATCCGCTACCGCTCGCCGCTCTATTTCGGCGCCGACGGGCAACGACTGATGTGAATGGGGCTGATGGGAACGGTTTTCGGTGTCTCCCTCTCCAAGGGTCCAACACCGGCTTCTGATTGATGACTGCGCACAAGTGACTGGACGAATTCGATGAAGCACTTTTTCAACCGCAGGGAAACGATCGTCACCGAGGCGCTGGACGGCGTCTTGCGAACCATCGGTTCGGGCGATCTCGTGCGCCTCGACGGCTATCCCGAGATCAAGGTCATCCTGCGCGCCGACTGGGACAAGACGAGGGTCAGCGTCGTCTCCGGCGGTGGCGCCGGACACGAACCGTCGCATGCCGGTTTCGTCGGCAAGGGCATGCTGACGGCAGCGGTTTCGGGCGAGATCTTTGCCTCGCCGAGCGTCGAAGCGGTGCTGGCCGCCATTCGCGCCGTCACCGGTCCGGCCGGCTGCCTGCTGATCGTCAAGAATTACACCGGCGACCGCCTCAATTTCGGCCTGGCGGCCGAGAAGGCGCGCGCCGAAGGGTTTCGTGTCGAGATGGTGATCGTCGCCGACGATATCGCGCTGCCCGACATTGCCCAACCGCGCGGTGTCGCCGGCACCTTGTTCGTGCACAAGATATCAGGCCATCTGTCGGAAGCCGGAGGCGACCTGGCCGACATCGCGGCGGCGGCGCGAGCGGCGGCGAAGGACATTGTTTCGCTCGGCATGTCGCTGTCGTCCTGCTCCATCCCCGGCCAGCCGCATGAAGACAGGTTTGGCGAAAATGACGGCGAGCTTGGCCTCGGCATTCATGGCGAGCCGGGCGTCGAGCGCATCGCGGTGCAAAGCGCCGACAGGCTCGTCGCGATCATGGCGGAGCGGCTCGCGGCGCGGCTCGATCCGGACGCCGTTCATGCGTTGCTGATCAACAATCTCGGCTCGGTGCCACCGCTCGAAATGTCTGTTATCGCCAATGCGGTGCTTGCCTCGCCACTCGCCAGAACGATCAAGCTGACGATCGGACCCGGACCGCTGATGACGGCGCTCAACATGAACGGTTTCTCGCTGTCGCTGATCCGTCTCGACGCAGCGCGCGAAACGGCCTTGCTGGCGCCGGTCGGCCCACACGCGTGGATGCAAGCCAAGCCGGTCGTTGCGCCCGATGTCGTGCCCATGGCAAAGGCAGCCGGACTTAGCGCGGCACGCAAGCCCAGCCAGGATGCACGCACCAGACGCCTTGTCGTCACGGTCTGCGAGCGGCTGATCGCGCTCGAAACTACATTGAACGGGCTCGACGCCAAGGCGGGAGACGGCGATACCGGTTCCACGGTGGCGACCGGCGCGCGCAGTGTGCTGGAGCGGCTTGATGAATTGCCGCTGGCCGACCCCGCGGCGACCCTTGGCGCGATCGGCGATATTTTGAGCGCGTCGATGGGAGGTTCCAGCGGGGTGCTGCTGTCGATCTTCTTCACGGCGGCCGCGCAGGCCCTGGACAGCGGCGCCGACGTGGCCAAGGCGCTGCTCGCCGGCCTTGAGCGGATGACCTTCTATGGCGGCGCGAGGATGGGCGATCGCACCATGGTCGACGCGCTGGAGCCTGCCCTGAAGGCGCTCGATGCCGACGGGCTGGAGGAAGCAGCGGCAGCGGCCGCACGCGGCGCCGAGGCTACCGCGGCGATGGACAAGGCGAAGGCCGGGCGGTCCGCCTATGTCGGCAGCAAGCTGCAAGGCGTTGCCGATCCCGGCGCTCATGCGGTGGCCGAAGTCTTCGCGGCCGCGGCCACGCTGCTTGTCGCGGCCTAGGCATGCTCCAGTTGTCGAATGAGCGTTCTTTCGATACTGCCGGCAGGACGGAAACCGGGAACTTGGGTGACATGGCGGCGTTGGACCTTTCCAGGCTGATCACAGCGGCCGCGGACACGATCGTCGCGCACGCCGACGCGTTGACGGAACTCGACCGGGCGATCGGCGACGGCGACCACGGGCTGAACATGAAGCGCGGCTTCGAGGCCGTACGCGCGGAGACCGAGGGGTTTTCGGCCAAGCCGCTGCCGGACGCTTTGAAGGCGATCGGCACCAAGCTGGTGATGACCGTCGGCGGTGCTTCGGGTCCGCTGTTCGGCACCTTGTTCATGGCGCTCGGCAAGGAGATCTCCCCCGCGCCCGATCGCGCCGACCTGACGGCAGCTTTCGGCAAGGCGATCGAAGCAGTGGCCGCGCGCGGCAAGTCGCAAGTTGGACAAAAGACCATGCTCGATGTGCTGCAACCGGTGCATGACGCCTTGGCCCAGGGAAAGACGGCTTCTGAAATCGCCGATATCGCCGACGCGGCGGCCGAGGCGACCGTGCCGATGAAGGCGCTGCGGGGCCGCGCATCGTTCCTTGGCGAGCGCTCGATCGGCCATATGGATGCCGGCGCGCGCTCGACTGCGTTGCTGGTGCGCACGGTCGCGGAAATTCTTGGGAAGAACGCATGAGCAATGTCGGCATCGTCATCGTCTCGCATTCGCCGCTGGTCGCGGAGGGCACGGCCGACATGGTGCGCCAGATGGTGGGCGACGAAGTGCCGCTTGCATGGTGCGGCGGAAACGGCCATGGCGGGCTCGGCACCAATGTCGAGGCGATCATGGGCGCCATCGACAAGGTCTGGTCGGAAGCCGGCGTCGCCATCCTGGTCGATCTCGGCGGCGCCGAGACCAACTCAGAAATGGCTGTGGAGATGATCGGCGAGCCGCGGGCGCACAAGATCATCGTCTGCAATGCGCCGATCGTCGAAGGCGCGGTCATGGCGGCGACCGAGTCGTCCGGCGGCGCGACGCTCAGGGAAGTGGTGGCGACGGCGCACGAATTGTCGCCGTCGTGAACGAACGGGAATCTTGAAAGATATGTCCGCAGCCGCCGAAGCGACCGTCCTGATCAGCCACGATGTGGGGCTGCACGCGCGTCCTTCGGTGAAGCTCACCAAGCTTGCCAAGACCTTCGCCGCCGATGTGGAAATAGCACTTGCCGCCAATGGGCCGTGGTTCGACGCCAAGAGCATCGTCAAGGTGATGGCGGCCAAGGCGCCGAAGGGCACCGTGCTGCACATCAGGGCCAGCGGCGATGGCGCCAACGAGGCCGTCGACGCGCTGGTCGAACTGGTGCGGCGTGATTTCGACGAAGGCGCGGACCATGTCCGGACCGCTTAGGCTGCAAGGCATTTCGGCCTCGGCCGGCTATGCCGAAGGGCGGCTGTTCGATCTCGACCGGATCGCCGCATCCTATGTCGGCAAGGCAGCAATCGCCGAAGAGAGTGCGGCGCTCGCAACCGCAATCAACATTGCGGCGGGTCGCCTCACCGCATTGATCGAAACCGCTGACAGCGATGCCGCCGACATTCTCGAATTCCAGATCGCCATGCTGGCGGACGAGGCGCTGAGCAGTCCGGCCTTCTCCGCCATAGATGGCGGCCAGCCGGCGGATCAGGCCTGGCGGCAGGCGCTCGACGCCGAGATCGCCGGCTACGAAGCTTCCGATCAGGATTATTTCCGCGCGCGCGCCGCCGACATACGCGACATCAGGGACCAGGTGCTGCGAGCTCTGACCGAGGACGGCGACGTCCAGGCGCCAGCCGGCGCCATTCTCTACGGTGAGGACATCGCGCCGACGCGTTTTCTCGAAACCGACTGGAACGCCGGTGGCGGGATCGCGCTGAAGGCCGGCAGCACGGCGAGCCATGTCGCGATGCTGGCGCGCTCGCGCGGCGTGCCGATGATTGTGGGGCTTGGGATGGCCGGATCCGGCTTGGTTGACCTCGACGCCTCGGCGACCACCCTAGCCGGCATCGCACTGCTCGACGCGGAACATGGCGTGATCCTGCTTTCGCCATCGAAGGCCGAAATCGACGCGTTCCGCCACTTGTCCTCATCGTTCTCGGCGCGCCGCGACCGGGCCGGGACGTTCCTGGCGCGGCCGGCAGTGACCAGGGCCGGGACGTCCGTGCGCGTGCAGGTCAACATCGCCGGCCCGTCCGACGTCGACGGCATCGACATCGCGACCTGCGACGGCGTCGGGCTGATGCGCACCGAATTCCTGTTCGGCAAGACTTTGCCTGATGAGGAGACGCAGTATCGCGCCTATCGCAAGGTGCTGGAATGGGCCGGCGACAAGCCGGTGACGATCCGCACCGTCGATGCCGGCGGCGACAAGCCGGTGCCGGGCTTCACCGTCGAGGAGGGCAATCCGTTCCTCGGCCTGCGTGGGATCAGGCTGTCGCTGGCAAGACCGGAGGTGTTTCGTGTACAAATCCGCGCGCTGCTGCGCGCCGCTGTCCACGGCAACCTGAAAGTGATGTTCCCGATGATCGCCATTGCGGAGGAGTACAGGCAGGCGGCGGCGCTGTTCGCCGAGGAACAGGCAGCGCTCGCCGCGCGCGGCGTCGCGCATAAAATGCCGCCGCTCGGCATCATGGTCGAGGTGCCTTCGGTGGCGATCGCGCCGGAGGCCTTCGCCGAAGCCGCCTTCTTTTCGATCGGCTCCAACGACCTCACCCAGTATGTCATGGCGGCCGCCCGCGACAACGCTGCCGTGGCGCATCTCAATTCGGTGCGGCATCCGGCCGTGCTGCGGCTTGTCGCTGCGGTGACGGCATTCGGCTTGCGCGAAGAAATCCCGGTCAGCCTGTGCGGCGACGCCGGCGGCGATCCCGCCTCGATCCCGTCTCTGCTCGAGGCGGGCCTGCGCGATCTTTCCGTCGCTCCGGCGCAACTCGCCATGGCCAAGGCGGCCATCGCGGATGTTCCGGTCTAGGCTCGGCTGGCATGGTCGACGACAAGACACCTGAACCCGGCTCCGAAGAGGCGATCCGCGCCTACAAGACGATCCTGTCGCAGGTCATCGACCAGCGCCCGTCCGGCATGCGCCAGCGCCTTGCCGACGCGCTTGGCAAGCATCGCAGCTTCGTGACGCAGATTTCAAGCCCGGCCTATTCGATCCCGATCCCGTCGAAGCATTTGCCTTCGATCTTTTCCGTCTGCCATTTCAGTCCGGCCGAGCGCGACCAGTTTCTCGCCGCCTACCATCAGGCGCATCCGGGAAAAATGTCGATAGCGGCAGGCATGCGCAAGACGCGGCATGTCTCGCTCATCGTGCCCGATTTCGGCGACGACAAGCAGAACGCTGCGCTCGACAAGGCGGTGAACGACTTTATTCAGAAGATCACGAGCATCGCCGGCAAGGGCGGCTGACATTCTTGCCGGGCTGTTTGGGAGGACACCATGAAGAAATTTATGAACTCGGTGGACACGGTGCTGACCGAGAGCCTCGATGGTTTCGTCGCCGCCCATGCCGATATTCTCGCGCTCGGCGACGGGCACAAATTCATCCGCCGCAAGACCTTGCGGCCCGGCAAGGTGGCGCTGATCTCCGGCGGCGGCTCCGGTCATGAGCCGCTGCATGGCGGCTTTGTCGGCCACGGCATGCTGGACGCCGCCTGCCCCGGACAGGTGTTCACCTCGCCGACACCCGACCAGATGCTGGCGGCGGCGGAAGCCGTCGACACCGGCGCCGGGTGCCTGTTCATCGTCAAGAACTATGAGGGCGACGTGATGAACTTCGACATGGCGGCCGAAATGTCGGAAGGCGTGCTGCAGATCCTGACCAACGACGACGTCGCCGTCGAGAATTCCTCTTATACGACCGGCCGGCGCGGCGTCGCCGGCACGCTGGTGGTCGAAAAGATCGTCGGCGCGGCGGCCGAGCAAGGCCTGGCGCTCGCACCGTTGAAGGTGCTGGGCGAACGCGTCAACGATGCCACCCGCTCGATGGGCGTGGCGCTGACCAGTTGCACGGTGCCGGCGGCCGGCAAGCCGACCTTCGACATCGGCGCCGGCGAGATGGAGTTCGGTGTCGGCATCCATGGCGAGCCCGGCCGCCGACGCGACACGCTGAAGAGCGCCGACGCCATCGCCGAGGAGATCTGCGCCGCGATCCTCGGCGATCTCGGCGACAAAGCGAAAGGCCCGGCGCTGCTGTTCGTCAACGGCTTCGGCGGCACGCCGCTGATGGAGCTCTATCTGATGTACAACAGCGCACGGCGAATTTTCGAAGGGCACGGGGTGACGGTGACGCGCTCGCTGGTCGGCACCTATGTCACCTCGCTCGACATGGCCGGCTGCTCGATCACGCTGACCATGCTCGATGACGAGACGACCGCGTTGTGGGATGCTCCAGTCCACACGGCGGCACTGCGCTGGGGCATGTAACGCTGGCTTCGACCACGCTTTTCTGCAACCATCCCGGACAATCCTTTTATCGCAACATTGTCCGGGTTGATGCTGCCACTCCTCAACTCCGCTGAAGAAAAGCTGCTGCTGCGCTACGCGGACCCAGAGGCATCGGCCGTAGATGCCGATTTTTTGCCGGCGAAGGCTTTGTCGGCACTCCTCGACAATGCCGAGTTCCATGGCGTCCTGCCGATCATGCTGCGCAAGCTAAGCGAGCGCGGCGAGCATCCGCGAAGGGATGCGGGTCTGCAAGCCAAGCTGGATGCGCTGCGCCGGAAAGCGACGATCGCCACCGGCCAGTCGATGCTGCTGCAATATCACGGCGACCGCATCATGAAGGGGCTGGCGTTGGAGGACGTTCCGGCGCGGATCGTCAAAGGACCGGTCTTCGCGCGAAAGCTTTACCGCCACGTATCCGACAGGCCGTTCACCGACATCGACATCCTCGTCGAGCCCGCCAATCTGTCGCGCGCGAACCAGGTGATCGCGGCCTGCGGCTTCGAGCTTGGCAGCAACGAGGCCCAGTCCTACGGGCTGCGGGAGTTCAAATGGCTGGAAAAGGAGAATTCCAGCCTGCTGGTCGAACTGCATGGCGATCTGGTGCACGACACCGGCATGCGGCGCCGCCTGTCGCTGGGCTTCCACGAGTTGCATGCCATCGACGGCGAGGCGACGGACTCTCCGGCAGCACTTTTGACGATCGCGATCGTGCATGCCGCCGGCGGCCACAAATTCCATCGGCTGCAGCTTTGCGTCGACGTGCTGCAAGGCGTGCGGGCGCTGCAGTCGGCGGAATCGGAAACCCGCCTGCTCGACGCCGCCCGCATGACCGGCATCGAACTCGAACTGGCGATCGTGCTCAATGTGACCGGCCAGTTGTTCGGCGAGCGCCGCGCGCTTGAACTCGCCGGACGGATCAAGCCCGGTCTCTCCATACGACTGGCCAAGCGGCTGATCACGACGAACACGCTGCTCAGCGTCAACGCCAGGGACAAGCTCGGCTCGCGCCTGCGCCGTGATGCCTTCCGGTGGATCCAGCGGCTGGCCAGGGCGAGAGCAATTCCAGAAAAAATGTGAACGGTTTTCCGTCCGGAATCGCGGCTGACAGGGAGATGGAGCGGTTTGGCGTCCGGTGAAACGACGAACCGCTCCCGGCCATAAGCCGCCTGGCTGGGCCGTTCAGTCCCTTACCGACAATGCCGAGCGGATCAGCGCCGCCGCGTCGGCCGGACGGTCGCCCACTTCCAGCCTGAAGGCCGGCACCGAGGAGACCAATCCGGCGATCGTCGCCAGCCGGCGCATCTGCAGCGGCAGCAGGCCGGTCATGCCTGTGCGAACATTGTCCATCGCCAGCGCCACCATCGCGTCGGTCCTGGCCATGGCGACGAGCCGGGTTCCGCTATCGGCGGACCGCGCCAGGTGCAAGAGCCCGGCCACCGGCCTGGCGGACGGGTTTTCGATCCGTACCGTCTCGCCCAGCCGCTCCAGCGACACGGCCTGCTCGCCGTTGCGGTCCCATGAAGGGCCGAGGCATGGCGACACAAGCGGGATCATCTCGGCCGTGTTCTGGTGGATCTTGACGTGGCGCGGCAAACCCCAGGCCGAGGGCATGGGCGAAGCGACATTCAGGATCATGGCATCGTCGGAGCAAAGGCCGAATCCCTGCATTGCCAAGGCCAGCGACGTCGTGGTCTTGCCCGTGCCGCTTGGCGCATGGATCAGCACGACGGCATCGCGATCCGGCAGCGTCAGGCCGGCGGTGTGCAGCATATGCTGGCCGCCGGCATCGAGCGCGGCGTCGAGGACCAGCATCGATGGCGTCCATGGGGCTTTTGCGGCAGGGCGGAGCCGGAGTTTGGCCCAACCCTCCTGGTCGTTGATCTCGACGGTCTGGCGTCCGGGAAAGACAAGGTGGACGGTGCCGCCGTCCGCGATCATCCGGCAATAGCCCTCCTCGGGTATTTCGCCGTCGAAGACGAGCGATCCCTCGGGCGCCTCGTCCAGAACCTCGGCTTCGGCGACATCAAGGCGGAAATCCGGTTCGACGGGACCTGTGATGCGCAGTTTCGCAAGCATTCTTTCGAAATCCCGCCACAGCTCCGGACGTTCGGCCGAGATGGCGAAGATTGGGCCGTTGAGGCCATAGAACGCTGAAGGTCTGGTCACGCGGGACGCAGCTTTGTCGCATCGGCATGGTGGCGATAGATCTCGATCATGCCGGGAAGGCGGTCGCTGACCACCGGCTTGCCATCGAGGCAGACCCAGCAGTGCGCCGTCAAGCGCCGCGCCTGCATCGACTGCGGATCGACGCCGAAGCGCAGGTCCGGATCGAAGCCGGCAAGGCGCAGGAAACGATGGCCGAGCAGACCTTCCCGCAGGCATCTGCGGTCGCGCATCAGCCAAGGATGGCGCACAGTGCGGCCGACGCTGGCCACGACATAGGCGGACGGCAAGCCGCGGTAGGGCGTCGACGAGGAGAGCGGCGCCCATTTCAGCACCTCCTCGAAACCGCGATTGGCGACCAGGACCGGCATCAGCCGCGCGCTTGCCCAGAGATGGCAGCGGAATAAGGCGCGCAGGAGAGGACCGTCGGCCATCACGCGCGTACCTTTAGCCATCGAGCATCGGGGCGGCAAGGATACCTTCAGTGACCAGATCGGTGGCCAATGCCGCCATGTCTTCGTCGAGCGTACCCTTGTCGACCTCGAATTCCTCGCAGAGCAGGCTGACGATCTGGTCGAGACTGCGCGCGCCGTCGACCTTGCCAAGAAACGCTTCGGTCGTGCCGTTGCACGTGTAGAGCTGGCCACTGCGCGCCAAAAGCACCACGGCGCCGTCGCCAACATGCTGGACCGAGGCGTCGTCGGCCAGCCGCAGAATCGTTCCAGAGGCAATTTCCACCGCACACCCCGAGCCATGCCAGATGGCGGAAAATAGCTTGACCGTGGGATGCTGTCTATTGGCCGCCCAACTGTCGCCTGGTATCGTCCGGCTCCATGTTGTGACTGTGGCAAATCGATATCGCGCCGCCGGCAGATCGCGGCCAGTAATCGCCCCAGAAATGGCCTCCCATGCGGCACCACGAGCCGCGAAGTGCCTGGGCAGGGCCGTTGCTTTTCTTCCCCAGAGTAAGGTAAGGACTCTCCGGGTGTCGGGAGAGGCAGCGTATGCGTTACAATTGGGAACGGGCTCCGACGAGCTTCGAACGTCACGGAAAGGCCTTGGCGACGGCCATTTTGATCTTCGGCGGCATCGGCCTCATGTTTATGGCTTTGCCGATCTGATTTCTCGACGCGCAAGTTGGCGGGTCCGGTGAAGCCGGAGCTTCTGCCAATCCCGCGGTCAACGCGCCTGGCCGGTCACGGCAATGAAGCGGCGGTCGCGCCCCTCGAAGCCCTGGCTGAACCGCTGCACCAGCACGACTATGACGGCCGGCTTGCCGCCCGGCTTGAATTCGTAGACTTCCGAGAGGCCATATGACGTCGGGCAGTTTCTCGAACCGGGCACGGTCTTGTCCTCATGCAGGATCTTGAACGGTTTGCCGTCCTGGCCTAGCAGCGTCAGTCGGAAACCGAGCGCCTTGCCCGATGTGTCGCCTTGCTGGGTGTTGTCGAAACTCGCCGAACAGTCGCTCGTGCTGGCTGCCGCCATCTGATCGAGCTGGATGGTCGAGATGCCGAGTTCGTCATAGCTCGGCGCAAGCCATGTCTGCGAAACCTGCTCAAGACGGGAAATGTCGTTGTAGGCAACCATCTCGCCGGGAAAGGTGAATTTGTCGAAAGCCGTCCGTTGGCCGGGCGATGCGATGGCATATCTTGCGAGCAAAGGCGCCGCCTTGGCGGCTGCCTGCGCCCTCGCCTGATCGAGGGTAAGCGTCGCCTCCTCGGATTCATCGATCACCAGGATCGACTTGCCGCCGACAAACGCGTCGATACGCGTGTCGATGATATCGATCTGCGAATAACCGGAAGCGGAAGCGCCGGCATCGAGCGTGCCGTATTGCTCGAAGGCAAAGTAATTGCCGTCGGGCGAGAAGCCGATGACGCGCCTTGCCGCCGCATCGCCGGCCCAGGCGGATCCGGCGGAGACCGCCAGCGCGACGCCCAGCATCAACGCAAAGCGCGACTTCGCCATGCCCCACCACGGATGCCGCATTCTCTCATCCCCCGCTGCCTCGACCGCAGGCCACGATGCCGCACCTTTGCGGCCAACACCAGACCGGCTCAGACGAATTGAGGGAAGACATCGCCGGAAAAAACAGCATAGGCTATTGCCAAAGACGGCAAATCGTTCCTGGGGAGGATGCGGATGGCTTCACGCTACCACGAGGTTTATGACGGCTGGAGGCGCGACCCGGAAAAATTCTGGGCTGACGCGGCCGGCGCCATCGACTGGTACTCGCCCCATGACAAGGTTTTCGATGCCAGCGCCGGCGTCTATGGCCGCTGGTTTACAGGCGCCACCTGCAACACCTGCTACAATGCCATCGACCGCCATGTCGCGGGCGGCCGCGCCGACCAGATCGCGCTGATCCATGACAGCGCCATCACCGGAACGGTCAAGAAATTCACCTATGCCGAGTTGAAGCGCGAGGTGGTGGCGCTGACCTCGGTGCTGAAGAACCGCGGCATCGCCAAGGGCGATCGCGTCATCATCTACATGCCGATGGTGGCGGAAGCGGCCATCGCCATGCTCGCCTGCGCCCGCATCGGCGCCGTGCACTCGGTCGTCTTCGGCGGCTTTGCGTCGCATGAACTTGCCACCCGCATCGACGATGCCAGGCCGAAGCTGATCATTTCCGCATCCTGTGGCCTGGAGCCGGGCCGTATCGTCGCCTACAAGCCGCTGCTCGACAGAGCGATCGAAATGTCCCACCACAGGCCGGACGCCTGCCTCATCCTGCAACGCGACCAGCTGCGCTGCGAATTGAAGGACCATTTCGACATCGACTACGCCGACGCCGTCGCGCGCGAGCGAGCGGCCGGCGCCAATGTCGACTGCGTGCCGGTGCTCGCCACCGATCCGCTCTACATCATCTACACATCGGGCACGACCGGCCAACCCAAGGGCATCGTGCGCGACAATGGCGGCCACATGGTCGCGTTGAAATGGACGATGGACAACGAGTTCGGCGTCAAGCCGGGCGAGGTGTTCTGGGCGGCATCCGACGTCGGCTGGGTGGTCGGCCATTCCTACATCGTCTACGGGCCGCTGCTGCATGGCTGCACTAGCGTCATGTTCGAAGGCAAGCCGGTCGGCACGCCCGACGCCGGCACTTACTGGCGGGTGATAGCGGAGCACGGCGTCGTCGCGCTGTTCACCGCGCCGACGGCGTTTCGGGCGATCAAGGGACAGGACCCGAAGGGCGAGTTCATTCCCAAATACGATCTGTCGAAATTCCGCACACTGTTCCTCGCCGGCGAGCGCGCCGATACGGAAACCATCAAATGGGCGGAGCAGAAGCTCAATGTGCCGGTGGTCGACCATTGGTGGCAGACCGAGACCGGATCGCCGATGACGATCAACCCCGCAGGCCTCGGCCTGCTGCCGGTGAAGTACGGCTCGCCGGGCGTGCCTATGCCCGGCTACGACATTCGCATTCTTGACGATGCCGGCCATGAAGTGAAGCGCGGCACGCTGGGCAATGTCGTGGTCAAGCTGCCGCTGCCGGCCGGCTGCCTGCCGACGCTGTGGAATGCCGACCAACGGTTTCGCCAAGCCTATCTCGACGAGTTCCCCGGCTTCTACAAGACCGCGGATGCCGGCATGGTCGATGAGGACGGCTATCTCTATGTGATGGCCCGCACCGACGACATCATCAATGTCGCCGGCCACCGGCTGTCGACCGGCGCGATGGAGGAAGTGCTCGCCGCCCATCCCGATGTCGCCGAATGCGCCGTCATCGGCGTCGCCGATGCGATGAAGGGCCAGGTTCCGCTCGGCTTCGTGGTGCTGAACGCAGGCGTGGCACGCGAGACCGGTCTCATCGAGAGCGAAGTGGTCGGCCTGGTGCGCGAACGGATCGGCCCGGTCGCCGCCTTCAAGACGGTGCTGACGATCAAGCGCCTGCCCAAGACGCGGTCGGGCAAGATCCTGCGCGGCACCATGCAGAAGATCGCCGACAAGGAGGAATGGACGATGCCGGCGACCATCGACGATCCGGTCATTCTGGACGAGATCGCCGCGGCGCTGAAGGAGCGCGGGTTCGGGGTGTAGATCGTCTAGGTCAAGCTCCGACGGAACGCGATTCCCCCTGCACGGCGCCCAATCTTTTGTTGTGCAATGCAGCAATCCATCTTAAAGTTCTGATGGGGGGCTATCCAGCGGCACGGTATGGCTCAGCAAAAAACTACGTTTGGCGGCGTCGACATCCTGCGGTTTCTCGCCGCCGTACTTGTCATGGTCTATCACTACGGCTTCTGGGTGTGGGCCTATCCGGACGGCCTCTCGGCGCAAGCCACGGGCGGGGTTCCGGCGCAACCGGCAATAGGCGCCTGGGTCGAATCCGGCTGGATTGGCGTCCAGATCTTCTTTGTCATCAGCGGCTTCGTCATCGCCTTCAGCGCCGAGAAATCGACGCCGTTGCGATTTTTCGAGGCACGGGTCAAAAGGCTGGCGCCGGCGGTCTGGATCTGCGCGCCGGTCACCGCGGTGCTGTTGCTGGTGATCGGTGTCAGCTGGCCGACCGATGCGGTGATCAGGCTCGTGCGCACCGCCCTGTTCGATCCCTATGGTCCGTGGGTGGACAGCGTCTACTGGACGCTCGGCATCGAGATCGCCTTCTATGCCATCGTGTGGGTTCTGCTGCGGCTCGGCCGCTTCCATCTGATGGGGGCTGTCGCCATCGCTATCGGCGTGGTCAGCACGCTGTTCTGGTGCCTCTACTATCCGCTCGGCTGGTCCGACTTCGCCGAGACGCGCTGGCTGCAGCTCACTCTGGTGCACCATGGCTGCTTCTTCGCCGTCGGCGTCCTGCTCTGGGTGATGCGGTTCAAGGCGGTGACAGTCTCGCGCATGGCCTTCTGCCTGCTGTTCCTGGGCGGCGGCGTGCTGCAGATCGCCAGTTCGGTCGACGTCCGCAGCGTCAAGGTCGATGCCGTGATGCCCTATGCGCCGCCAATCCTCATCTTCCTGGTCGCCATCGCCTTGATGGCATGGTCGCTGCGGCTCGACCTCAGCTGGAGCGGCTGGCGCCGGATCGGCCTGATGACCTATCCGCTCTATCTGATCCACGACGTCATCGGCGCGGCGATGCTCGGGGCCATGGTGCGCGCCGGACTGCC
Organism: Mesorhizobium sp. M0152; assembly: GCF_040322415.1. Taxonomy (NCBI): domain Bacteria; kingdom Pseudomonadati; phylum Pseudomonadota; class Alphaproteobacteria; order Hyphomicrobiales; family Phyllobacteriaceae; genus Mesorhizobium; species Mesorhizobium sp. M0152. The sequence goes on from NZ_JAMYTH010000003.1 coordinate 177,644, forward strand.
ATATATCCTGTCGATGGCGACGGTCGGCGCTACCATGATCGCGGCAAGCTGGCTGGTCGCGACCGAAGCCGAACCGCGCATCCGGCTGCTGCTCGACCACACCATTTTCCGCTACCGCCTGAAGGCGGCGTAGAGGCGGGTGGCATAGAGCGGGATTCACTTGAATCGAACCCGTTGTCCCGCCTATCCGTTTGTTTTAGCCACGTTTTTGCGACGCCAAGCGATGCGCTTGGCTGCCAAACGCGCCAAAGCGGTTCACCCACTTCCACGGAAGCGCCGAACCGCTTTATCCCCTGTTCTACGCAATTCCGGACGGAAAACCGTTTCACACCTTTCCTGGGACTGCTCAACCGGGCGTCTACTCTCAAGGTGGCGCATGGCCGCGCCATTCCAGCCGCCATGAGGCGGCCGGCTTGTCCAAGGCGGCTATCGGTCTAAACCGTTGCCTTGCTGCGCACTTCCGACTTGTCGAGATAGTAGGTGGAATATTTGTCGAAGAATTTCTCCGAGGCCCCGAACGATCCGTATTTGGCCAGCTTCTTCAGATCGACCTTGTTGAGGACCGTCCCGACGATCTTGTTGGCGACGTAGGGTTCGGATTCCAGCATCGACCTGACCATAGCGCGCGGCGTGCGGCCCCATTCGGTGACCAGCACAAAGCCATCGACGAGCGGCGCGAAGGCCTTGGCGTCGACCACCGGGCCAAGCGGCGGCAGATCGACGACGATGTATTCGAAAGTCTCCTTGGCGTTCTCGATGAAGCGCCGCATTCCGGCAGAGGAGAGAAGCTCGCTGGTATGCGAGAAGTGCCCGCGCAACACCGCCGGGATGATCGCCAGCTTGGTCTGCCTGTCGATCTTGCCGACGGACTGCCAGGTCTGGCCGCTCACCACCGCTTCCATCAGGCCTTGCTCGGCTTCCATGCCGAGGCCGCGGCTGAGGCCCGGGTTGCGCAGGTCGCCGTCGATCAACAGCGTCTTGGCGCCATTGGCGGCAAGCAGTCCGGCGAGATTGGCCGCGACCGTCGACTTGCCTTCGCCGGGAAGGACCGAAATGACGCCGATGACGCGGCTGCCTTGCCCTTCCATGACGACATCGAAGGCGATCTTGGCGCTGCGCAGCGTTTCGGAGAACATCGATGCCGGAGCGTCGATGCTCACCCTCATCCGCGCGCGCCTTTCGAAGGCGGCCGGGGATTTGGCGATCTTGGGGTCCAGCTGACCGTCGGCCAGCTTGTCTTCCTTGGCGGCGGCCTTGCTGCCGATGGTCGGCAGGTAGCCCAGGAATTTGAGGCCGACGCGGTCGCGCACATCCTCGCCGGTCCTGAAGAAACGCTCGTTGAATTCGTTGAGGCCGCCGAAGCCGGCGCCCATCAGCACGCCGAGCACGAGCGAAAGTCCAAGCACGATGATCGTACGCGGGCTTGAGGCGGAGAGCGGCGTCGAGGCGTCCGAGATGATGCGGATCTTGCCGACCGGGAAGGATTGCTGCTGCGCGGCTTCCTCGTAGCGGCCGAGGAATGTCTGATAAAGCGTGGTGAGCGCCGTCGCCTTCTGGTCGAGGTCGCGCAACTTGACCTGAGACTGGTTGTCGATGGAACTCTTGCCCTGGGCCGCCGCGACATTGGCCCTGAGCGCGGTCTCACGCGCCAGCGCCACCTCATACTCGTTGCGATAACTCTCGGTCAGCTGCTTCAGTTCGCCGAAGATCTGCGTCGATATGTCGGCCTTCTCCTTGGCGAGGGCCACGGCCTGCGGATGCTGGGCGCCGAAATTCGCCTCGACATCCTGCTGCCGCTTGGCGACCGTGAGATAGCGGGTCTTGAGCGTGGCGATGACCGAGCTGCTCGGCTGGTCGCTCGATATGGCGGCATCCCTGAACGCGTTGTCGGAGCCGCTGTCGACAATGGATTTGTACTGCTGGTAGCGGGCGCCGGCGCGGGCGGTGTCGGCCTGCGCGACGATGAGCTGGGCGTTGAGGTCGGCTAGTTGTTTGTCGCTCATCAGCTGGCCGTCGCTGTTGGCAGCCAGGCCGTGTTCGGCCCTGAATTTCTCGACCGCGAGCGACGCCGCCTGCGAGCTCTCGCGCAGTTCCGTCAACCTGCCCTGCAGCCAGACCGCGGCGCGCTCGGTGGCGTCGAAGCTGGCATCGAGCTGATCGGCGAGATAGGCGTCGGCATAGGCCTTGGTGATCGCGGTCGCCAATCCCGGATCCGTCGCCTGATAGCCGAGTGCTATGACATAGCTTCGTCCGACGCGGTCCGCCCGTATTTCGCTCTGCAGCTTGAGAATGGCGTAGTCGCGGCGAGACGTGGCGATCAGTGCATCGCGGGCAGCGGGGTCGAGCTTGCTGACGTCGCCAAGACCCGCCATGGGAGGGCTGGGGCGGACATATTGGATCAGGCCGCGGACCAGGCCGACGCCCTGCGCAAGGGCCGAGACGGGAGGATTCATGAAACTGTCGTTCTGGTCGAGCTTGAGCTTGTCCACGACTACGGCGGCAAGCCGCGTCGAGGTGAGGATCTCGATCTGGCTCAGGATGGCGGAATCGGTCTGCATGGTCGTCGACGCCGCCGAAATGTCATCGACGATCTTGTTCAGGCCCTCGTCGATCAGCACGCTGGCGACCGACTGGTATTTGGGCGGCGTGGTCTGGAGATAGAGCACGCCCAGGAAAAGACCAATGACCGCGCACACGGCAACCACCTTGGCTTGCCGAGCGGCCATGCCAAGCAGCCGCTCGACATCGATGAAGTCTTCGCCGTTTCCTGCATCCGAATTCGGCAATGGCATCCTCTTGTCGAGAGGAAAGTTGGCATAATTCATCTTCGGTCCAATTCCAGAGCCCGTTCCATCCCGATCGTCGGGAATGGGCTCTATCTCAGTGTTTCAGCATGATCTTTCCCGAACCCGCGGCTCACCGGGATCATGCCTTGACTTGCAGGCGCCTCGAAGATCGGAAGCATTGCCAAACGCAACGCAAGCTCCATGCCACAGCGGGAGGCCTGCCGGCCCCCACACCGTCAGCGTTCGGAGAATGCTCCCGAAAGATGGGCATTATGCGGCTTCTTCCTGGCGTTCATGCGACCGGACGAACTCCCGGAGCATCTCGAAAATCGGGCCCTTCATGTCGTCGCGCGCCAGCGCGAAGGCGACATTGGCCTGGATGAAGCCTTCCTTCGAGCCGCAGTCGAACATGCGGCCGTTGAAAGGTTGGGCGAAGAACGGCTGATCCTTCGACAGGCGGACCATGGCGTCCGTCAGCTGGATCTCGTTGCCGGCGCCGCGCTGCTGATTGCCCAGAAGCGCGAAGATCTCCGGCTGGAGGATGTAGCGGCCGTTGATGTAGAAGTTCGACGGCGCGTTCGAGGGCGCCGGCTTTTCGACCATGGCCGTCACCTCGAAGCCGCTGCCGATATCGGTGCCGCGGCCAACGATGCCGTACTTGCTGGTTTCGGTCGGATCGCAGCGCTCGACGGCGATGACGTTGCCGCCGGTGCGGTTATAAAGGTCGACGGTTTCGGCGAGACATCCGCGCCCGCCGAACGAGACCATGTCCGGCAGCAAGAGGGCGAAGGGCTCGTTGCCGATGACCTCGCGCGCGCACCAGACGGCATGGCCAAGCCCTTGCGGCGATTGCTGGCGGATGAAGCTGGTGGCGCCGGCAACCGGCAGCAGGCTTTCCAGCGATTGCAATTGCGCTTTCTTGCCGCTCTGCTCCAGGGTTCCGATCAGCTCCGGATGAAGGTCGAAATAGTCCTCGATGACCGCCTTGTTGCGGCCGGTCACGAATACGATGTGCTCGATGCCGGCTTCGAAAGCTTCGTCGACCGCATATTGCACGACTGGCCTGTCGACCACGGGAAGCATTTCCTTCGGCATCGACTTGGTCGCCGGCAGGAACCGTGTCCCAAGCCCCGCCACCGGTATCACGGCCTTCCTGATTTTCTTCATCGCAAATTCCTTCTGAGGAGATCGACTTCAGTCCATTCACAGGCCACGAAAATTCCCTCCATGCACCTGCATCTTCACCTCCCCGCCCCAACGGCAAACTGTGCCGCTACTCTTCGCAACCGCACGGCGATCGGCATGCCCATATGCCTGACCGCCGCCGGGTCGCTGAGCGCCGTCCGGATCGCCTTGAGCGGGGACCGCGCCTTGATGTGCTGAACCATGGACAGGAATGAGGCCGCCTTGCGCAGGCTGCGGCCGCGCCGGGCGAACGCGGCTTGGGCCGCCTCATCCATCCGATGGGTTTGAGCGAATATGGCGTCCGCCTTGCGCATCGCCTCGACGTGGTGAAGCTCGAGCACGCGGGAGATGGAGCCGCTGCGGATATGATAGGCATAGCCGATTTCCGGCTCGACCACGCATTTGCCGCCCTTGGCCAAGGCATTGGCGAGCAGGATGTAGTCCTCGCCGATGATCAGATCCTCATCATAGCGAAGCCGGTTCTCGTCCAGGAAGCGGCGCTGGAAGATCGGCTTGAGATAGCCGAGATTGAACTTCGATTCGAAGACGACGTTGCCGGCGATGTAGGTGGCCAGCGAGATTTCGCGCAGGGCTTCCAGATATTGCCGCGGGAACATCGCGTCCTCGACGACGCCGTCCTCGCGCACGACCTGGAGGTTGTCGACGGCGATCTCGGCGCCGGCTCTTTCGGCGCGGGCGATCATTGCGGCGATGCGGCCGGGAAAGACGGCATCGTCGGAATCGAGAACCGCGATCCATCTGCCGCGGGCATGATCGAGGCCCGCATTGCGGGCGCCGCCGGGACCACGATTCTTTTCCAAGGCGACGACGCGCACGGTATCCCCGGAATAAGCCCGCGCCACATCGAGCGTCGCGTCGCGGGACTTGTCGTCGACGACGACGATCTCGACGCTGACATCTTTCTGGGCGATGGCGCTCGCGATCGCCCGGTCAAGCGTTGCCTCGGCATTGTAGGCGGCGATCACAAAGGAAACATCGGGGACGAAGGAGACATCAGGCTGCACGCTTGCCTCCTTCCTGCGGCGAAGGCTGGCCGTACAGCCGGATTTCGCGGATGCCGACGAGGCCGCTGACGACGCCGACATGCATGATGCCGCGCAGTACGCTGCGGTTCCTGCGCACCGGGCTGGCGACAAGCGCAATCGCGGCGGCGAATGAATAGGCCGCCTTTGCCGCGGCAAGGCCGACCTGTTTGACCAGGCCGATGCCGCTGGCGTCGCGCCCCAGAAGGTGGCCATGGGTCTGCCCGACGCGGAAACGGCGGCGGCCGAGCCAGTCGAACGCGGCCCTGGCGGGCGGCACCACCTCGTCGACCCAGGCTTCCTTGGAAAAGGCGATCCGGCCGCCGGCCTTGACCATCTGGTCGAAGAACTCGGTGTCCTCGCCGCCGGTCTGGCCACGCGCCAGGCTGAAGCGGCGGCCACGCAGGCTGTCGGATCCCATGCCAAGCAGGACGTTGCAGGTGTAGCCGGTGCGGATTTCGCCGCGTACCCAGACCGGCAAGGTCGAGTGGAAATCGCCGCGGCGCATCCAGTCCGGCGCATCCGGGCGATAGCGCGCCCGCACCGGGCCAAGCACGGCGGCAGCGCCGCTCGTTTGCATCGTCGCCACCAGTTCCGCCAACCAGCGGGAGGTGGCGGTCTCGTCGTCGTCGATGAAGGCGACGAAATCCGCCTCGCTGGCATCGAGGCAGGCGTTACGGGCGATCGAGATATTGCGCGCCGGGCAATGCCGGTAGCGGATCGGCAATGCCAGTTCCCGTGACAGCGCCGTCACCAATTGCCTGGCGCTTGGCGTATCGTCGTTGTCGGCGACAATGACGGCGACGTCGAATCCTTCAGGCATTTCCATCGCGGCAAGCGAACGCAGCGTGTCGGCCAGTTCCGGCCGCCGGAACGTGCAGACGCCTATGTCGATGCTGCGGTTCTTGCCGGAAACCCCCATCACGCCACACCTCGCCGCGAGCCGAGGCCGAGAAGCTGTAGCCAAAAGCCGACGGACCAGGCGAAATGCATGACCATCGCCGAAACGCCGGCAAGCGCGATATCGGCATTGCGCTGGCTTATTGCCGTCCACAGGCCGTAGCCGAGACACACCGACGCCCATAGCAACAGCGGCACCGCCGCCAGCCAGTGTACGAAGGAGAACGCCGCCAGAAGAACCACAGGGAACACCAAGAGCGGCACCATCTGCCGGACCTTGGGAACGACGCGGTGCTTCAGCACATTCTTGGCGCGGCCGCGGCCATAGCCGAGATACTGGAAATAGAGGCCGCTGAGCGAGGCGCGCGGATAATAGACCATCTGCGTCCTGCCGCTCATCCAGATCCTGTGGCCGGCCTCCCTCAGCCGGTAGTCGAGCTCGGCATCCTCGTTGTGGCTGAAGCTCTCGTCATAGCCGCCGACGGCCTGGAAGGCCGATATCCGCATCAATGCGTGGTGGCCGTGGTCAACCCACTCTCCGGCGGAGAGGTGGCGGTGCTTGGAGCCGCCGGTGCCGAGTTTGGAATTCTGCGCCGCCGCGACCGCCTTCTGCACGGCGCCGTTGCCGCTGGTCAGCATCGAAACCACGACCGAATCGGCCCCGGTGGCCTGCGCCTCCTCGACCAGCCGGTCGCAATAGTCGTCTGGATAGCCGCCATGGGCATCGATGCGGATCAGATACTCGGCGCCGTCGCCGAATTCGGCCACCGCGAGATTGATCGCCGCGCTCTGGATGCGCTTTTCATTGTGAAGCAGGACGATGCGCGGATCCTTCTTCAGGCGCTCGCCGACGATGGCCAGCGTGCTGTCGGTGCTGCCGCCGTCGGCAACGACGATGCGAGCGTCAAGCCTTGCCGCCGCCGGGCAGAGCTGATCGAGCAGCACACCGATATGAGCCGCCTCGTTCAGGCAGGGGATCACTATCAGGCTGGAGGGAAGCGCTTGCGTCATCGGGCGATGTCCATTCTATGCCAAGGCCTCGGTTGCCAAGGGTTCGCGCATGGCGGTCAGGCGGCTAAGCTTTTCGACCAGCGCCCGGCAGTCGCCGCGATCGTAGCTCCAGGTCCTCGGGCTGTGGGCGAGAACGCGTGCCTTCAGCCTGCTGAAGCGATCATTCTCCATTTTGCCGAGTACGGCTTCGAGCGCGTCCGATGTGGCCTGCGGCAGAAGGATGCCGATGTCATGCCGGTCGAGGAACCGCCCGGTCTCGGTGTTGTTCATCGAGATCGGCACGGCGCCGAAGCGGCAGCCTTCATAGAGCCGGTTGGGCAGCAGCCATTTGGAGTTCTGCCCCTCCTCGAAGAAGTCGATGGCCCAGGAGAAATGGACGTCCCCATAGATCGCCGCCATGTCCTCCGGATTGCGGTAGGGCCCGCGAAACGAAAGCCACGGCTCGGCATCGACAAACTCATGGAAATCCGGGAATTCGGAGAGCGCCGGACGGCCCCGCAGCACGATCTCGAAGCGGCCATTGGCGCGACGCGAGAAATCGGCCAGCAGCTCAAGCGAGCGGCGGCACCGCAACGCACCGAACCAGCCGATGCGCCATGGCGGCGCGACAGGGGCCGGCGCCGCCTCATGCGCGACGGACGGGATTGCGGCGCTCTCGAAATACTTGTTCTCGATCAGTTCGACGGGTGCCGCGACCTGGCCGAAAGGCTTGAAATAATTGGCGATGAAGGCCGGCGAGCTGGTCACCAGCAGCTTCACGTCCCGCGCCAGATAGCGCTCCGCAGCGCGCAGCGCCCTGCCCAGGACATCGCCGCGCAGCATGAGGCGGTGAATGTCGAGGCATTCGTAGACGATCGGCACGGTGGCGCCGAACGCCGATCTGGCGCGGCGGGCCAGCGCCAGCATTTCGAGATTGCGCGCGATGATGAGATCGGGCCGCGGCGTGCCGCCCAGCTTCGAGCCGATCGAAACCGCTGCCTTCGCCACCGCAGTCAGGCGTTGGGCGAATCGGCCGTCACGCGTCGCGCCGAGGTCGATCGGCCGCAATCCTTCGATATCGGCGACCGGGGTCGCGACGCGGCGGAAGCCAGCCAGGGTGACCTGGGCGCCGCCTGCCTTGAGCATCGTGATTCGCCGGCGCACTGCCGGGTCGGAAACGTCATGCACAAGGTACAAGACATGCAGCATGAAAACTCGACCGCTGTTTGGCCCACCACCCACGGGGATGCTAGTACAGCTCTTGCTGCATCGCAACATTTTTGCTGCAGCGATCCACGTTTTCTGTTGCACTGCAAAATTATTGCCGTAGTTTGTCGTCGGCGGCGGTCGTGAATTTCGAGATTGGAAATTCACGCAAAAAATCAGGAATCCTGAATTTGGAAGCCAACGCATTCGATCCGCCAGAAGGCTCCCTCCGCAAGTCGGTAGGGCGTGGCGCGGTCGTGACGGCCCTCTCGCAATCCGTGCGGGTCGCGACGCAGATCATATCCGTCATCGTGCTGTCGCGACTGCTGTCGCCGCAGGATTTCGGCGTCGTGGCGATGTGCGCGCCGGTGCTGGCCTTCATCGCGCTGTTCCAGGATTTCGGATTGACGCAGGCGACGATCCAGAAATCGGGTATCCGGCACGAAGAGGTAAACTATCTCTTCTGGATCAATGTCGCCGTCAGCGCGATCCTGGCTTGCGTGCTTGCCGGAGCCGCCCCTCTGGTCGCGGCCTTCTACGGCGAGCCGCGCGTGACGGGCCTGGTGGCAGCGTTCGGGCTGCAGATCATGGCCTATGGGCTGGGCGCGCAGCATCTGGCGCTGCTGACGCGCCGCATGCAGTTCGGGCGCCTGGCGATCATCGACGTCGCCAGCGCCGTCGCCGGCCTCGCCGTCTCGATTGCCTGGACCTTCATCGACCGCTCCTATTGGGCGCTGTTCGCCGGCACGCTGACCGGAGCCGTGCTGCCGACGCTGTGCTATTGGGCAAGCTCGCGCTGGCGCCCCGGCCTGCCGCGCAAGGTCGCGGGAATCAGCGACCTGATCAATTTCGGCGCCGGCATCACCGGTTTCAATTTCGCCAATTTCTTTGCCCGCAACCTCGACAACGTGCTGATCGGAAAATACTGGGGCGAGGCCCAGCTCGGTCTCTATGACCGCGCCTACAAGCTGCTTTTGTTTCCGCTGAGCCAGATCACCAATCCGCTGTCGAAGGTCATGGTGCCGGCGCTGTCCAGGCTCAAGGACGAACCGGACCGCTACCGCAGCGCCTATCTTCGCGTCATGCCGCTGATCCTGCTGGTGGCGCTGCCGGGCGTCGCCTTCGCCACTGCGATGTCGGACGTGCTGATCCCCTTCGTGCTCGGCGAACAGTGGCGCGCGAGCGCCGGGATTTTCCTGGCGCTCGGCTTTGCCGGCCTGCTCCAGCCGCTCAACAACCCGGCGGGATGGCTTTTCGTCAGCCAGGGCCGCTCCGGCGATTTCATGCGCTGGGGGATCGTCACGGCCGTGACGTCGGTGCTCGCCTTCGCGCTCGGCCTGCCCTACGGCGCGCTGGGCGTGGCGGTGGCCTATGCGGTCAGCGAGTATCTGCGCACGCCTTTCCTGTGGCTCTATGTCGGCAGGAGCGGGCCGCTGCGGGCGAGCCATGTGGCGCGCGCGGCAGCACCGTTCGTGCTCGGCGCCCATCTGGCGCTGGCCGCGGTTTGGCTCGTCAAACCACTGCTGCCGCAGCAACATGTCATTGCCTTGGCCAGTGGCGCCGTTCTCGCCTATCTGATCACCGTCGTCATCGCGCTGGCATTCGCTTCCGGCCGCGAAGCGTTGCGCGAGGCCTTGAAAATGCTGCCGGCAAGGCCGCCGGCGGCGACGCCGCGCGAAGCGCAATAATTTGGACGTCTTCGTCCGTTACGAACATCCCCTCCAGCATCAGGTCTGATCCATGCACTACCGATCGATCTCCGATATGAACGACGCGATCGTCAGAAACCTTCACCGGCTGCCGCGCGACATTGACCTTGTCGTCGGCGTTCCCCGAAGCGGCGTGCTCGCGGCCACGCTGGTCAGCCTCGCGGCGAACATTCCGATGACCGACCTCGACAGCTTCCTGGCCGGGCGGGTCTACACGTCGGGCGTCACCAAGCGCCGTGCGGCACTCGACCGCAAAGTAACCGAAATGCGCAAGGTGCTGGTGATCGACGACAGCGTTGCCGGCGGCAACGCGATGCGCGACGCCCGCGCCCGCATCGCGGCTGCCGGCATCGAGGCCGACTACACTCATGCCGCCGTGTTCGGCCTGCAGCCGCAGCATGAAGAGACCGACGTCGTCTTCGAGGTCGTGCCGCATCCGCGCATGTTCCAGTGGAATTTCATGCATCACAAGTTCCTGGCGCAATGCTGCGTCGACATAGACGGCGTGCTGTGCCTGGATCCGACGGAAGCGGAAAACGACGACGGCCCAGCCTACGAGAAGTTCCTCAGCGAGGCGCGCCCCCTCCATGCCCCGACCCACCGGATCGGCTGGCTGGTCACCAGCCGGCTGGAGAAATACCGCGCGCTGACCGAGGCATGGCTCGACAGGCATCAGATCAAATACGACCATCTGATCATGCTCGATTTGCCGAGCAAGGCGGAGCGGCAGCGGCTTGGCGCGCATGGCAGTTTCAAGGCCGATTTCTATCGCAAATCCGATGCCATCCTGTTCATCGAGAGCGAACACCAGCAGGCACTGACGATCACCGAGCTATCCGGCAAGCCGGTGTTGTGCGTCGAGACGCACATGGTCAGCTTTCCCGACGCGCTGTCGCTGCCGGCGCTTGGCCAGGCGGCCCGGAATCTGCCGGCACGGCTGCGGCAGATCGGCTCGCAGGAAGGGCGCAAGAGTGCCGCCAAGACCATCGCGCGCACCCTGCTTGGCGCCCGCGGTTATGAGACGCTGAAAAGCCGGGTCAAACGCCCGGCCTGATCCGGATGGCTACGCCGCCTGCCGCGCGCGTTGCTGCACCGCCCTGTCCAGTATCGAGAAAAAGGTGACGAACTGGCGGTCGGGATCGAGCTCCGGGCGGCCAGCGAAGCTGCGCGCCAGGCCCGAAAGCCGCTCATATTCCTGCTTGTCGCTCCACAGAAGCCTGACCGCCGCGACCCAGTCGGCAAGCGGGGCATCATAATCGAGCACAACGCCGCCAGGGCCAATCGCTTCGGGCAGGCCACCGCGCCGAGAGCCGACGACCGGGATGCCGCTGCAATGCGCCTCGGACGCGACGCGACCCCAGGCCTCCTCCCATTTGCTGGGTGCTAGCAGGATCCTGGTGCGGCCGTAGACCGTCTTCATGTCGTTGGTGCGGCTCTCCAGCACGACATTGCCGAGCGGCGCGATCGTCTCTTCGATGCGCGCCCGATGATCGTCATCCAGCTTCCAGCTCTCGACGAACAGGAACCGGATTTCCGGGCAGGCGCCAGCGATGCGCACCGCAAGCTCAAAACCCTTTTCCTCATAGGGGTTGATCAGCGTGACGAACTGGCCTGTCGTGGGCGTGCTGTAATGGGTCGGGTTGATGGTCGGCGGGATCACCTTCGCCTCGATCCCGAACTCTCTCTTGTAGGTGCGCGCAGTGAACTCGGAATTGGCGATGTAGAGCGCCGAGTGCAATTCGCGCAGGTCGCCACCCAACTCGTGGAACTCGACATTGCGGAGATAGACGACCAGCGGCACGCCCTCGGCTTGCAGCGCCTGACCGAGGGGAACCGACTTGTGGCACTGGACGACCGCCACATCGGGCTTCTGCCGGTCGACGGCAAAGCTTGCCGCCTCCCAGGGAAACCAGGCCCGGACCACGGGATAGCCAGGGAAACTGTCTACGACTGCCGGTTGCCGCAAGAGCTTCATCTTGGCGCGTGCCTTGAAGCCGAAGACGCCATCGCCGAACAACGCGGCGAGCACCGAGGCTTCATGCCCATGTTCGATCAGCTGTTCGGCCAGATGATGGGTGCTCGACTGCACGCCGCCGCTGAATTCGGGTGTGTAGCCGTTACCGCCTGCAAAAAGAACTTTCATGGTCCTGCCTCCTGGTCTTTTCGCGTTTCATTGCATGCGGCCCAATGGCCGCCTCAGGCATTTTGCGGTGGATCGAGCGTCGCGAACGGATTGGTGCATGGCTGCCACCCGGTGAAGCGGATCGGATCGTCGGGCGAACTGCGCCAGGCGTAGTCGGTCAGCATATGGAATTCGGCGATCAGCCAGCGGTCGAAATGCGTGAGGTCGAGCCGCTTCTGCGCTGGCAGCAACTGGCGTGCTTCGCCAAGTCTGGTCTTCTCGAGCAAGGTGACGGCATCACCCAGCTTTTCACTGGGAAATATCCATGGGTTCCGGTTGCGGAACTCCAGCACGAACTGCTGGAGATGCTCGATGCGCATGTTCAGCCTGCCGAAGTATTTTTCGAGCGTGACGCGAACCAGATCCTCGTCCGAGAACGAACTGACGGCGGCGTAGGCGATACCGGCCGACACCACGCCGCCTGCAACGATGGCCAGGGCAGAACGCCTGGAAATTTCGATCATCGGCCTGCTCCTTTCATGCCATGCGGCTCGCCGCCCGCAGGGACAGCGCCGCCGCTGTCAGGCTGGGATTGGCGCAGGAGCAGCTCGGATAGGTGCTGGTGCCGACGACAACCAGGTTTCTCAACCGGTGATGGATCATATCGCTGTCGATCACCGAATCCGCCGGGCCGGTGCCCATCCTCAGCGTGCCCTGCACATGCGATTCGGTTGGCCGGATGCCGCGGTCGAAAAGTCTTTCCACCGGCAGCGGGGCAAGCAGCCCAGGCAATTTCTCAAGGGCTCGAGCCATGCCCTTGACCGCGTAGTCGGACGGCGCCTTGAAGCTGACGAAGGCATTGTCGTCCTGGTCGAGGGTGACGAAATTTTCGGGATCGAGCAGGTTCTCGGTGACCACGACAAGCGGCAGCACCTGGCGCAGCCGCCCCTTTTCGGCACGCATTCCGTGTTGCCAGCGGTTCTCGAAATAGACCAGTGCGGCCGCATGCTCGGACCTGTGCGGACCGTCATAAAGACCGAAATTCAGGCCGGTGGTGATGGTGCTGCCGTCGAAATTATCGACGCCGTCGAGATAAACCTCGAAATTCCAGCCATAGGATTCATGCAAGCCGCGCCCGACGAATTCGTCTCCCAGGCCGGACCGAAGCATGATCGCCGCGCTCTGGATGGCATTGGCGCCCAGGACGAAGAGATCGCCGCTGACCTGGTATTCCTTGCCGCCGTGGACGAAGGTGACCGACCGGACCGTGCCGCCGGCATGATCGAGCCGCCGCACTTCGGAGCCGAGGCAGACCGAAACATCGGGATTCTCGAAGACATGCATCAGGCCGTTATTGGCGGTGAACTTGGCGTCGGCCGGGCACAGCCAGCAGCGCAGATTGGCGCAGCACGCGCCGCGCTGCGCGGTCGCCACCCGGGCGCGTGCCGTGGGCATGACGAAATGCTGGCCGGGCTGGGCCGCCTTCATCATCCGGTCCGGCGTCGACATACGATGCGGCGGCTGCGGAAACGGCCTCGAGCGCGGCAGCATCGCCGCCATGTCGGGATCGCCCGAGATCGACATGACGTCTTCGGCATCGCAGTAGAACGGCTCGATATCGTCATAGCTGATCGGCCAGTCATTGCCGATGCCGTAGGTGCTTTTCAGCCTGAAATCATTGGGATGGAATCTCGGCGTCTGCGCGAACCAGCAATTGGTCCCGCCGCCCAGCCCGATCGTGTAGTTCCATGGCTTGTCGGAGTTGGTCTTGTAAGTCGTCTCGTCGTCGATGTCGGTGTTGAGGTTCTGGCTGAGTTGCCATTCATGGGTGTTGTGGCGGCCCCACTCCAGAACCAGAATGCGCGCTTTTCGCCGTTTTGCGAATTCATGCAGGAAGAAGGCCGAACCGAAGCCGGAACCGATCGCGATGAGATCGAAATGATCCTTGGTGATTTGCTCGGGCTTTACGTCCAGCACCATCAGCCGCAACTCCTTTCCACGCCGGGCGCGCGCGCCCGTTTCTGCCTACGGCTGTTGGCGCCGGACCTCACGCCGCCATTCTGCCGATCGAGTGATATTCGATGCCGTGGCGGGCGATCACCTTGGGGTCATAGAGATTGCGGCCGTCGAAGATGATCGGCGTGGTCAGAGCGTCCTTGAGGGCATCGAAGGACGGCGCGCGGAAGTTTTTCCATTCGGTGGCGATCAGCAGCGCATCGGCGCCACGCAGCGCTGCTTCCTTGGTGCCGCACAACATCAGGTCATCGCGCAGCCCGTAGATGGCCTGGCATTCCTGCATGGCTTCGGGATCGTAGGCCTGCACCGCCGCGCCGGCTTTCCACAACGCCTCCATCAACGTACGCGCGGGGGCCTCGCGCATGTCGTCGGTGTTGGGCTTGAAAGCCAGGCCCCAGAGCGCAAAGGTCTTGCCCCTGAGATTGCCCTGGAAGTAGCGGTTCACCTTGTCGAACAGGACCGATTTCTGCTCGTTATTGCGTTCCTCGACGGCACGCAGCAGCTTGGCGTCGAACTTGACGCCTTCGGCAGTCTTGATCAGCGCCCGCACATCCTTTGGGAAGCACGAGCCACCATAACCAAGACCCGGATAGATGAAGTGGTAGCCGATGCGTGGATCGCTGCCGATGCCCTTGCGGACCTCCTCGATGTCGGCGCCGAGCTGCTCGGCCAGATTGGCCATCTCGTTCATGAAGCTGATCTTGGTCGCCAGCATGCAGTTGGCTGCGTATTTGGTGAACTCGGCGCTGCGCACGTCCATCACGATCATCTTCTCGTGGTTACGGTTGAAGGGCGCATAGAGCTCGCGCATCACCGCCTCGGTTTCCTCGCTGGCCGTGCCGACGATGATACGATCCGGCTTCATGCAGTCGGCGACCGCGGATCCCTCCTTGAGGAATTCCGGATTGGAGGCGACATCGAAGGTCAGGTCCTCGCGACCTCTTTTCTTCAAGGTTTCGGCAATCCTGGCCTTTACCTTTTCACAGGTGCCGACCGGCACCGTCGACTTGCCGACGACGATCTTGGGCGTCTCCATCTCGCGGCCGATGGTCTCAGCGACCGCCAGCACATATTTGAGGTCGGCCGAGCCATCCTCGCCGGGCGGCGTACCGACCGCGATCATCTGGATTTCGCCATGCCTGACGGCGGCGGCCGCATCGGTGGTGAACGTGATACGGCCGGCGGCGTGATTTTCCCTGACGATGTTTTCCAGCCCCGGCTCGAAAATCGGGACGATGCCCTGGTTGAGCCGCTCGACCTTGCCCGCGTCGATGTCGACGCACACCACCTGATGGCCGACTTCGGCAAGCACGGCCGCCTGCACGAGGCCGACATAGCCAATTCCAAACACCGTCAGATTCATTCGGTTTCGTCCCCATCCAAGACAGCCGGCCGTTTTCGGCCCAGCCAATTCAACTCGACTTTCCCAACTACTTTACGCTGCATGCCAGCGATTCCGGAAATTGACAGGGCTCGCCCAGCGCGGTGAAGGCAACGCGCTCGATCTGCATCGAAAGCTTGCGGCCCGGATCCGTGAAGGGGCCCATCCAACCAGTCATCGTGTCGCTGCCCCAAAAACTGAAGAATATCTTCTGCGCGTGGCTTGGCAGCTTCGCCGGATCGGTGACTGTGTTCACCAACTGGCCGTTGACGTACCAGCGCAAGCGGTCCTTTTCCCAGACAAAGGCATAGTCGTTGAAGGCACTCTCGGTGCCGCCCGGCACGTCGACCAGCTTCTCGTTCTTGCCTTTGCCGGCAATGTAGACGTTGACCTGTACCTTCGACGTATCCTTGGTCAGGACCTCGAAGTCGATCTCGTCCCAAGGCTGCTTGTCCGACGGGCCGATGTAGGAAAAGAACGCCGCGTTGAGGCCGGAGCCGGTGTCGGTCTTCATCCGCGTCTCATAGGTGCCGTAACCGAAGCGCTGCTTGGTCTGGATCTCGCCGCAGGCATAGGCGCGATCCTTCAGCTGCTGCTTTTCGAAGCCCAGCGACAACACCCCGTCCGCCAGGCTGACCTGGCCCTTCGACCAGGTGCAATTCTGGTGGCTGCCGTTCGTCCAACCGTCGGACACGTACCAGCGCTCGCGGTTGAAACTGGTGAAATCGTCGACGAAGGACGGCGATGTCGCAATGTCCTGGGCGTGGGAAGGGGTCGTCACCAGGCCACCAAGAGCGGCCAGCAGCAAGGCGCCGATCAAACCCAATTGCCGCGGGCCGGCTTGCCCGGCCTCGCGTGCGAACGGAGATGCGTCGATGGCGATGGCGGACGTGTTTTTCGGATTCAAATTCATACAAACTCACCTTGTGCTGTGCGTCCCCAACCCAAAGTCGACGTTTGAACCGTGGCTGAACGGGCCAAGCTTGACCTCCTGTCTGACCCTCCCGAACTCCTTGTCCTGCCTCGCATAAAATCAATCGCAATTTCCCAAGCCTGCACGTTCACCCTCTGCCAGCGCCTGCTGGCTTGGCGAATTCGACCGCACGGGCCGAATCGGACGCCTCATCCCCGTCGAAGACCATGTCCAGCGAAGGACGAAGCTCCCTCATCATGCCGTTCTGACGCGAAAGCGCGGCGATGCGGCGTTCGCAGTCCAGGATCGACTTTGTCAACGCGCTGACCTCGGACGATCTTTTGTCGGAGGCGGAGCCGTTCTCCATCGCCTCGACCAGGAAGGCGGCATTGGTCGCCGTCTTGCGGTAGCGGCTCTCCAGCCCGGCTCGCTCGGCCTCGATCTCCGCGGCGATCTGCTCGAACAGTCTCGCCAGCCGATCCAGGCGCGAAATGTCGGCCTGCCTGTCGCGGGCCGGATCCCTTGATCTGAAGCCGAATATCGAGGCCATGAACGTAGATCCCTGTCATCGCCGGCTAACCAAGCCGGGCTTCTGGCCGACCCGTGACCGGGCTCAAAATAGCACGTCCTGCTCCTCCGACGGGAGAGACATCCACCAATATATACCAATCCGATCGGGGGCCCGTTCGGCTGGTCAATTCAATTTGTTGCACCGCAACATAGACTGCCATTCCCGGCGCCGCGAGGCAACTACCCAATTCGTAAACTCATAATTCCGGCGGAATGGTTTGCGTGATGAACGGGTCCGGCAGCAAAACGAGAACGCTCCGGACGCTTTACCGCTCCTTGCCTGCGCTGGTTCCGGCCATCAAAAAACGCAATGGCGGCACATGCTTGTGCCTCGACACAAGGCCGACGCGGCGGAAAAGCGCCTCGAGCTTGTCGGACGCCACGCCCTGGACGATGGGAACGAGGTTGGACTGGCTTGCGAAGGCATAGGCGGCGGCGGATGCCAGCCCCCGCTCCGCTTTCACATCGAGGAAATTGCGCAGCCGGTATTTGTCGCGCACGTGCCGCTCGTGCCGCCGCAGCACGGCTTTGGAACCTTCGGGCAGGCTGTCGATCGCCAGCAGCGCCAGGTCGGCATCGGCCAGACGCTTCAGGTCCTGCGTCTTGTGGCGGCCGCTCAGCGAATCGGCGCGGACAATAGCGCCGTAACCGCAGGAGCGGATGATCTTGAACCGTGCCCCGCGGGCTACCGCGCGAGCGTAGAGCTCATAGTCCTCACCCAGGCGCAGGGCCTCGTCGTAGCGCAATTCGTGTCGGTCGAGGAAGGCACGGCTGATCACCGGCTTAAGGAAACCCAGTTCGCCCCTTTGCACACGTCGCCTGGAGATGTTGCCTTCGACAAAGCGTTCGAAATCAAGGAATTCCGGTTCCGCCGCAAACTGCGGAGCGACGATCTTCGTCACATCGCTGGTGGCGTCATCCCTGATCAGCATGATGTTGTCGGCCGCGAAATCCCAATCGGCGCCGGCAAACAGGTTGCGAAACCGGCCCTCGAGGAAGAAATCGTCGGCATCCAGGATGCTGATGAATGGCGATCTGGAACTGGATATGGCGGCGTTGCGGGCGAAGGAGGGGCCGCGATTGACGTCGAGGCGCATCACCGCAAGCCGGCCGCTTCCGTCGTCGGCGGAGCGGGCGACCTCGGCCGTGTCGTCGGTGGAGGCGTCGTCGACGACGACGACCTCCGCCACTTCCGGCTCGCGCAGCGCGGATGCGATGGCGGTCGCGATTGTGCGCGCCGCGTTTTTTGCCGCGATGATCACGCAGACCTCAGATTTCGTCATCGACATGGATTTGCCTCTTGCACAGGTTCCGATCTGCCCTCGCCCTGTACGTCTCCGAGCACCGCTATCACGGACTGCCCGGCCGTTCGAAGATGCGGCGGCTGATGTCCGCCGACGCTGCCCAGCCGGCTTCGGCCAGATAGCGGACCGGTTCCCGGCCGCATAATTCCCACAACACCGTTCGCCGCTGCGGCCACCGCAGGGACGACAGCCATGGCGCGATGACCATGCTGAGCAGATCCTCATTGCCAATGCGCGACAGGATCCGCGTGGCGCGGTCCGACAGAAGCGTGCCGGCGCCGCCGAGCAGCACGTCCGCGGCGCGCAAGCCAAGCAGCAGCGTATCGTCCAGCCCCTGCTTGGCGGCCGCGTCGAGAACAGACTGCTGATCGGCCTCGTCGAGGCGCGCGGCGCTGGCCCTGACATCGCAGACATAGCCCGCACAGGGCTCCCGGTTGAAAAGCGCCTTGGCGACGCTGATGCAGGACAACAAAAGCGTGTCTGCGGCCGATGTGGTCGGCACCTCAACGCCGGTGATCTCGACCTGCCGCTTTCGCCGCAGGAATCCGTCGGAGTCGCGCGGGCTCGGCGAGCCGGGCTGCTGAAGGCGGTAATGAAGGTCGACCGTGGATGCTTTCGGCCCATCGCCGCGAACCATGTGCTGTTCGCCAAGGAAGCGGACCCACCAGACCGAACGCGACTTGCCGGCGACCTCGTAGCCGATCGAGCGCAGCGCATCGCGCGCCCTGGAGAAGCCGGCAGGCGATACCAGGATGTCGACATCGCCCGAAGGCTTCATGAAATGGTCGCCATAGAGAAGCTGCTGCTGGAACGGGCCCTTCAGAAAGACGAAATCGATCTGTCTTGCGCGCAGCACCTCATGGATCGCCAACGAATCCATCAGGCAGGCCGCGTTCATCGAAACCGTTCGCCTGCGATAGGTGTCGAGCCATTGGAAGAGTTCAAGCGGTCTGTCGGCCGCCGGCGCGCGCGAAAGCGCCTTGAGGACAAAGGTCGCGATCTTGTTCAACCTGGCGATGTCGGCGACATTGGCGACATCAAGGCCAAGCATCGACACGGTGCCCGGGGCGGCGGCCGGTTCCGCGAAATACACCCGCAGGCAGGCCTGCACATAGACTATCTCGTCGGCGCAGTCGGTCGCGCGCAGTCGCTCGTACGAACTTTCAGGCAAGGCCATTGAGCGCACGTATCTCCAAACAGCGGTCTGCGCGGTGCATATGTTGCAGTGCAAGCAAAGCATCTCGAAAAACTCTGGCGCAGTAAAGCTTTTCCTTTTTTGCAGTGCCATATTTTGCGACCAGAGCACTTGCCGCGGCGCCCGAACGGCGGCGAAGATCACGTTGAGGCGGCAACCGCCGAGGGGACTTCAGCGCACGCTCTTTAACGGAATCGCCAGCGCCGAAAGTCATCCCTTGAGCGGCGCCCTAAAGATTCGGCGCCCAGATAGAACATTTTAATTCTGTTCAATCAAAAGCTTAATAAGATACCAGCCGGCAAGAGCCCGATGCAGACGGATTGTGCTGAAGCCAAAGCGGATTCTAGCCATAGCTCACGCACAGTCTGACACCCGCAGCCCATAATTGATTAACGCTCGGTAAATGCGGCTTGACTCATAAATGCTGCCATGCAGCTATTGCGATGCAGCATGAAAGCGCTGCCGGCACTCGACAGGCCGTTTCCAGTCTTATTGGAGAGTAAAATGGAACAGAATGTTGAAAGGCATGAATATGAAGCGCCTAGCCTGACGGTCCATGGTTCGATCGAAACCATTACCCAGGGCGGCGGCGGCAGCACCGCGATCGACGTATCGTTTCCCGCGCATACGCCGCTTGGCGACCTAACATTTTCCTGAGCATACCGCAGTTTTCCGGAGTGACTAAGTTGGGACTCCGGATTAAAAAACCATAAGAGAGTCGGGGGCGCAAAGGCCTCCGACTGCCTTTCATTGCCTGGAACTGCTGAAGCGTTTTAAGCGAGGTTTTGGGATGAACAGGAAGCTATCCGGCCGTGATTTGGCCGACCACGACCTGGTAAGCGCGACCAAGGATGCCGTGGCTTGCGAATTCGGCGAGGGCCTGGCGCTCCTCGATCTCAAGTCCAACATCTATTACAGCCTGAATGGCGTCGGCGCCTTCATCTGGCAGCTGATCCAGGAGCCCAAGCCGATCGTGGACATCCGCAGCGCCGTGCTCGCGCGCTACAATGTCGACCCCGAGCGCTGCAGGGCAGATGTCGACGCATTGCTGCAGGGCCTGGCCGAAAACGGGCTTGCGAGGCTCCATCATGAGACCCTTGTCTAGGCCGGTTTCGCAGGACGCGACGAGCCCCCCCGGGCAGACCAAGCGTCGGCTTGGCCGACGGGGTCTGGCCAGGATTTGGTCCCTGAGCGGCTCGGAAATCATCTTTCTCAGCCATTGTCTGCTGGTCGTGGCCTCGGTCCGGCTGGCGCTGACATTCCTGTCCTACAATCGCGTCCGCAACGTGGTGGCGCGGCTCGAGGCGCGTCAGTGCGCAAGCATGGGCGAACTGCGGCGTGTCGGCTGGGGCATTGCCGCCGCCGCACGGTTCATCCCGCGCGCCACGTGCCTGACCCAGGCACTTTCCGGCCAATACATTCTCGCGCGCCAGGGCAATGCCTCGAATATACGCATCGGCATCGAACGCGGCACCGGCGAGCAACTGAAAGCCCATGCCTGGCTGATCAGCGACAACCATATCGTGCTTGGCGGATCGATCGATGGTTTCACGCATCTGGTCGACCACGGCAGCCGATGAGCGGCGTGGCCGGAATCCTGCTGCGGCAGGACCCCGCACCGGCGGTCGCGGCGACCGACATCCAGCGGATGCTGGCGCGTATGCGCCATCGTGGCCCTGACGGAAGCTCGTGGTGGCTGGACACCGGATTGGCGCTTGGCCACGCCTGGCTCGACACCACGAATGAGCCAGGACCCGGTCCACTGACGATGGCTGGCGGCAAGCTCGCCATCACCGCCGATTGCCGGCTGGACAACCGTGACGAGCTTCTGGCGAGGCTAGGCATAGGCGACAGGTCGGTCGCCGACGCGACATTGCTGATGCGGGCCTATCTGCGCTGGGGCGAAGCCTGTCCAATGCATCTGCAGGGCGATTTCGCCTTCGCCATCTGGGACGGCGAGCGGCGGCTCCTCTTTTGCGCGCGCGACCATTTCGGGGTCAAGCCGTTCTATTACCATGCCACGGACCGGCGGTTTGCCTTTGCCTCCGAGATCGGGCCGATCCTCGGCATCGAGGGGATAGAGACACGCATCAGCGAGTATCGGATCTCGGGGTTCCTAGCCGGGCTCCCCGACGATCCGCAGTCCACGCCCTACAGCGATATATTCAGCTTGCCGGCGAGCCATAGCCTCACCGTCACCGCGCAACAGGTGACGCTGCGCCGATACTGGCAGATCGAACCGTCGTCCCTGCCGATGCGACCGGATGCAGCGGAGGAGTTCGCGCATCTGTTCTCGCAATCGGTGCGCAACCGCATGCGGGGAACATCCTCGGTCGGCGCGATGCTGAGCGGCGGTCTCGATTCCTCGTCGATCGCCTGTGTCGCCGGCCTGCAAAACACCGTCGAGCGCAAGCCGAGGCTGCCGACCTTTTCGCTGGTTTTCGAGAAGGGCTCGTCGATGGACGAACGCCCGTTCATCGATGCGGTCCTCGATCAGCAGAATGTCGACCCAACGCTGATCGCGGTCGGCAATTATGCGCCGTTCGCCGAATTCGAACGGGTGCTGGAGGAACAGGAAGGAACGTTTCTGGCGCCGGGCCTGACGCTGACCCGCGGTATCTACCGGACGGCGGGCGCGAAGGGCATCAAAGTGCTGCTCGACGGCCATGGCGGCGACGAGGTCGTCTCGCAAGGCCATGGCCACTTGCATGAATTGGCCAATTCCGGCCGCTGGCTGGATCTCTGGCGCGAGATCCGCAGCGCCTCGAATACCTATGGCGACAGCACGTTTGGCCTGTACTTCCAATTCCTCACCATCTACGGGCCGGCCTGGCGCATCGCCAAGCTGAGACATCTGGCGAACCGTGCGCTGAACAGGATACGCAAGCCGGCGCCTCGCGGCCGAAACTGGCGCGACCTGATCAATCCGGACCTGGCCAGGCGAACCGAGCTTATCGACCGGTTTCACCGGGCGGGCACCATGCCGCCCGATGTCCAGGCCAGCGACGCCTTGAGCCATCGCTGGATCCTGTCCAACGGCTATGTGCCGCACTCCTTCGAGGTCCTCGACAAGGCCGCCGCCAATTTCGGCGTCGAGCCGCGCTATCCGTTCTGGGACAAGCCGCTGGTCGAATTCTGCCTGGCGCTGCCGGGCGAGGAGAAGCTCAGCCACGGCTTTGGCCGCTATGTGATGCGCCGCGCCATGCAAGGCATCCTGCCGGCGGCGGTGCAGTGGCGGCGCGACAAGATCGATTTCACCGCCAATTTGGTCAACGGCATGGTGCGCAACCATCGCGAACTTCTGGAACAGCTGCTCGTCTTGGATGCGGGCCGTATCGCGCCCTATGTCAACCTGCCGGAGGTCAGCGCCGCCTATGCGCGGCTGCTGCGCCAGCCAGATCAGGTCGCACCGCTGGACGTCCAGTACGTCTGGCGCTCGGCGTCGCTGTCGCTCTGGCTGCGGCAGCTCCAGCAGCGTGGAAGTCCCGCATGATGCCCCGAACCGAGCCGCTCGCGGCAGGCGTTGATCCTCCACCTCCGCATGGCGGGCCTGTGAGAGAACGGCGCTTCTACGGGGCGTACGGTCTTACCATCGCATCGGAAGTGTCATTGCCCGAGTTGGAGCCGGTGGAGCCGGCGGCAGCGGACATCCTGATCACCGTCGGCGCGATCGACATGCCGAAGCCTGGGACCAATGCAGCGACGATCTTCCGTTTCGAGCAGGACCGGCAGTATCTGGCATGGGATGCCGTCGGCGCCTTCCTGATCAGCGATGGATCCCGCATCGAGGTCGAGCCGGCGCCGGGGGTCGACGACACGCTGATCGCGTTTCCGCTGCTCGGCCCGGTGATGGCGCTGCTCTTGCACCAGCGCGGCCTGCTTGTCCTGCACGCCAGCGCGATTTCGGTGTCCGGCAGGGGCGCCATCTTCATGGGCGACAAGGGCGCGGGCAAATCGACGACGGCAAGCGCGATGATCCGCGCCGGACATGATTTGCTTACCGATGACGTCGTGGCGCTCGATCTCACCGATCCTGACCAGCCAATGATCGTTCCAGGATTTCCGCAGATCAAGCTCGCGGCCGACGCCGCGGCCGCGATTTCGCTCGGGCACGTGCAAGTGCGGCCGCAAGTGCATCCGGCAATCGACAAGGCACAGCATCGCCTGCACGGCGCCTTTTCCGGCGCCAAGGTGCCGGCGGCCAGGATCTATATCCTCGAACGCGGCGGGAAAGCTGAAATCACGCCATTGCCCACGATCGCCGCCTTGCCGGCTCTCATCAAATTCTCCTACGTGACACGTTTCGGCCGCGCGGCCCTGCCCGGCTATTTCGCCGCGATGCATCTGCGGCAATGCGCGCGCCTCGCGGACCATGTCGGCGTGTGCCGCCTCGAAGTGCCTGCCGGCCTGCAGCGCATCGACGAGGCGGTGGAGTCGATCGAACGGGATGTAGCGGCTGATGTCTAAGCCATCTGTCTTCAGCCTGTCGCTGTTTCGCGACGTTGCCGCGCTTGGCGCCGTCATTGCTCAGATCGGCGGCCGGCGAGCCTGGACGGCATTGCTGTTCCTGATTCTTGGCAGCCTGACCGAAGGATTTTCCATCCTGCTGCTTGTGCCGCTGCTGCATCTGGTCGGGCGCGCCGACCAGGATTTCGCCGTCCGGCTGCCGAACAATGAATTCGTGCGCTGGCTGGTGCCGGATGGAACGTTGCAACTGACGACGGTGCTTTGCACGCTTGTCGCGCTTGTTGCCCTGCAAGCGGCGTTCAACCGCTTCAAAGCGGTCTACATGGCAAGGCTTCTGTTCGATTTCATCAACCGCTTGCGCATGAACCTGTTCGAGAGCATCGGCAAGGCGCGGTGGGGCGTCTTCGCGCGCATGCGCGGTTCCGATCTCGATCATGCCCTGACCGGCGACATCGACCGTGTCCAGGGGGCGGCGTTCTCGCTCTTGATGCTGGTGCAGATCGCCGTGCTTCTGGCCGGCTATCTCGTGATTTCCATGTTCATCTCGCCTGTGATGACGCTGTTTGCCGTGGTGATCGGCATCTTGATGTTCGTCGCGCTGCAACCTTTTCGGGCGCGCGCCACCGCTTTCGGCCGGGTCCTTACAACCAATCGACAGGACCAATACCGGACCGTTTCGGAATTCCTCGGCGGCATCAAGGTGGCCAAGAGCCTGAACGTCGAGGCGACCTACTTCGAGCAGCTGCGGTCGACGCTGGAAAGGATGAAGGCGGACAACATCGCCTATGTCCGCAACAGTTCGATCGGCACTGCCGTGTTCCAGGTAGCGAGCGTCATCGGCCTCAGCCTGTTCATCTATGTGGCGCTGGTCCGCTTCAACCTGTCGCTGGCCGAGATCGTCGTGCTGCTTCTGGTCTTCATGCGCATAGCGCCGCGCTTCATGGACATGCAGACACAGGCCCAGCAGGTGCTGATCAATCTGCCCGCCTATACGGCGATGCGCAGCCTGCAGGCGCGCTTCGATGCGGAGCGCGAGCCCGGCCATGTGGAGTTTCAGGATTCCAGAAAGCTGTCGCTCGATACCGGGCTGAACATTCGTGGCGTCTCCTTCGCCTATGACGACGGCGCCGGCAAGACGGTGGTGAGCGACGTCACGTTCGCGCTGCCGGCCGGCAAGGTAACCGCCCTGATCGGCCCGTCGGGATCTGGCAAGAGCACGATCGCCGACATGCTGCTCGGCCTGCTCGAGCCGACAGCGGGCAGTATCCTCGCCGACGGCGTCGAGATCGATGCCGCCAACCGCCGCCGCTGGCGCGATCAGGTGGCCTATGTGCCGCAGGACGTGTTCCTGCTGCATGACACGATCGCGGCGAACCTGCGCCTTGCCGCGCCGCAGGCCGGCGACAGCGATTTATGGGCCGCGCTCGGCGCCGCGCACGCCGGCGAATTCGTCGAACGGCTCGACCTCCGGCTGGAGACGGTGGTCGGCGACCGCGGCGTGCGGCTCTCCGGCGGCGAACGCCAACGCATTGCGCTGGCGCGTGCGCTGTTGCGCAAGCCATCGCTGCTTATCCTGGACGAAGCGACAAGCGCGCTCGACTGGCAGAACCAGTCGCTGATCGCCAGGTCGATCGACGGGTTGCGCGGCACCATGACCATCCTCACCATCGCGCACCGGCCCTCGATGATTGCCTTTGCCGACTGGGTGGTGGCGATGGAAGACGGCCGCGTCGTCGAAGTCGGGCAATATCAGCGGCTAAAGGAAAAACCGGCGAGCCGGCTGTCGAGGATGCTGTCGGGCGAACAGTCCGAGGCAGCCAACGTCGCGTGAGGCCGGCCAGGTTCTGGGTGGCAACGGTTCACAAGGACTGAGAGGCGGCCTGGGCGCACCGCGTGGAATGAACGCTGAAACGCCGGCTGCCCACCGGGCCTCCAACTCGTCAGACGCGTGGTGTGCTATTAGTGGAGGCCCCGCCTGGCGCTGCCCAGCTTCTCGCCTTCGGCCACTTCGGTCGAACTCAGTTTTCTCTCGGCGTCGCGAGCCCTGTCGGCAGGCGTCGGCGCGCTCCTGGCGATCATGGCATAGACGAGCACGAAATAGCCCACCTGAATGGCCACGGCGCAGAGGATGACGCGCAGCAGCGTCGTACCCACGGAAGCTCCGCCCAGCCAGGACCAAGCGACGACGATCGCGAGCGCGAAAATCATCCCAACGATGAATTTTGGAAGCGACATACCCACAGCCCATAATCCGGCTCGGGTATATCCAACGATTGCCCCACCCGAGCGCAGTCCCTTGTCATGCGGGCTTGTTAAATCGCCCCGCTCTCGACCGGTTGCTTCCGGCCTTTCAACCTGTCGCCACCATGACAGGTATAATTTGCAATTCTATTAAGGCGAGCAAAAGGCGGCAAGGGCAACCGCAAATATTTTTAGTTGAGCTTTCACGGTCGACTCACCCATGCTGCAACGCACACGACGGGACGTCGCTCAAACTCCATCCGTCATCGTTTTTCAGTATAATCTACAATATTGAGTAGTATTTTACGTGAATAGCTGCGAACATCGCGCCAGCCTAAAGCACTAACATGCCCCGCTCCGGAGCGAATGGAACGCACTGCCCGAAATTCGCCCCAAAAAGGCCCGCATTTTTTCAGCAATGCCCATTTATTGTCACAAATGTGCTAAATATTCCGAAATTTGTGCAGGGCGAGCTTATTATTTGGTCAATTCATGACGTGACTATTTCAGGCCTATGGGAAATTGTGTGTTGCGCTGCAACATTTTTTTGGTATCGTGCCGTAAACCATTCGTTCAACGCATGGAGTTTCGGCATGAGGGACATTGCCAAGTCGGCTACCGCGGACTTTTCGCAGGCTGACACCGATTTTCCGCCGCCGATCGGCGGCCTTATCAAACGCAGCTTCGACATTGCGGGTTCGCTGGTCGGCCTGATCGCTCTCAGCCCGCTATTCGTCATGATAGCGCTGCTCGTCAAATTCTCCGATGGCGGATCGATCTTCTACGGGCATCGGCGGATAGGGCGCGGCGGACGGGTTTTCCCCTGCCTCAAGTTCCGCACCATGGTTCCCGACGGTGAAAGGGTGCTGGCCGCCTATCTCGCCGCCAATCCGGAAGCCAACGCGGAGTGGATTTCGACCCGCAAGCTGAAGAACGACCCGCGTGTCACCCGCGTCGGAGCGGTCTTGAGGAAACTCAGCCTGGATGAATTGCCGCAGATCATCAACATCCTGCAGGGCGACATGAGCCTTGTCGGGCCTCGCCCGGTGGTGCGCGACGAGCTAGAAATCTACGGCAGCGCCGCCGTGTACTATCTGAAATCCCGGCCCGGCCTGACCGGCCTGTGGCAGGTCAGCGGCCGCAACGACGTCTCCTATGACAGCCGCGTCGCGTTCGACCGCCACTATGTCGAGAACTGGTCGCTGTTCGAGGACGTTCGCATCATTATCAAGACGGTTCCAGCCGTCTGGATGTCGCGCGGCTCCTACTGATCAGCCAGCAATGCCAAGCATCCGGCGGCAAGCTCATCGGGCGATGGGGCTAAAGCGGATCGGAACGTTCAGTTGAAAACAGATTTGTTCGAAGCTTTTGGCAGCGGCCTGTTTCCAGGCCGCTCACGGCGGGCGTGGCTGATGGCCACGTGCGTTGCCGTGTCGTTCGCTCTTCCCCGGATCGCCTCCGCCGACGAATATCATCTCGGATCGCAGGACAAGCTCACCATCCGCATCGCGGAATGGCAAACCGTCGAAGGCACGTTCCGGGACTGGTCGGCCGTCAACGGCCAGTACACGGTCGGCCCGGCGGGAACGCTGTCGGTGCCTTTCGTCGGCGAACTGCCGGCAGCCGGCAAGACGACCGCGGAAGTCGCCGCGGCGATCGGCGAGGCGCTGCAGCGTAAGCTCGCTTTATCCGACAAGCCCGAAGCGTCGGTCGAAATGGCACAATTCCGGCCATTCTACATCTCGGGCGAGGTGCAGAACCCAGGCCAATTTCCTTACGTGCCCGACCTGACGGTGCTGAAGGCCATCAGCGTCGCCGGCGGCATCAGACGAAGCGCCGACTACGGCCCCCAGCTCGGCAAGGACATGGTCACCGCCAAGGGCAACTTCGACATCTATGACGACCAGCGCGTCCGGCTCATCGTCAAGCGCGCCCGCATCGATGCCGATCTCGCGGGCAAGACGAGCTTCGAGCCGCCGAAGGAGGTCGAGGGCGATCCGCGACTGCCGGCCATCGTCGCTGACGAGATGACGATCCTGACGGCCGACCAGAAGGCGCTGAAGCTGAAGCTCCAGGCGCTCGACGATCTGAAGGGGGTTTTGCAGTCCGAGATCGAATCGCTGCAGAAGAAGATCGGCAACCAGCAGAAGCAGGTCGATCTGGCACAGCAGCAGCTCACCAGCATCGGTCCGCTGGCGCAGAAAGGCTTGGTCGCCAACGCAAGACTGCTGGATTCGCAGCAGTCCGTCACGGACCTGCAGGGCAAGATCCTGGACTACGAAACGGCCATCCTCACCGCCAAGCAGGCGATCAGCAAGGCAACGCAAGATGCCATCGATGCCCAGAACACGTTGAGTTCGAGCCTCGCCGCCGACCGGCAGCAGACCGAAGCCGACCTGAACGAGGCCGCGCTGCGGGTCAACATGCAGAAAGGCTTGATGGCCCAAGCCACCGATCCCGCCACAGTGGCCGCCAGCGCAACCAACGAAGAGCCCACCCTGATCTATTCGCTGCTGCGGGCTGCCGACGGCAAGACGAGCGAGATCGCGGCGAAGGAAGACACGCCGGTGCTGCCCGGCGACGTGATCAAGGTCAAGCTGGCGCCATTGGCCAGCCAGTAGGCCGCAGACCTCAAACTCGATCTCGGTGTTTCGATCCATCCCGCAAAGGGATGGATCCCTGCTGGGCGCCACGCGTGCCCGAGGACTCCTGCCCGTTCCGGCTTTAGAATTGCTCTGGCCTCTGAAGCGGCAAAGCGTGCTGCTATTGAAGGGCGGCGCGCTTCAAGTGTTTACGCATGTCGTCGTCTCAAAACCGCAGCGCGGTTTTTTGAGCGTTCCGGTTCATGATTGGTCGGCTGCCGCCGCGCGGCCGTGCTGAGGCCAGGCGGCCGCGGTCCCCGCCGCATCCGCCGGTTGGAAGGCCGGGGCCCGCCATGTGCGGGTAACGGGCAGCCGCGCGAGTTTGAAGAAGCTGAAATACAACAGGAAAGAGCCCATGATATAGGGGTTGAGGATCTCGACCTCGACGAAGGAGCGGATAAGCAGCAGCACCATCACGCCGATGAGGACAACCGATTCCGCTTGCCATGCCCTAAAGATCACCGCCGAGACGTGGCCGTAGAGCGTGCGCAGCATGATGAGCGCGATCATCGTCGCCCCGACGAAGCCAAGTTCGACGAGTGCTTCGATGTAGGTGTTGTGGAAGTGGAAGCCGGTGCGGGTGGTGATGTAGAATTCGTTCCACAGCCGCTCGGCCTCGGCGAAGCCCTGCACCCAATAGGCGGCATAACCGACGCCGAGGATTGGCGATCTCTGGACGGTATCCCAGCCCTGCTCCCACAGATAGGTCCGTCCGGTGAGCGTCGAATCCTTGCCGAAGATGCCGAGCACGAAGTCCATGAGGCCGAGATTGAGGGCGACGAAAGCCACCACGACCAGCAGGCCGGCGCCGACCAGGAAGATCACCCGGCGATAGCGCCGCGACAACAGCTTGCTCATGGCGAGAAGCGCCACCAGCGCCAGCACCGCCGGTATCGAAGCCATCGAAGTGGCGGAATGCGAGACGACCAGGAGATAGGCCGACAGCAGCACGACAGGCACCGTCAGGATGAAGCTCAGCCGGCCGCGACGCAGGAAGGCAAGGAATACGACGGAGAAATAGATGCCGAGCGAGGCGACGAAGCCGATCTGGTTCTTGGAGGCAAAGGCGCCGACGAAATTGTAGGTGCCGTCGAGGACGTCCTCGGAATATTGCCCGACCTTCAGCGAATAGAGCATGACGACGAATATCCCGACCAGGGCGCCGATCGTCAGTGTGCGCACGCTGACGGTGCGCGCGGCGACGTAGGCGCAGGCGATATGGGAGAAGTACTGGATGGCCGTCCTGGCCGTGGTGCCAGGAGCCTGCGACCAGAAGACGGAGGAGCAGACATAGGCCGCGAACAGCAGCGGCAGCCAGGCGCTGGACAGCTGCCGCAGGAACCGCCGGTAGTCGACCAGGATGAGCGGAAGCCAGACGGCGTAGTAGGCGAGGATCAGCACCTGGCCGAAAATCACGGAGTAGGAGAACGCCCAGATCGAGACGGCTACGGCAAAACTGCCATAGACCGAGTTCTTCTCGGGATCGACCAGCAGGGACTTTGGAATCTTCATCTCAGGGTCCAGCCGACACGACCCGGGGCCGGCGAGCCACAAGCCAGCCGGCATATCCGCAAACAGGGGCGTGCAATAAACGGCATCTCCATTGTGCAGTGCAATATAACCTATCGCGCCCCGCGCTCAATGGCAAATCCGGTCACCTTGTCTTACAGCCGGGCGATCGCGGAGAGATCACGGGCTAGCCCGGCGACAGCAGCCTGGATCAGGATCACCGGAAAGGGGCTAAAATCCGGCATGGACCAGGATTGGCCCAGAAGATCGGCCGGCATGCCGGCTTGATTCTCGCCCGGCGGTAACCTCAAAGTCGCCGCCGATGGGTGAGCCGGAGGAAAATCAGATGCCGATGAACTTCGCGGGACGGTTCGGTGGCCGGTCGGCCGTCATCACCGGCGGCGCCTCCGGTATCGGACTGGCGGTAGCGCAAAGGATCGTCGACGAAGGCGGACGCGTATCGGTATGGGATCGCGATCCGGCCCAGATCGAACAGGCAGAGGGCATCATCCCCGGCCTCCACGGTGTTGCCGTCGACGTTGCCGACGCGGCCGGAGTGGAACGCGCCGCACGCTCGACGACCGAGGCCTTCGGGGAGGTGGACATCCTCGTCACCAGTGCTGCCATCACCGGGCCGAACATGACGACCTGGAATTATTCCGTCGATGATTGGCAGAGGGTCATCGACATCAACATCAACGGTGTATTCTACTGCAACAAAGCGCTGGCTCCGCACATGCTCCAGCGCAATTACGGCCGGATCGTCAACATTGCTTCGATCGCCGGCAAGGAAGGCAATCCCAACGCTTCCGCCTACAGCACCTCCAAGGCCGCGGTGATCGGCCTGACCAAGTCGCTCGGCAAGGAACTGGCCAAGACCGGAGTGACGGTCAATTGCGTGACGCCGGCGGCGGTGCGCACGGCGATCTTCAAGCAGATGAGCCAGGAGCACATCGACTTCATGCTGTCCAAGATACCGATGGCGCGCTTCGGCGAGGTCGAGGAGGTGGCGGCGCTGATCTGCTGGATCGCCTCGGAGGAATGCTCGTTCACGACGGCCGCCGTATTCGACGTTTCCGGCGGCCGCGCTACCTACTGAGCGCAACTACAATTCCGCGTGACGGAGGCAACGAACGGGAGAGTACCGCGTATAGTTCCCGGCAATCGAAATCGACGACGACGCACCAAGCTATGCGGGAAGCCATGACACGATTTGACAGTTCGGCCTGCGCGACAGCCTTCCGGTATCGTGCCGGCCTTCGGCGATTGACGAAGGCCGCAGGCATCAGGCTGGAGTTCGCTGCATTTGCTTAAAGTCGACCCTGCCGCGCTTTCCGATGACGAGCTTCTGGACCGCTACCAGCGTGCGGCCTTCAGCTATTTCCTGGACAATGTGAACCCGGAGAACGGGCTGGTCGCCGATACCTCGCGGCCGAATTCGCCGGCCAGCATCGCCGTCGTGGGCTTCGCCCTGTCCTGTTACCCCATCGGCGTCGAGCGCGGCTGGGTGACGCGCGAGGCCGCCGTGAGGCTGACGCTTGCCGCGCTGCGTTTCTTCTCGACGAGCCCGCAAGGCAGCGGCGAGGGTGTTGCCGGCCACAAGGGCTTCTACTACCATTTCCTCGATATGCGGACCGGCCTGCGCGTCTGGCGCTGCGAGCTGTCGATGGTGGACACGGCATTGCTGATCGCCGGCATGCTGGTGGCGGGCGCGTATTTCTGCGGAGATACTGACGAGGAAGCCGAAATCCGCCAGCTGGCCGAGGCGCTCTACCGGCGCGTCGACTGGCGATGGGCACAAGGCAGCAGTCCGACCTTGCGGCAAGGCTGGAAACCGAAGAGCGGCTTTCTGCACTATGGTTGGGAAGGCTACAACGAGGCGATCATCCTCTACGTGCTGTCGATGGCCGCGCCTGACAAGCCGACATCCGACAACAGCTATGCGGGGTGGACCGCGACCTATCAGTGGGAAAACATCTACGGCTATGACGTGCTCTATGGCGGTCCGCTGTTCATGCACCAGTTCTCGCATGCCTGGATCGACTTCGCCGGCATCCGCGACGCCTTCATGCGCGAGAAGAACTCGGACTATTTCGAAAACAGCCGCCGCGCCACCTACCTTCACCGCGATTATGCCCGGCACAACCCCTATGGCTTTGGCGGCTACGGCGAGAACCTGTGGGGGCTCTCCGCGGGGGACGGGCCTGGCCGTTTTCGCGCGCGGGTGGAGCGACGGCCGCACCGGTTCTCCGGCTACGCCGCGCGCGGCGCTCCTTTCGGGCCGGATGACGGCACGATCGCGCCGTGGTCCTATCCGGCATCGCTGCCTTTCGCGCCGGACATCTGTATGGCGGCGCTGCGCCATCTGAAGGACCGCTATCCCGAGGTGATCGACAATTTCCGGCTGCCGAGCGGCTTCAACCCGACACTTGCCAACCGGCGAAAATTCGGCCGCAACGGCTGGATATCGGAGGGCCACTTCGGACTGGACCAGGGCATCGTGGTGATGATGACCGAGAACCACCGTTCGCGCCTGATCTGGGAGCTGATGCGGTCCAACCAGCACATCCGTCGCGGTCTGCAAAAGGCGGGCTTCACAGGCGGATGGCTGTCACAGCCGGCAAGTGCCGCACCAGGTGACCGCGATGTCGCGTGAGAATACCAAAGCCGCCGCTTTCCCTGTCGACCGCAATGATTTCGAGCTGATCAAGGGCGCGCATCCGCAGCACTGGCGGAACCCGGAACCCGACGGTCTCTACAATCTGGTCGTCATCGGTGCCGGCCCCGCGGGCTTGACCGCCGCGCATGAGGCAGCAGGCCTCGGCGGAAAGGTCGCGCTGATCGAACGCAGGCTGATCGGCGGCGCTTGCATCAATGTCGGCTGCATCCCGTCGAAGTCGATCATCCGCACCGCCAGGCTCTATGCCGACATGCGCGATGCGGAAAATCTTGGCGGTGACACACCGCAACGTCTTCACGCCGATTTTCAGCGTGCAATGACGCGGATGCGGCAGATCCGGCGGCGGATCAGCCGCGCCGATGCCGCCGCGACCATCGTGGCGAAAGGCATCGACCTCTATTTTGGCGAAGCGCGCTTTTCAGGACCGGACACGGTCGTGGTCGCGGACAAGACCTTGCGTTTTAGGAAGGCGCTGATCGCAACCGGAGCGCGGCCGGAGTTTCCGTCCATCCCGGGGCTGGTCGAAGCCGGTTATCTCACCAACGAGACCATGTTCGACCTCACGGATTGCCCGCCACGGCTTCTGGTCATCGGCGGCGGGCCGCTTGGTTG
The DNA here is from genome assembly GCF_040322415.1 of Mesorhizobium sp. M0152. Lineage (NCBI taxonomy): Bacteria > Pseudomonadati > Pseudomonadota > Alphaproteobacteria > Hyphomicrobiales > Phyllobacteriaceae > Mesorhizobium > Mesorhizobium sp. M0152. The sequence continues at coordinate 211,115 of NZ_JAMYTH010000003.1, forward strand.
CGAGGCGGCGCAGGCGTTCCGCTTGCTGGGCGCGAAAGTCGTCCTGGCGCAGCGCGAACCGATGTTCCTGCCCGGCGAGGAGCGTGACGCCGCCCAGATTCTTTCGGACGCGCTGGCGCGCGAAGGGATCGACGTCCGCCTGAACACCGAGGTGGTGGCGGTGCGGACAGGGGATGGCAAGAAGCTCGCCGATCTGGTGCGGGAGGACGACACGACGACGATTTCCGTGGACGAGATCGTCACCGGCATCGGCCGCTCTCCCAATGTCGACGGCCTCGGCCTGGAAACCGCCGGCGTGGCGTACGACGCCAGCGGCATCAAGGTCGACGATTACCTGAGGACGACCAATCCGCACATTTATGCGGCTGGCGATGTCTGCCTGGCGTACAAATTCACCCATACAGCGGAGGCGACAGCCCGCATCGTCGTGCGGAACGCGCTGTTTTTCGGACGCAAGAGACTGAGCGAACTGGTCGTTCCCTGGTGCACCTATACCGATCCGGAGATCGCTCATGTCGGCCTCTATCCGGCGGAGGCGCGCCGGAACGGCATCCCGGTCAAGACCTACACGGTGCTGATGCACGATGTCGCCCGCGCGGTCATGGACGGCGAGGAAGAAGGTTTCGTCAAGATCCACGTCAAGGAAGGATCCGACCGCATCCTGGGTGCCACGGTCGTCGCCAGCCATGCCGGCGAGATGATCAATGCGGTGTCGCTGGCGATCAAATCGGGCATGGGGCTGCACGCGCTGGCCGACGTCATCCATCCCTTTCCGACGCAGGCACAAGGCATCAAGATGGCGGGCGATGCCTACCGGCGAACCCGGTTCACCTCATTCCAGAAGCACCTGACGGCGCGTTGGCTGGCGTGGTCCAGGCGATGATCCCGGCCTGCGGCAAAGCCGACATTCAATGCGTATCCGCGCTTGACGAAAGCACCGTTCGGCTAAACAAGTCGACGCTGATCTTTGTGGCTGCGGAACGTTCTGAATGGCATCTGGAATACGACGCACGATGCAGTGCCTGACGCGACGTCCCAGGCGGCCGCATTGAACCGCGAAGCCGGTCCACCGGGCGTCACCGTACCGGCGCGGCGGGTGCTGGTCGTATCTCACGATCCAGCCTTCCCGCCAATCTCGGGCGCGGACCTGAGGAACTACCGCAACGCCGAGGCCGCGGCCGCGTTCGGACCCGTCCTCCTGGTATCGGTGCGGCCGCAGGCAATCATTGCGAAGCCGCCCGGTGCGCTGATCCGAACGGAAGCCCTGTCGATAGCGGGAGAGGCCCGCAGCGGTTCGATCGGCTGGTGGCGCACAAGGGCCGAGCACCGCATTTCGCGCGCCGCCCTGGCGAGGCTCGAGGCGCTCGTTGGGGAATTCCGTCCGGATACCATCCTCGTGGAAGGTATCGCCCTGTTCAAGCTGCTGCGGCCTTTGCGGCCGCTGACGAAGCGGCTCATCCTCGACATGCACAATGTCGAGTCTGATCTGGCTGGGCAGTTGCGGCGTGCCGAAGCGGCGGGATCGCGCCTTGCCGCAATCTCCACCGCACTCGGCATCAGGCGGCTCGAGCGCAAGGCGCTTTCACTGGTCGACAGGGTCTGGGTCTGCTCGAACCGGGACCGCGAAAAGCTGATGGCGCTTTCCCGGCACAATGTGCCGGTCGACGTCGTTCCTAACGGAATTCCTCCCACTGGGAATGGCCCCCAGTGCCTGCCCGCCGACGCCGCGACCGACAGCGGCTTTCCGGCGATCCTGTTTGTCGGCCATCTCGGGTATCCTCCGAATGTCGATGCGGCCACGCGATTGGCCAGCATGATATTGCCTCGCATCCGACGGGCCCTGCCGGGCGCGACACTTACGCTCGCTGGACGGAGCCCAAAGCCTGCCGTGCGAACGCTGGCCGCATTGCCGGGCGTACACCTTCTCGAAGACCCGCAAGACGTAGCGCCGCTCTTGTCCAGGGCGCATCTCAGCATTATCCCGCTCGCGGCAGGCGGCGGCACGCGCATCAAGATCCTGGAGGCGATGGCCTCCGGCGTTCCGGTGATCGCGACACCGCTGGCGGCTGAGGGACTGGACCTTATCGAAAACGAAGAGGTGCTGCTGTCGGTCACCGACGAAGGACTGGCAGAGCTGGCCATCGGGCTCTGCTTCGACCCCGAACGCAGAGCGCGGCAGCGCATTCGCGCACATCAGGCGGTATGGGCAAGGTTCGGTCCGCAAGCCATCGGCAACGCCGTTCGTGACGGGCTCGGGCTGGACGAGGCTGCCGCATGATCCCGAAAATCCTGCACCAGACATGGAAGAGCGACACCGTTCCAGCCCGCTTCCAAGGCTATGTCGATAGCTGGAAACGGCACAATCCAGACTGGACGGTGATGTTCTGGAGCGACCGGATGCTGCTCGAATTCGTCTCTCAGCACTATCCGGACTTCCTGCCGATGTTCTGCAATTATACGCACGGGGTCCAGCGCTCGGATGCGGCCCGCTACATGCTTCTGCATCATTTTGGCGGGATCTACGCCGACATCGATTGCGAATGCGTCGCATCCTTCGATCCGATCATGAACGAGAGCCGGATCGTGCTCTGCAAGGAACCGGCCTCGCACACGCTCGTCCAGGCCGATTTCCGGGGTCTACCCTATCTCCTGTTCAACGGCACGATAGCGAGCCCGCCTCGTCACCCGTTCTGGCTGCACCTTCTGTCCATGATGCCCGGGGTCGCCAACGCCAAGGACGTGCTCGACGCGACGGGCCCTTGCCTGCTGACCTCGGCCCAGCGCGGTTATGGGGATCAGCATGCCTTCGCCATCCACCCCTCCAGCCTGTTCACGCCGGTGACATCCGCCGGAAGCATGGAACGCGGGACCAGCGACGGGACGGGGGCGCTTTCGATCCATCACTGGGCCGGCACATGGTGGACGGCGGAGCCGCCGCCGCGGTGGCGCACCAGGCTCCGCAGCCAAGCCTACCGGTTCTGGTATCATCTGACGCGCGGCGCGCATCTGGACGAGGCTAAAACGCAAGCAAGCGTCAGCAAGGCGGTCCTGTCAGCGGCACTGCCGCCAGGCCGGAACGTCACCATTCTCGTGCCGCTTCGCGACGCGGCCGATCTCATCCAGCCATTTCTCGACGCGCTTGATACACTCGACTACCCGAAAGACAGGATCAAGCTGGTGTTCTGCGAAGGCGACAGCCTGGACGGAAGCTGGGAGAGGCTGCAGGCGGCAACCGCAGCGTTAGCCGGCAAATATCGCGATATCATCCTGCTGCAGAGCCATGTCGGCACCAGACTCGACAGGGCGAAGCGGGCAAGGCCACGCATGCAACGCGTCAGGAGAGGCGCGATTGCGAAGGTGCGCAATTACCTGATCGACCATGGCTTGAGCGAGGACGACGACTGGGCGCTCTGGATCGATATCGACGTCTGGCGCTTCCCCGGCGATGTGCTGAACCGGCTGATCGCCACCGGACGTCGCATCGCGGTGCCCAATTGCGTGAAGATCGCCGGAGGCGACAGCTTCGATCTCAACAGCTTCGTCGTGAGACGGCACCAAAAAGACTACCGCTACTATCGCGAGATATCTGGCGGTCTTCATCAGCCCCCGGCAGGCACGCCAGTCCGATATCATCTCAGCGATCTCAGGCATCTCGACATCATCGGCCTCGATGCCGTTGGCGGAACCATGCTGCTGGTCGATGCCGCCTTGCACCGCGGCGGCCTTCGCTTCCCAGAAATTCCCTACCGGGATCTCATCGAGACCGAAGCCTTCGGCGTGCTCGCCAACGATCTCGGCATCCAGCCGGTCGGCCTGCCCAAGCTGGAGATCCTACATGTGCCGTGGTAAGGCCGCGGCTTGCCGAAATTCTGGAGCGGTTCACCGTGTCACGGGAACGCCGAACCGCTCTATCTCTTTGTTTTTACGCAATTCCGGACGGAAAACCGTTTCACAGTTTTCCTGGAATTGCTTTAGCCTGGGTGGTCCGAGATAGGTCTGCGGGGCCTCGGGATCCCTGACCTCGCGCCAGTCGTCGCGTTGGCTCACATGTCGAGCGGCAGATTATCGGTCCAGCAGGCACGCTTCAATCGTGCAAAGCCCTCGAAATCGCCGGACCGATGGAAAGACCGGAGAACGTGACTTCAAAACCCTCGCGCTGCGGCGAACAGCACATGATGCCGACGTCGACCGACCCGGATGTCGGGAAATAAGCAAGCCGCACCGGCTTCCAATGGCCGTCCGAGCGATCCAGATACTGGACGCGGATTGTCTCGGCATGACGGGTCAGGCGGATCCTGACACCGTTCGGATCGGCGGGAATGGGAGCTAGCGACCAGTCGGACGTGTCGTTGGTGACCACGACGGAAAAATAGGAAAGACCATCCGTGTATTCGATGCCGGCCTTGATCCAATGCGTTTCGCTGAGCCGGACCATCAGCCCAGCCTGATCGTAAAGCACCTTGTAATCGCCCTTGACGGTGACCTCGGCGGTGAAATCGCCCTCGACCGGCCGATGCAGGAAATGACCGTTATCGCGCCAGAAACCGTAGAAGGTCTCGCGCCAGAAGTCGGTCTCCTTTCCGGTGCGCACGCGAATGGCGTCGCCGTCGACGGAATGGTGCGGCGGCGGATTGAGCCAGGTCATGTCCAGCAATGCCATCGCGCTGCACCGGTCCGATCTTGATATGTGTGGCGGCGCCGGCCTGAACAGCCGGCGCCCCGATCAACCTGCGCCGATCAGCCTGCGCCGATCAGCCTGCGAATGTATAGGCGGTCTTCACCGTGGTGTAGAATTCCATGGCGTAGCGGCCCTGTTCGCGCGGGCCGTAGCTCGAGCCCTTGCGTCCGCCGAATGGGACGTGGAAATCGACACCCGCCGTCGGCAGATTGACCATCACCATGCCTGCCTCAGAATTGCGCTTGAAGTGCGTGGCATGCTTGAGGCTCGACGTGCAGATGCCCGAGGTCAGCCCGAAAGGCGTGTCGTTGGCGACGGCCAGCGCCTCGTCATAGTCGGCGACGCGGATGACGCTGGCCACCGGCCCGAAGATCTCCTCGCGCGAACTGCGCATGGAGTTGGTGGCTTGCGTCAGCAGCGCCGGCTGCAGGTAGAAACCCGGCGTCTTGCGTTCGAGCCGCTCGCCGCCGAAGGCAAGCTCGGCGCCTTCCGCGCGGCCGATGGCAATGTAGTCCTCATCCTGCTTCAACTGTGTCGCGTCGACGACCGGACCGATCTGTGTCTGCGCGTCGAGGGCGTCGCCGACGACCAGCTTGCCCAACCGCTCCTTAAGCGCCTCGACGAAACGGTCGTGAATGCCGTTCGTGACGATCAGCCTTGACGAGGCCGTGCAGCGCTGGCCCGTCGAGAAGAAGGCGCCGTTGATCGCGCATTCGACGGCCGTGCCGAGATCAGCGTCGTCGAGCACCACGAATGGGTTCTTGCCGCCCATTTCGAGCTGGAACTTGCGCATGTGCTCGACGCTTGCGGCGGCAACGCGCTTGCCGGTGCCGACCGAGCCGGTGAAGGAGATGGCATTGACGTCGGGACTGTCGAGCATCGCCTGACCAACCACCGAGCCCTTGCCCATGACCAGGTTGAGCACGCCCTTCGGCAGGCCGGCGCGGTGCAGGATGTCGACGATGGACCAGGCGCTCTCCGGAACCAGTTCGGCCGGCTTGAAGACGACGGTGTTGCCATGGGCCAGCGCCGGGGCGATCTTCCAGGCCGGAATGGCGATCGGGAAGTTCCAGGGCGTGATGATGCCGACCACGCCGACCGCCTCGCGCGTGATCTCGACACCGACGCCTGGTCGCACGCTTGGCACCATGTCTCCGGTCAGGCGCAATGTTTCGCCGGCAAAGAAATCGAATATCTGGGCGGCGCGAATGGTCTCGCCGATGCCCTCGGCCAGCGTCTTGCCCTCCTCACGCGCCAAGTTGCGGCCGAGTTCGTCCTTGCGCGCCATGATCTCGTCCGACGCCTTCTTCAGCACCGCATGGCGCGCCAGCGGACCTGAGCGGGACCAGGCCGGGAAGGCCGCCTTGGCCGCCGCGATCGCCTGGCCGGCCTGTTCGACGCCCGCCGAGGCGTATTCGCCGACGATGTCTCCGGTATCCGAAGGGTTGATGTTGCGGGAACCGGCCTCGCCGATCCACTCGCCATCGATGAGGTTTTTCCGAAACATTGTCATGATCCTGTCTTCCTTGGCTGTTGGCCGCGCGGCGGCATCCGGTCTGAATTGGTATTTGCCAGACAATTGCCTTGCGGGAAAGCACGCATCGGGCCGGCAGCCGCGACAAAAATCCCCTCTATGCGGACAAGCCCATGGCGCGTCTACAACAGCGGCACAGCCGCCTTGTTCCAATGCATATCGATGAGACGTCATTCGGCGGGCTATATCGAGAAGACGCTTGCCCGCAGCCATTGACAACAGCTGCTACGACCAGCCGGCGACAGGACGATCTGTTCAGAGCGTGAACGACCAGAACAGGCAGGCCAGCGTCGCGGCGGCGAAAACGACGAAGAACAGGCTGCGCAGCAGCACGTTGCGGCGCAGTCCGTTCATGACGAAGTGACAGCCCACGATCGCCACGGCAAACAGGAATCGCCAGTTCAGGAGCGCCCACAGGGCGCTGCTCTGGCCGAAGGCCCATCTGGCGAGAAGGCCGCCGACGATGGTGGCAAGCAGCACGATCACCGTCCAGAAGATCGCATCGGCGGCATTGGTCAGGACAACACTGGCCGCCCTGATCGGCAGGATCATCATCAACAGCGCGCTGAAGAAATAGACGGCGGCTAGCGGAATGAATGTCCCGGCATCGGCGATGCCGTCGAGGCGTCCGACGCCGATCGCGCCGTAGGGATAGCCGTGCCTAGCCACTGCCAGGCTCAACGCCATGAGCAAGGCGGTGAGCACCGCGACCAGTGCGAAGGATGTGAGGGCTTTGCTCATGATGTTCCTGTCTCAGACGAATCAGACAGGAACGTTTGTAGTCCGCGGTCGTAAATTGCGCGTAAGCGTGGTCGCACGCCACACGGATTTCGATCGAACCGATCCGTGGGCGAGAATTTATTCGGCGGCGATCCTGCCCGCCGAGCGGTTGGCCAGTACGAAGCCCACCTCATCCACCGCCTGTGCCGCACGCTTCAGGATGACTTCCGAGCGCAAAACGCCGTCGGTGAAGTCCTTGTCGGTCGCGTAGACGGCGGTCGGCAGGGCGAAAGCCTCGAAGAAGCCGAACAGCGGCCGCAGCTGGTGCTCGACAATCAAAGCGTGGCGCTCGCCGCCGCCGGTCGCCGTCAAAAGGATGGGCTTTCCGCGCAGCGCGGCCGGATCGATCAGGTCGAAGAAGTGCTTGAACAGACCGGTGTAGCTGCCTTTATACGTCGGCGACCCGACGACGAGCACGTCGGCGGCGAGGACTTCCTCCAGGATGGCACGCGCCTGGCCGTCGAGATCGCGGGCCCATTTCGCCGTTCCGAGCGAAGGACCGAGATCCTCCACATCATAGGTGCTCGCCGACAGGCTGTGCCGGGCGGCGATGTCCCTGGCGACCAGGTCGACGAAGGCGCGTGTCTTTGACGGCCGGGTGATGTTGCCGGAAAAGCCGACGACTGTTGGGTTTGACATGGCAGTAGACCTCTTGAAGGCGGATAGCGAAATTGGATGTGGCGAGCCTTCGGCCAGCCGGCGGGAATCAGCTCCAGGCGTGCAGCGGCGGGTTTTCGCCATTGAGGAAATATTTGCCGAGGATCGAGTATTTCCAGCGTACCGGATCGTGCAGCGTGTGGGTGCGGGCATTACGCCAATGCCGGTCGAGATTGTGCTCGGCGAGTGTCGAGCGCGTGCCGGCCAGTTCGAACAATTTGTTGGTGGCGGCGATGGCGATCTCGGTCGACAGGATCTTTGCCTCGGCGGTGACGATCTGGGCGTGCGCGACCGTCTCCGCCGTCGGTTCGGCCACTGCCCGGTCGATGGCGTGGCCGGCCTTTTCGAGCAACGCCTGCGCCGCGTGCAGGCGCAACGTGAGGTCACCGACGGCCTGGATGATGTAGGGATCGTCCCAGGCATTGTCGACGCCGCTGTCGATCCAGGCGCGGCTTCTGGTCCTGACGAAACTGACCGTCTCGTCGATCGCCGCCTGGGCGATGCCGGTGTCCACCGCCACCTGGATGATCTGGAAGATGGCACCGTCAGCGGTCGGCCTGTCGTAGCCCTTGTAGCCAGGCACTAGATGCGTCTTCGGCACCTTGACATTGTCGATGATGACGGTGCCGGACAGCGTCGTGCGCTGGCCGAAGCTCGACCAGTCGTCGATGACCGTCAAGCCGGGCGCGCCACGGTCGGCGATCGCATACCAGGCGCGACCCTCGTCATCGAGCGCCACGATCGGCACCAGATGGGCGAGCAGCGCGCCGGACGAATAGAATTTGCGGCCGTTGACGACCACATGGTCGCCGGCATCGGTGAAGCGGGTCTCGAAGTCGGCGGCGCGCTTGGAGCCGAACTCGGAAAAGGCGTTGCCGAACCGCGTGCCTTTGAGTGCTTCGGCAAACAGCAGCTTCTGCTGATCCTTGTCGGATACGGTGCGGATGGCGGCGACGACACCAAGATGGTTCTGCGCCACCTGGCCGATGGAGGAATCCGCCGCCGAGATGATCTCGATCACCTTGGCGAGCGTGACGTAGGACAGGCCGGGGCCACCGAAGGCCTTCGGCACATTGATAGACCATAGGCCGCTTTGCGAAAACGCATCGAGTTCGGCGACCGGCCAGATCCGCTCACGATCGCGCTGGGAGGATCCCTTGACGAATTCGGCGGCGAGCGCATGCGCGATCGCGATCGCCTCGGCGTCGTCCCTGATGATGTGCGCCGGTGCCGCCGGCCTTGCGACTGGGGGCACGGCGGCGGAAGCCTGGTCTGTCTTGACGGTCGAGACGGTCATTTCACTGCTCCTTCGGATTTCGTTTCAGGCGACGGCATGGAGATGGACTGACTTGGCGGCTGGCGATGCCTGCTGCCCGAGATAGAAGGCCCTGATATCCTCGCGCTGGCGAAGCTCGGCCGCCGCGCCGGAGAGAACGGAGACGCCGTTTTCGAGCACAGTGGCACGGTCGGCGTATCGAAGTGCGACCGCCGAGTTCTGCTCGGCAACCAGGATCGACAGGCCGGTCTCGCGATTGAGTTTTCTGAGCGCCTGGAAGATGTCCTGGACGATGAGCGGGGCGAGCCCCATCGATGGTTCGTCGAGAACCAGCAGAAGCGGCCGCGACATCAGCGCCCGGCCGATCGCCGTCATCTGCTGTTCGCCGCCGGAAGTCAGGCCAGCTAGCGTCCGGCGTTTTTCCGTCAAGCGGGGGAAGAAGGCATAAATCCGCTCAAGATCGTGGCTGATCTCGGCGCGACGGCCGCTGCGGCCGATACCACCGGCAATCAGGTTTTCCTCGACGGTGAGGCTCTTGAAGCAGTGGCGGCCCTCCAGCACCTGGACCAGCCCGGCTCGCACCAGATCGCCAGGCTTGCGGCGCGAGACGTCGCCGCCGTCATAGCGGATGGTGCCGGCGTTAACCTGGCCACGCTCCGCCGGCAGCAGGTTGGAAACGGCCTTGAGCGTGGTGGTCTTGCCGGCGCCGTTGGCGCCAAGCAGCGCCAGGATCTCGCCGCGCCTGAGCTCGAAGCTGACGCCGTGCAGCGCCGTGATGGCGTGGTTGTAGGTGGCATGGACCGCATCCACGGCAAGAATGACGTCGTCGTTCGGCATGGGCTCTTCTTCCGTGTTTCGCGGACCGAAGCTGGCGAAGCGCCGCGGAACCGATCCGCGACGCCCGGCGCTATTCTGGTCAGTTGGTGGTCACGGTGTCGGCATCATCGGCGGTGCGCAGCTTGATGCCTTTCTCCGCAGCGTAAGCCTCGGCCGATTTTTCGATGATCGGCCGCAGCAATGCCCAGTCCGGCGCGATCCAGTCGGAGACGACGTTCCACTTCTTGCCGTCCCATTGCTGGAAGGTCACGTAGCCTTCGCCCTCGTGATTGTCCCAGCTGACATTGATCGAATGGAACAGGTCCTTGGCGCCGAGCGCCTCGACCTTGGCCGGATCAAGCTTGAGGTGTTCGAAGCCCCAGCGGACCTCGTCGCCGGTCAGCGTGCGGTGGCCGAATTTCTCTTGCGCAACACGGATCGCCTCGACATTGAGGATGCCGTTGACGATGCCGAGATTGTGGTAGACCGAGCCGATGCGCGACTTGTCTTCAAGATTGCCCTTGCCGGCGTCGTAGACCGTCTTCACGATCTCCTGCACCACCGGGTAGGAGTTGCCGGAAGCCTGCGTGGTGATGGCGGTGTAGCCCTTGGCGGCATCGCCGGCCGGGATGACGTCCTCTTCCGAATTCGACCAGACATTGCCGACGATGTGGTCGACGGGATAGCCGACCTTGACCGCCGTCTTCAGCGCAACCGGGTTCATCACGCCCCAGCCGCGCAGGACGACGAAGTCCGGCTTGGCGCGACGGATGGTCAGCCACTGCGACTGCTGCTCGTTGCCGGGATGCGGCACTTCGATCTGCTGCACGGTGAAGCCGTATTTCTGCGCCAGCAGCTCATAGATCGGGATGGTCTCCTTGCCGTAGGGCGAGCCGTGATAGAGCACGACGATCTTCTTGCCCTTGAGCTTGTCGATGCCGCCTTCCTTGGAGGCGATGTAATTCACGATGCCCGAAGTCTCGCTGTATGGATTGAGCAGCAGCGGGAAGACGTAAGGGAACACCCGTCCGTCGGTGGAGTCGGTGCGGCCATGGTTGACCGTGATCAGCGGCACCTTGTCGGCGGTGATGCGGTCGATCATGGCGTAGGCGATGCCGACCGATAGCGGGTTCCAGGCGGCGGCGCCGGTGTGGCTCTTCTGCCGCTCGTAGCATTCGACACCGCGCTCGACCTCGTACTGGGTCTCGCATTCGTCCCAGGTCAGCTTGACGCCGTTGACGCCGCCGTCACGGACATTGATGAGGTTGAGATAGTCGATGAAGCCGCCGAAGAAGCCGGTGCCGCCGGCCGCATAGGGCCCGACGCGATAGCTCTGCAGCGGGAAATACTGCTCGTCGGCGTGGGCAGCGGGCAAGGCCACCGACACGACCATAGCAGCGGACAGCGCCGCCGCCTTGATTGCGTTGAGGAAAGTCATTTTCGTTGTACTCCGATATGAGCCGTCTGTTCGGCTCTGGTTCATTTTCAAAATATCGATTTGGAATGGATCATGGGGCTCAGGCCGGCTGCCAGACGAACAGGAACCGTCTTCGGATCCTGTCCCACAGCGCTACCAGCCCGTCGGGTTCCAGGATCAGAAACAGGATGATGAGTGCGCCCAGCACGATGCGCTGGCTCATGTCGAGCACGCCCGAGTCAAAGACGTCGCCGAGCAGAAAGCCGCCGAGGCGGGACAGTGCCAGCGGGAAGACGACGATGAGGGCGGCGCCGAAGAACGCGCCGCGGATCGAAGCAAGGCCGCCGATGATGATGATGAACAGGATCTGGAAGGACCGATCGAGATCGAAACCATCAGGCTCGACGGTTCTAAGATAGGCGAAGGCCCAGATCACGCCGGCGACGCCGATAATGAACGACGAGATGGCGAAGGCCAGCAGCTTGGTCTTCAGCACCGGGATGCCGATGATGCGGGCGGCGGTTTCATTGTCGCGGATAGCGATGAAATTGCGCCCGGTCTGAGATGAGACCAACCGGTATGCGAGGACGGTGATGACGGCAACGATGGTCAGCGCGAAGAGATAACGGCCGACGGCGCCGTCGAGAGCGAAGCCGGCTATGGACAGTCTCGGCGCATCGATGACGCCGGACGCCGATTCGTTGGAGAACCAGCTGAATTTTGTCAGCGCCCATTGCACGAAGAACTGTGCGGCAAGCGTCGAGACCGCGAGATAAAAACCCTTCAGTCGCAGGCTCGGCAGGCCGAAGACGATGCCGATCGTCGCCGCGACAATGCCGGCCAGAAATATGCTGCCGACCAGCGGCAGGCCTTCCACGCGCAGGTTGAAATTATAGGCGGCAAAGGCGCCCGCCGCCATGAAGGCCGCACTCCCAAGCGAAACCTGGCCGGCATAGCCGGTAAGGATGTTGAGCCCGACGCCGGCAAGGCTGAGCGCCAGGAAGGGCAGCAGAATGGCCTCGAACAGATAGGAACTGCCGATCAGCGGCACGACGCCATAGGCGAAGACGAGCAACAGCACGGGCGCGATCCATTTCGGCAGCACTGGTGCCGCGGAGAAATCGCCTAATATCGCTGTCATGGCTCAGATCCTTTCCACGAGTTTCTGGCCGAACAGGCCGGAAGGACGGACCAGCAGGAAAACGAGCGCGACGACATAGGCGAACCAGCTCTCGATGCCGCCGCCGAAATAGTCGCCGATATAGACCTCTGCGAGCTTCTCGCTGGCGCCGATCAGCAGCCCGCCGACAATGGCGCCGAGGATGGAATCGAAGCCGCCGAGCACCAGCACCGGCAGCGCCTTCAGCACCACGAGGGACAGCGAGAACTGCACGCCGAGGCGCGCGCCCCAGAGCAGCCCGGCCACCAGCGCGACGAGGCCGGCGGCAGCCCACACGGTCGCCCAGATCAACGGCAGCCTGAGGCCGACCGCGAGGGCGGCGAACTGGTCGTCGGCGACGGCGCGAAAGGAGAGCCCGATGCGGGTGTAGCGGAAGAACAGCGACAGCAGGACAACCATGCCGGCGGCGACCACCGCGGCGAAGATGTCGAACTGGCTGATCAGTACGCCGCCGACTTCCAGCGGCACGTCCTCGATTCCGAGATCGAGACCGTGGACCTGCGTGCCCCAGATCAGCTGGGCGGCGCCCTCGATGATGTAGGATAGGCCGAGCGTCGCCATGAACAGTGTGATCGGCGGCTTGTTGGTCAGCGGCCTGAGTACCGTGCGCTCGATCGCGACGCCGATCGCCACCATGATGGCGAAGGTGACCGCCAGCGCCAGCGCGAACGGAACGCCGCGCTCAACGAGGCTGACGAAGGTCAGTGCGGCGAACAGGAGCAGCGCGCCTTGCGCGAAATTGAGCACGCCCGAGGTCTTGTAGATCAGCACGAAGCCGATCGCGACCAAGGAGTACATGACGCCGGACAGCAGGCCGCCGATGAGCACTTCTATGAAGAACTGGTAATCGAAATCGGCGGTCATATGCCTGCACCGTCCTCATTGTCGGAGGCGACGCCGAGATAGGCATCGATGACGCGCTGATCGTTCCTGACCTCGTCGGGCGTGGCGTCGGCGATCTTGCGGCCGTAGTCGAGAACGGCAATGCGGTCGGACAGACCCATGACGACGCCGACATCATGCTCGATCAGGACGACGGTGGTGGCGAAGCGGTCGCGCGCGGCGCGGACAAAGGCCGCCATCTCGCTCTTTTCGCCCGCGGTCATGCCGGCCATCGGCTCGTCGAGCAAAAGCAGGCGCGGCTCAGCAACCAGCGCGCGGGCGAGCTCGACGCGCTTCTGCAACCCGTAGGGCAGCGTACCGGCAAGGCGATCGCGGACAGCGGTGAGGTCGAGGAATTCGAGGACCTGGTCGGCGCGGCTCAGCGAGTCGCGCTGCTCGCCGCGCGAGCGGCCGACACCGAGCACCTGGCCGGCGAAATTGGAGCGGACCTTGTAGGCGAGGCCGGAGGCGACGTTGTCGAGGACGCTGAGGCCCTTGAACAGAGCAAGGTTCTGGAAGGTCCGGGCGACGCCGAGATGCGCCAGCCGCTGTGTCGGTATCTGGGCATAGCTGATGCCGTCGAGTCCGACATGGCCACGATCCGGCCGGTAGACGCCGCTGATGACGTTGATCAGCGAGCTTTTGCCGGCGCCGTTCGGGCCGATGATCGCCCGGATTTCGCCGGGATTGACCGACAGATCGATATCGGCGAGCGCTACGACGCCGCCAAACGATAGGCCGATGCCCTGAAGTGAAAGCAGCGGGGCGGCGGCCCCCGCGACGACCCTTGCCGGCTCGACGTGGTCTTCCGGCGGATTCTGCGGCCGCCGGTTTGACGGCAGCCCGCGCGCAAAGACCTCCGGCGCGTAGACCGAAGCCTCCATCACTCCAAGGGCATAGCTGGGCAACGGCATTCAAATCGTCCTCGATTGCTTCGGCAGGCGTGCAAGTCCTCATCGCCGCTCGACGGATCGAGCGCGCCCGGCATTGCCATTCGTGTGCTGGCCGGAATCCGGCCGGCGCTGGGTGACTATTCCGCCGCCAGCGACGCTGCCGCCTCGGCGTTCTCCAACTCGCGAACGAGCGGGATGACATGCTTGCCGAAATACTCGACCTCTTCCTGGAAGTGCAGGAAGCCGAGCAGGATGAGATCGGCGCCTGCGCGCTTCAGATCGACGATGCGCTCGGCGACTTGCCTCGGCGTACCGATGAGATTCGAGCGGAAGCCGTCATTGTACTGCACCAGATCGTCGAAGGAGGACTTCGCCCAATTGCCCTCGCCTTCCGGCGAAGCCTTGCCGGCATTCTTGACCTCGTGCCCAAAGGCATTGACCGCTTCGGGATTGGCCTTGCCGATGATCTCGGCAAGCACCGCCTTGGCCTCTTCCTCGGTCTCGCGGACGATGGCGAAGGCATTGACGCCCACCTTGACGGTATGGTTGTTGGCCTTCGCCTTGGCTTGGATGTCGTCCACCTGCTTGGCGATTTCGGCCGGCGTGTTGCCGTTGGTGAAGTACCAGTCAGAGACGCGCGATGCCATGTCGCGCGCGGCGCGCGACGAGCCGCCCTGGAAGATTTCGGGCAGCGGCTGCAGAGGCTTCGGCTTCAGCGAATACTCGTTGAAGCGGTAGAAATCGCCACGGAAGGTGAAGCTGTCCTGCGTCCATATTCCGCGCAGCGCACGGATGAATTCCTCCGAGCGGCGGTAGCGCTCGTCATGGTCCAGCCAATGTTCGCCGATAGCGTGGAACTCGCCACGGAACCAGCCGGAGACGAGGTTGACCGCGACACGGCCATTGGTCAGGTAGCTGATGGTGGCGATCTGCTTGGCCGCCAGCGCCGGATTCCAGGGTCCGGGCAGGATCGCCGCGATGACCTTGAGCGTCGTGGTGGCGGCCAATAGATCGTGACTAAAAGCCACCGATTCATGCTGCTCGTCGGCGCCGTAGCCGGCGGTGAAACGGATTTGGCTCAGCGCATAATCGAAGCCGGCCTTCTCGGCGACCTGCGCCAGCTTGCGGTTGTACTCAGCCGAATGGTTGGTGCGCTGCTCGATGTTGGAGATCACCAGGCCACCCGAAACATTCGGCACCCAGTAGGCGAATTTGATCGCGTCGGTTTGTGTGTGTGCCATGAACTGTCTCCCATTCAGGCTGTGTCGTTGATCGATCCGGCGGCACCAGATTTCCCCTTATTTATTATGTTTATAGAATATATATACAAAGAAGGATTTTCCGTTTTTGAGGCATTCGCCGGACGGAAATACCAATTTTGCCGGGACCGCGCCGGCTTCCTATTTTTGTCAGCGCGCGGCCGGGCCCGGCGCGGCATTGGCGCCGGCAGTTCCGAACGGGAGCGCGAGCAGCTTTGCAACTTCGGTCGCGACCGCCTGCGCATGGCGGGCGACCTCCGGCAGGCCCATGAGCTCACCGAAAGTCCCGCGCGCCAGCGGACCGGCGACGAAGAGTGCGGCGGCCGCCTTGCCATCGCGGCGAACGGCGCGGCTGTCGAGGCCTGTCTCGATACCCAGAAGGTACTGGTCGGCCCTGACCAGCCCGGCATCGGCCAGCGAGCGTAGCGCTGGGTTCAGCCGCAGCGCTTGCCCGTGAGCCGGCCCCGTCGTGTTGATGACGGCATCGAAGCGCGCGGTCTCGATCCCGGTCTGGCCGCGCCGCTGAAAACTGACCGCCAGACTGTCGCCCTCGTTGTTCGATGCAACGAGCCTGGCAGCGATGTTGTCGAAAGTACCGGCTGCCTGACGGCGATCCAGCACGGCCGCGACCTGCGGTGCGATCCTGAAGCGATGCACATCCCAGAACACGCGCAGCTGGCGAACCAGCGTCGCGCGCTCCGTCGCGGCAAGTGCCGCCCAAATCACCGGCCCTTGCAGGCGCAACTGGTCGAAAACGGATTGCCAGTTGCTATCGGCCGCACGCGCCGACGCCAGCGTGGCGCGGATGGTCTTGAGCAACCCAAGCGCCGTCGTGGCCGGCGATGATGCAAAGTCGCCGAAGGGCTCGCCCCTGACGTCCGGGTGGCCGCGCGAGCGCAGTCCGCGGCGGGATAGCGCTAGGATACGGCCGCGGTGACCACGGCGATCGAGTTCGGCGACCATGTCGGCCGAGGTCAGCCCGGAGCCGACGATCAGCACCGACGCGTCCGGCCCGATTCCGGAAAGCGCCGACGTGCCATACGGATCGGCGACGAATCCCGGTGCGTCCGCGAGCGGATTTAGCGCGGCTGGGACGTCGGGTTGCGGATGCGTCGCCGCCAGGACGACGATGTCGGCGGCGACCGGTTCGGCGGAAGTGTGCACGGTCCAACCCGCACCGGTCCTATCTGGCACGACCGCTGTGGCAAGGCCGGCGACGTGACGAACCGCGCCCGAAGCGACATGGGGCGCCAGTTGCTCGGCAACGTAGCGGCCGAACACGCGCCGGCGTGGAAAGGCGTCGCCATTCTTCCAGATCGCATCCGTGTCGCGATCAAGTTCACCGTCGCCAATCAGCCAGCGCGCAAAGTGCTGCGGGTCGTCGGGAGCCATGCTCATCCTGACAGCCGGAACGTTGACCCGATGCGACGGCTCCTCGCTGGAATAGGCAAGGCCGCCGCCAAGCGCCGGCCGCGGCTCGATTACCGAGATCGACAGGCGCTCCGGCGGATGGGCCCGCGCCAGGTGCCAGGCCACCGCAGAGCCTGAAAAGCCGCCGCCGACTATGGCGACGCGCAATCGGCGGGCCGGAGGGAACGCGTTCACGAGGCGCTGGTGAGCGACTTCGGCCGATGGTCGCCGGCGATGGTCTCGCCGAACGGACCGGTGTTGACCGACGAACCGCTTGATTTGACCGGGTGATCTGTCGGCAGCTTCGGCAGCACCAACTCGCCGAAACGATAGGCTTCTTCCAGATGGGGATAGCCGGAGAGGATAAAAGTATCGATGCCGAGGCGCCGGTATTCGTCGATGCGTTCGGCGATCGTGTCGGGGTCGCCGACAAGCGCGGTCCCAGCGCCGCCGCGCACCAGGCCGACACCGGCCCAGAGATTGGGCGCGATCTCAAGCTTGGCGCGGTTGCCGCCATGCAGCGCGCTCATCCGCGCCTGGCCGACCGAATCCATGCGGGCAAAGACCTTTTGCGCCGATGCGATCGTCGCATCGTCGAGCCGGCTGATCAGCCTGTCCGCCGCGGCCCAGGCCTGTTCGGTGGTTTCGCGCGCGATGACATGCAGGCGAATGCCGAAGGAAAGCTTGCGGCCGGCCTTCTCGGCCAATTCACGCACACCGTCCAGCTTGCGCTCGACGTCGGCGGGCGGTTCGCCCCAGGTCAGGTATTTGTCGATCTCCTGTGCCGCTACCGTCGACCCCGCATCGGACGAGCCGCCGAAATAGAGCGGCGGGTAAGGCGTCTGCACCGGGGGAAACAGCAGCCGGCCATCCTCGATGCGGAAATGCTTTCCTTCGTGCTCGACCGTCTCGCCGCCCAGCACGCGCTTGTAGATCTGCAGGAATTCCTGCGTCACCTCATAGCGTTCCGCATGCGACAGGAAGATGCCGTCGCCCTTGTTCTCCAGCGGATCGCCACCGGTAACCACATTGATAAGCAGGCGGCCGTTGGAAATGCGGTCGAGCGTTGCGGTCATGCGCGCGGCGAGCGTCGGCGACTGCAGACCGGGACGCACGGCGACGAGGAAGCGCAACCGCTCGGTCAGCGGCGCCAGCGCCGAGGCGATCACCCAGGAATCCTCGCAGGCCCTGCCGGTCGGCAACAGCACGCCATAGTAGCCCAGCGTGTCGGCGGCCTTCGCCACTTGCGTCAGATAGGGCAGATCGACGGCCCTGCCGCCCTCGGATGTGCCGAGATAGCGGCTGTCGCCATGCGTTGGCAGAAACCAGAGTACCTTGATGCGGTCGGGAACGTCTCGAATCATGGTCTGCCTCCCGCCGCCTCGCGGCAATGGCTGATCATGCGTGACGGAATTGAAGGCGAGCGCAAAGGGATAGGCATGGCGTGGTCCTGTCCGGGGAAAACCAGATCGCCGATGCAGATTGCTTATTCCATAAACTCTGTAGAGTTAGTTTATTCCAAATCCGATGGCGCGATTAGAAATTCTCTTCCCGAACCGGTGGAGCCAGTTCCAGCAAGCTGGATTCCAGCAGGCTGTGGAACCTCGCATTGGATGCATTCCAATTTACGTTCCAGTATAATCCGACCATTTCTGGTGAACGAAGCCACGGATTTGCCATGGACCTGGATCCTTCGACCCTCAATCGGGCTCTGCCGTTGCGCGATCAGATCTATCATAAGATCCGCAACCTGATCGTCGTCGGACAGATGAAGCCAGGGGAAGTGATCAACGAGGTGGCGATCGCGGAGGCCCTCGGCGTCTCGCGCACACCGGTGCGCGAAGCCGTCAAGCGCATCAGCGACGAAGGCCTGGTCAAGATCCTGGCACAGACGGGCACCTATGTCGCGCCGATCAGCCGGGCCGATCTGGAGGAAGCCTATGTCATCCGCCGGGCCCTTGAGATGGAGAGCGCCAGGCGCGCGGCCGCAAAGCTCACGCCGGCAGCCAGCGAATTGCTGGAAGACAACATGGCGGCGCACCGGCTGGCCATATCGCGCGGCCGCTATGCCACCGCGATCCAGCTCGACGACGTCTTTCACCGCACCATCGCCGAGATCTGCGGCCTGCCGATGATCTGGCGGGCGGTCGACATCTCCAAGGCACAGATGGACCGTGGCCGCTATCTCGCCATCCCCAGGCCCGGCTATGGCGAACAGACGATCGAGCAACACGAGGCCATTCTCGACGCGCTGAAACGTCACGACGCCGAAGGTGCCGCGCAAGCGATGGAAAACCATCTTGAGACGTCGTTCCGCAACACGCTCGAAGTCGCCGCCGACCTTCTCGGCTAAGCTCGCGAGATACCGGACACGATCATAGTTTTGCCAATGTTCAGGCGGGGTGCTGCAGCTGGCTAAGCCCGCCATCGACGACCAGGCAAGCCGCATTCATGAAAGGGCATTCGTCGGAAATCATGAACACCGCGGCCAGCGCGATCTCGCGCGCCGAAGCGATGCGGCCGCCGGGATGCAGCGCCATCGTCTTGGCGCGCGCTGCCGCCGGATCGGCAAAGC
This sequence comes from Mesorhizobium sp. M0152, assembly GCF_040322415.1. NCBI lineage: Bacteria > Pseudomonadati > Pseudomonadota > Alphaproteobacteria > Hyphomicrobiales > Phyllobacteriaceae > Mesorhizobium > Mesorhizobium sp. M0152. The sequence continues at coordinate 230,472 of NZ_JAMYTH010000003.1, forward strand.
TGTTCCAGTAGTCCGTCACCTTTTGCGTCTCGACATAGCCTGGCGCCAGTGCGTTCACGCGGACGCCTTGCCCGGCATATTCGAGCGCCAGCGATTTGGTCAGGCCGAGCAGCGCGTGCTTGGCGACGGGATAGGGAAAGGTGTGCGGAATGATGGTGAAGCTGTGCGTCGAAGCGATGTTGAGGATGGCGCCGCCGCCGCTCGCGCGCATGCCCGGCAGCACCGCCTTGCTGCAAATCCACGCGCCTTTGACGTTGACGTCGAAATTGCGGTTCCACTCCTCCTCGGTCGTATCCAGCGGCGTCGAGAACACATTCATCCCCGCATTGTTGATCAGAGCGTTGACCGGGCCGATCTCATCATCGGCCTGCTTGACGGCAGCGGCAATCGCGGCGGCATCACTGACGTCGGCTGCCACATGTCCGACATGACTTTGCGCTGCCGCCAAGCCGGCGACGGTCTTGTCCAGCAGCGCGCCGTCGCGATCGACCAGGAATAGCCTTGCGCCTTCGGCAAGGCAGGCTTCTGCGATGGCGAGCCCGATGCCCTGCGCGGCACCCGTCAGGAAGATGCGTTTGCCGGACAGGCGCTCAGCCATCGTGGTCACTCCAATCTACAACGCTCGTTGCGAACCCCGCGCTGAAGCTTTCGCCGGGGTTCAGCATGCGCAGCCCCATGGGATCGGTCCCGAAATGTCTCAGCGCATTGGGAGTATGGCTCATTGGCTCGAAGCAGAAAAAGTCGCGTTCGCCATCCGGAGCATAAAGCATGTAGCGACGGAGCGCCTGGCTTGCCTCGATGTCGAGCCCGAGTGCTCGTTCGGGCCAGACGATGCGCGCAACACCGCTCCAGCCTTCGAATGCATTGTTCAGCCAGCGGTCCGGCAATCGGCGCGGCGTCGAGAAGTCGACCTCGTCCGCAAGGGCGATCCGCTCGCCGGGCAGGTGCCCGCCACGTTCGCTCCACCAGTCGCTTGCCGGCGCCAAGAGGGTCGTCAGCGGCGTGCGCGGAAAGAACGGGTGAAAACCGAGGCCAAACGGCAATGCCGTTTCGCCGGTGTTGGCAACGGACAAAGTGAGGTCCAGGCGCGGGCCGGCGAGCCGGAAAGACTGCCGCGCGCGATAGGCATACGGCGAACCCGCGCTCTCCGGCTTGTCGAAGGCCAGCACGGCCTTGTCGGCGCTGCTCTGCTCCACCGTCCAGGCGCCAAGCCAGCCATCGCCATGAATGTACAAGGGGTCGGCGGCGTTGCGGGCGAAGTGGAATGTAAGGCCGCCACAGGAGAAGGCGTTGCCTTCGACGCGGTTGCCGATCGGCACCAACGGGAAGCAGGCGCAATTCGCGACATCGAATTCGGCCTTGCTCCCGTAGGGGCGCAGGAATGGCACACCCTCGGCTGTATGGCCCGCGACGATCGCGCCTCCGAGCGGGCTGATGGAGACGCTCAACCGATCGCTGTCAATGCGGATCCAGGACGACATTTGCCTCCCCCGCTCAGCGGCGGCCCAATGCCGACGAGCGCAGATTGTCGAGCAGCACGGCGAGCAGCAGGATCACGCCGCGCACGATATACTGGTAGAAGGCCGGGATGTTGAGCAGGTTCATGGCGTTTTCGGCTATTCCCATGATGAGTACGCCGACGATGACGCCCGACATGGTGGCGCGGCCACCGGCAAGCGAGACGCCGCCGAGCACGCAAGCCGAGATGACCGAAAGCTCGAGCCCGACCGCTGCGTTGGGCTGGCCCGAGGTGATGCGCGAGGCCAGCAGGATGCCGGCAATGCCGCAGACGACGCCCTGCAGCGCGAAGATCCAGATGCGCGTTCGGTCGACACTGACGCCGGCAAGACGCGAGGCCTCCGGATTGCCGCCGATGGCCAGCGTGTTCTTGCCGAAAACCGTGCGGTTCAAGACGAAGCCGAAGATGCCGAAGAGAATGGCGAGCACCCAGACCGGCGTCGGTATGCCCAGGAATTTCGACAGCGCCAGCTGGTAGAAATCCGGGCTGTTGATGCCGACGGCGCGACCGTCGGACGCAATCAGCGCCAGGCCGCGCACGATCTGCATCGTGGCAAGCGTGGTGATCAGCGCGTTGATGCGGAATTTGGCGATGACGACGCCGTTGATGAAACCCACAAGCCCGCCGCAGGCGATTGCCGCCAGAAGTCCCAGCACGATCGATCCGGTGTAGTTCGACGCCATCACCGCGACCATGCCGGCGAATGCCACGATCGAGCCTACCGACAGGTCGAAGTCGCGCGCCGCGAGGCAGAACATCATGGTGCAGGCGACGATGCCGACGGTGACCACCGACTGCAGCAAGCCGAGCATGTTGCGGTCGGTCAGGAAATTCGGCACCAGCAGCGACACAACCGCGAAGGCAACGACGAAGATGACGACGAGTCCCTGTTCGCCGAGCAGGATCTTCTTCAACTGAACGGTCATGGCGGATGTCCTCAGGATGCGATCGCGTCGGGGGTTTTCTTGTCGGGAAGGGCCGCCGCCAGAATCGCCCTCTCGGCGAACTGGTCACGCGTGAGTTCGGCGCCGATGCGTCCGCCGCACATCACCAGTATGCGGTCGCAGATGCCCATCACTTCCGGCAATTCGGACGAGACGACGACGATCGCCATGCCGTCCTCCGCAAGCTGGTAGAGCAGTTCATAAATCTCGGATTTGGCGCCGACGTCGATGCCGCGCGTCGGCTCGTCAATGACGAGGACCCGCACGCCCTGCTCCGACAGCCAGCGGCCCAGGATGACCTTCTGCTGGTTGCCGCCGGAGAGATTGATGATGTCCTGCTTGCGCGAGGGCGTGCGCACCTTGAGCTTGCTGATGAAGGTTTCGGCGGTCGCGATCTCGCTGGCTCGGTTCAGCACCCCGAAGCGGGTGTGGTGGCGTCGCGACGAAATGTTGATGTTCTCCTCGATCGAGCGGCCCTGGATGATGCCGTCATGCTTGCGGTCCTCCGAGCACAACACGATGCCGGCCCGGATCGACCCGTGCGGATCGGCGGCATGGACCATCTTGCCGTCAACGCTGATGACGCCGTCCGAACGCGGGTCGGCGCCGAAGACCAGCCGCATCAGTTCCGAGCGCCCGGCGCCGATCAGGCCGAAGAAACCGACGATCTCGCCGGCGCGAGCCTCGAAACTGGCCGGGGTCTTCAGCTTGGCGCCGCTGAGATTGTCGACCTTCAGGCGGACGTCTCCTGTCTTGCGCGGGCGAAAACCCCAGATATCGGAGATTTCGCGGCCGACCATTTCGGCGACGACCTGGTCGCGGGTGACGTGCTCAAGCGAAGCGTGGTGCGCCGCGAGCTTGCCGTCGCGCAGCACGGTCAGGCTGTCGCAGAGCCGGAACACCTCGTCGAGCCGATGCGAGACGTAGATGATGACCTTGCCCTCGCCGCGCAGGCGGTCGATCAGAGCGAACAGGATCTCGCTTTCGCGCGAGGACAGCGAGGAGGTCGGCTCGTCCAGCGCGATGACGCGCGCGTCTAGCATGATCGCCTTGGCGATCTCGACCATCTGGCGTTCGCCGATCGACAGCGTCTTGACCTTGCGGCGCATGTCGATGTCGATGCCGGCCGATTTCAGCTTGGCGCCGACATCTTCCAGCATCCTGCGGCCGGCGATGATGCCGGCGCTGGCGGGAAAGCGACCGAGGCTGAGATTCTCGGCAACGGTCAGCTCCGGGACGAGTTGCAGTTCCTGGTGAATGACGATGACACCATTGTCGAAGGCATCCCTGGTCGAGGCATAGGCCTGGACCTTGCCGTCGATGCGGATTTCGCCTGCATCGGCATGCTGGTCACCCGACAGGATCTTGATCAAGGTGGATTTGCCGGCGCCGTTCTCGCCCATCAGGCCATGCACCGCGCCCTTGTCGACGCCGAACGAGACGTCCGACAGCGCCCTGACGCCCGGATAGGTCTTGGTGATGTGCGAGAATTCGAGAAAGGACACCGCTTCGATCCTTCTAGTGCCACGAAAACAGGCGGCGGGATGAGCCGCCGCCTGTTTTTACAGGGAGGACTATTCGATGCCGAGGCCCTGCCGGACCTTCTGATAATCGTCGCGCTTGGCGAGCGCGCCGGAAGTCAGGATCAGCTTCTCCGGTTCCTTGTTGTTGGCGACCCAATCGTACATGTTGAGCGCCGTTTCATAGCCATGGCGCTTCGGCGAGATGATCACCGTGCCGACGAAGCCGGTAGCGGTCGGCTTCTTGAACTCGTTGATCGCCGAATCCGCGCCGCCGATGCCGACGCCGATCATGCCGTCGGCCGGAATACCGACGCTTTCGGAGGCGCGCACGGCACCCAACACGGCTTCGTCGTTCAGACCGAAGGACACCCACTTCTTGATGCCGGCATGAGCATTGAGAACCACCGTCGCGGCATTGAGGGCAGCCTCGGTGTCGGTCTTGGCCTGCGGGGCGTCGAAAATGTTCTCGGCCTTGAAGCCGTTCGCCTTCAGCACCGAGATGGCGCCTTCGACGCGGTCGACCGCCGTCGGCAGTTGGTCATAGGAGACGCGGATCGCGCCGACCTCGTCGGCCTTCCAGCCGCGCGCCTTCATTTCATCGACGATCGCCTGGCCGACGGCCTCACCAATCTTGGTTGCCGAGATGCCCATATGCGGCACGTCTTCCAGCGCCTTGCCGTCGGCGCCGACCAGGCGGTCGTCGACGGTCATCAGCTTGAGATTGTTGGCAGCGGCCTTGGCGACGATGCCAGGACCGAGCTTTACGTCCGGCGTGCAGACGATGAAGCCCTGGGCGCCCTGCGCACCGAGATTGTCGATTGCCGACATCAGCTTCTCACCATCCTCGGCACCGATCTTGACGAGGGTAAAACCCTTCTCCTTGGCAGCCTGGTCGGCGAACTTCCATTCGTCCTGGAACCACGGCTCCTCGGGCTGTTTGACGATGAAGCCGATCTTGGCGTCCTGAGCATATGCAGCGATGGTCGTGATGGACAGCACGGCAAGCGCGCCCGCGACGAGCGCGGTCTTCAAAAGTCGCATGATTACCTCCCAGCGATAGGCCGGACACTCAGCCCGGGCACCGGAGTCTCTAATTGTTTTTATCATACTCGTCAATTGATCTGGTATGATAATTGGGATACATGCACTGACCAGTGACCCTGGCGCAAATCACCCGCATCCGGTAAGGCCGGGCCGGTGGTGCGAGACCAGCGGTTCGCCGCCTTGGAGGAGGGCTGAGGTGACCGAAAGTTTGAAGAAGGCGCAAGGCGATACCACCGCTCGACGCCCGCGCGTCATGCCTGACGTGACGAAGGCGATCGCCTCGGATATCTTTTCCGGTCGTTATCCGGCCGGCTCCTCCTTGCCCACCGAAAACGATCTTGGGATCGAATATGGCGTCAGCCGCACCGTCATTCGCGAAGCCCTGAAGGTGCTGGCAGCCAAGGGCTTGGTGCTGTCGCGGCCGCGTGTCGGCACCACCGTCTGCAACGAAGACGACTGGAACATCATCGACCCGCAAGTGCTGGCGTGGCATGCGCCGCATGCGTTGGACGACAAATTGTTCGATGCCATCCTCGAAACGCGCCGCGCCATCGAACCGCTGGTCGCGGAACTGGCCGCCAACCGCGCGACGCTGCAGGAGATCGCCAACCTCGAAGCAGCGTGGCGAGGCATGGCGGGCGCCGGCGAGGACCTTGTCACCTTCTCGCGCAGCGACATCGCCTTTCACCAGATCCTCTATGCCGCAAGCCATAACCCGATTTTTCGCCAGATCGGCAATTTGATAGATACCGGGCTCAAATTCTCGCTGGAGGCGACGGCAACCATCTCGCTCAGCCGGCGCATGGAAGCCGTGGCGGCGCATCGCGAGGTGGTGGAGGCGTTGCGCATGCGCAATGCCGAAGCCGCGCGTGGCGCGGCGAATAGAATTCTCGACCTCGCGGCGCGCGATCTCGTCAGCGCCAAGAAACTCAAGAACAACTGAGACCTTGCATGAAAATCACCGCGCTCACCACCTATATCGTTCCGCCGCGCTGGCTGTTCCTGAAGATCGAGACCGACGCCGGCGTCACCGGCTGGGGCGAGCCGGTCGTCGAAGGCAGGGCTCTGACCGTCGAGGCGGCGGTCAAGGAACTGGCCGACTATCTCATCGGCAAGGACCCTCGCCTGATCGAGGACCATTGGACGGTGATGCATCGCGGCAGTTTCTATCGCGGTGGGCCGATCCTGATGAGCGCCATTGCCGGCATCGACCAGGCGCTGTGGGACATCAAGGGCAAGGCGCTCGGCGTTCCCGTGCATGAGCTACTCGGCGGTAAGCTGCGCGACACCATCAAGGTCTATTCATGGATCGGCGGCGACCGGCCGGCAGAGGTCGCGGCGGGCGCCAAGGAGGTGGTCGCACGCGGCTTCCTCGCGCTCAAGATGAACGGCACCGAGGAATTGCAGATCGTCGACAGCCACGACAAAATAGACGCTGCGGTGGAGCGCGTCGCCATGGTGCGCGAGGCGGTCGGGCCCGACATCGGCATCGCCGTCGATTTCCACGGCCGCGTGCATCGGCCGATGGCGCGTATCCTGGTCAAGGAATTGGAGCCCTACCGGCTGATGTTCATCGAGGAGCCGGTGCTCAGCGAAAACCGCGAGGCGCTGAAGGAGATCGCCGCGCTTGGCTCGACGCCGATCGCGCTCGGCGAACGCCTCTACAGCCGCTGGGATTTCAAGTCCGTGTTCGAGGAAGGCGTCGTCGACATCATCCAACCCGACCTGTCGCACGCCGGCGGCATCACCGAATGCCGCAAGATCGCGGCGATGGCGGAGGCCTATGACGTCGCCGTGGCGCCGCACTGCCCGCTGGGACCGATCGCGCTCGCCGCATGCCTGCAGCTCGATGCGGTGAGCTACAACTGCTTCATCCAGGAGCAGAGCCTCGGCATCCACTACAACGCGGCCAACGACCTGCTCGACTACGCCGCGAACAAGAACGTCTTTCGCTACGAGGATGGTTATGTCGCCATTCCCGACGGCCCGGGCCTCGGCGTCGAGATCGACGAGGACTATGTCAAGGAGCGAGCAAGGGAAGGCCACCGCTGGCGCAACCCGGTCTGGCGCCACAAGGACGGCTCTTTCGCCGAGTGGTGATCGCCGCAGCTGCCGTCGACAGAGGCAGAGTCGGCTCGGGTTGTGCGGCAAGCCCGCGTGGCGCCTGCGAGCCGGGGAATTCCAACGGCTCAGTGGCTCAACGCCCGCTCGAGCTGGGCTTTGGACATTTTCGAGCGGTTGGGAATGTCCCGGCGCCTGGCTTCCGCATAGAGATCCTGCTTGCTCTTGCCGCCGTCGGATGAGGAGCGCCCGCGCGTCGTCGCCGCCTTCATGGTGCGGTTCTGGGCAGCCTTTCCTTCCTTCTCGGCTTCAGCGGTTTCGCCTCTTTGCTCCTTCGCCTTGGTCCTGCGCAGGTTCTGCCTATTCTTTTTCGGGCTTTCCTGGTTTGTGGCACCCGCCTCGTGCAGCGCGATTGCAATCGCCTGCTTGGGATTCTTCACCTTAGGACCGCTGCCCCTGATCTTGAGTTCGCCGTGCTTGTATTCATGCATGACGCGCCCGACGGTCGCCTTCTGGGTTTCGGATTGCTTCGGCATGACCAGCCTCCTTTGCTCGGATGGTCGGATCTTCGATACACATGCACTTCGCCTTCTGCGCCGCGTTCGGCGCCGACCATGCGGAGCCGCGCGATTCCGATTTTTCGCGGGTTCCGGCAGCGGACGACCTAACCGCAGCCAATCGCGAATGTTCCAGTGCTGGTGATTGCAGTCCGTGCGGAACGATCCGCGTCTTGCTCCGTTGGGTCGATCAATCCTCGAAGTCCGCAGGAATGCGCGACCGGCACTGTGGGCCGGAAAGGTCTCTCAACGGAGGAGTCAGCCAAATGCTCGCGATTGAGGGCGGGTTTCTCGACCGACGTGAGGCAGGCCGAAGGCTCGCAAACGAACTCGCCAAGACCAAATGGGCCGATCCGATCGTATTGGCGCTGCCGCGCGGCGGTGTTCCGGTTGCCTTCGAAATTGCAAAGGCCCTCCATGCACCGCTGGATATTCTGCTCGTTCGCAAAATTGGCGCTCCAGAGCATCCGGAGTTCGGTGTGGGCGCCGTGGTCGACGGCAACGACCCGCAGCTCCTTCTGAACGACGATGCCCTACGGATGCTCGGCATTTCGTCAGACTACATTGAAAAGGAAGAAACTCGCCAGTTGCACGAAATCGAAAGGCGGCGGGAGCGCTACCTCGGGGGACGTGCCGCAATCCCGGTAGAGCATCGAACCGCCATTGTCGTCGATGATGGCATCGCCACCGGCAGCACTGCCGCCGTGGCGCTGAAGGCCGTGCAGAAATCCGGGGCAGCGCGGACGGTGCTTGCTGTTCCGGTCGCTCCGCTGGAGGTAATCCAGACGCTGCGTGCCGAAGCGGATGAGGTGGTCTGCCTCAGCACGCCGGCGCAATTTCAAACCGTTGGCTCCTACTACGTCGACTTCGAACAGACCTCCGACGAGGAGGTGGTCGAGTTGCTTCATGCCGCGGAGGAAATCTGACTGCCTGACGGACCCACAAGGATCGACTTCATGCCACCCACGCTAAGCCCAGCGATTGGCGCGACATGGCGTTCGCTCTTTTGAGCCTGCAAAAGTCACGGCCGGATCGAGGAACGCCAAGCTCCGGTGTCGCTCGTTCTTGGCCGCTCGCTTTCGCTGCATCCTGTCCGCTCGTTCTCTCGGCCTGTTCCGGAATACAGTCATCGCTTGATCCCGCCGGCGACGAAGCGGCCGAGATCGCCAAGCTATTTTGGGCGATGACGGCAGGCGGCCTGGTCATATGGTCGGCGGTCATATGTGTGCTGCTCCATGCCGCTCGGCCGGGACGATCGCCGCTCGGCGAAACGGGTGCACACCGGCTGATCGTGTGGGGCGGCGCGGTCTTCCCGTCGGCAACGCTGCTGATCCTGCTTGCATACGCGCTATGGCTGATGCCGGGGCTGCGTCCGGCGGCTTTGGCGGCAAGGGGAGAACCTTTGCGCATCGAAGTCACCGGCAAGCAGTTCTGGTGGCGCATCGCTTATCGCCTGGACGACGGGACGTCCGTGATTTCGGCCAATGAAATCAGGCTTCCGGTCGGCCAGCGCGTCGAACTGACGCTGAACAGTGCGGACGTGATCCATTCGTTCTGGATCCCCGCACTCGGCGGCAAGATGGACATGGTTCCCGGCCGGACCAACCGGCTATCGCTCGTCGCCACGAAGGCCGGCAACTATCGCGGCCCGTGTGCGGAATTTTGCGGGCCATCGCATGCGCTGATGGCATTCTCCGCTGTCGCCATGGAGCCGGATGGTTTTCGGAGCTGGCTCGCCGAGCAGGCAGCGCCGTCCGATGCCTCGGAAGGGAACGGCGTCGACCTGTTCATGAAGCATGGCTGCGCCTCCTGCCACCGGATCAACGGCACCGAGGCGCAGGGGCTCATCGGGCCGGACCTGTCCCACATGGGCTCGCGCGAAACCATCGCCGCCGGCATCCTGCCCAACACCACGGCGGCGATCGCCCGCTTCATCTTCGAGCCGGATGTAATCAAACCGGGCTCGAAGATGCCCGCTTTCCGCATGCTTCCGCCCGAGGACATCCGCGCCATCGCAACATATCTCAAGGGCCTTGAATGAGCGCCGTCGACACAAAGCCTGCGACCGGCCGGCACGAGGCGCAGACGAAACGGCTGCGCTCGGTCTGGGCCAATCCGACCGGCTGGCGCTACTGGACTTCCGTCAACAACTACCAGGTCGGGCTCTGGTACGCCTCGGCCGCGTTTGGCTTCATGCTGTTCGCCGGCATATTGGCGCTGCTCGTGCGGCTGCAACTGGCGGTCCCGGAGAACGATTTCCTGTCCGCCGATTTCTACAATCAAGCCTTCACGCTGCATGGCACGGTAATGATGTTCCTGTTCGCCGTGCCGATTTTCGAGGCGGTGGCGATCTTTTTGCTGCCGCCCATGCTTGGCGCGCGCGAACTGCCGTTTCCGCGCCTCGGCGCCTTCGGCTTCTGGAGCTTTCTTGTTGGCGGCATCTTCGTCTGCGGTTCGATCTTTTTCGACGCCGCGCCTTCGAGCGGCTGGTTCATGTATCCGCCGCTCTCCACCGACAAGGAACTGTCCGGTATTGGCGCCGATATCTGGCTGCTCGGGCTTTCCTTCATCGAGATCGCCTCGATCGCCGCCGCGGTCGAGCTTATCGTCGGCATCATGAAATGCCGCGCGCCGGGCATGCGCATCAACCTGATGCCACTGTTTGCCTGGTATCTGCTGATCGTCGCCGGCATGATCCTGTTCGCCTTTCCGCCGCTGATCGCCGGCGATCTCCTGTTCGAGATGGAACGGATGTTCGACTGGCCGTTCTTCGACGCGGCACGGGGCGGCGATCCGCTTCTGTGGCAGCACCTGTTCTGGATCTTCGGGCACCCGGAGGTCTACATCATTTTTCTGCCCGCGATCGCCCTGATGGCAATGATCGTTCCGACATTCGCGCAGCGGCCGATCGTGGGCTATTCGTGGATCGTGCTGGCAGCCGTCGGCACCGGTTTCCTGTCGTTCGGCCTGTGGGTGCATCATATGTTCGCCACCGGCCTGCCGCAGATTTCGCTGGCTTTCTTTTCAGCCGCATCGGAGGCGGTCGCGATCCCGACCGGCGTGCAGATATTCGTCTTCATCGCCACCATGCTCGCCGGGCGTGTGATCTTCTCGGTACCGATGCTGTTCGGAGCCGGAGGGCTCGCTATCTTCATCATCGGCGGGCTGACCGGGGTCATGGTGGCGCTGGCGCCGTTCGATTGGCAGGCGCACGACACCTATTTCGTCGTCGGGCACCTGCACTACGTGCTGGCCGGCGGCATGCTGTTCCCGGTCATTGCCGGCGTATATTATTATTATCCGCTTCTCGATGCCAGAAAGCTGTCGGAACGGCTCGGCACGATCGCCTTCTGGCTGATGTTCGCCGGCTTCAACATCGCCTTCTTCCCCATGCACATATCCGGCTTGCGCGGCATGCCGCGCCGCGTGTTCACCTACCCTTCCGGGCTCGGCTGGGACTGGCTCAACCTGATCTCGACCCTCGGTGCGTTTATCTTCGCCACGGGCGTGCTTGTCGTCGTCGTCGACGTGCTGCGGCCGAAACACCGGGAGCCGCGCGGAGAGGTCAATCCATGGAACGCCGGCACGCTGGAATGGATCACCGAGCCGGAGGAGAACTGGGGCGTGCGCTCCATCCCGCAGATCGAAAGCCGCTATCCCCTGTGGGATCAGAAAACACTGGCACGCGACGTCAACCTCGGCCGGTTCTATCTTCCGGATGCCGAGGAAGGCCGACGCGAAGGCCTGGTCACATCCGTGCTCGATGCTAACCCGCTCCAGGTGCTCAGGGTCGGCGGCACCGCCTATGTGACGATCGTCTCGGCTTTTTCGCTCGGCGCCGTGTTCATCGCGCTGACCTTCCACTGGTGGCTCGCGACGCTCGCTTGCGGGATCATCGCCTTCTGCGCGATCGTTTACTGGCTGTGGACCGGAACCGGGGAAATCCCTGAAAAGCCGGAAAAGAACGTCGGGCTTGGGCTGACGCTGCCGCTCTATTCCTCCGGCCCGGCGTCGGCTGGCTGGTGGGCTATGTTCATCACCATGACCGGTGACGGAACCGCGCTCGCCAGCCTGATCTTCGGCTATTTCTTCTACTGGACGATCCATCCGGACTTCACCGCCGGCATTGCCGGGCCAGGTGCATTCTGGCCGATGGCGGCGCTGGTGCTGTTCGCGGCCGCATGGCTGCTGATGCTCGCAGCGCGAGCCATGAACAGCCGCGGCGCAACGACGGCCCTGCGGACCTGCCTGGCGCTATCGGGCGCGCTCACAATCGCGGCTTCGGCCGCCGCCGCCTATGCCCCGTGGTCGTACGACATGGATCCTGTGCGGCATGTCTATCCGGCGATCGTCTGGATCCTTGTCCTTTGGGTGCTCGCCCACGCCGCACTGGGCGCGGTCATGCAGCTCTACTGCCTGGCACGCAGCGTCGCGGGGCGACTGACGCCGGAGTACGACATGGATCTCCACAACGTGGTGCTTTATTGGCATTTCCTGCTGGTCACCGCGGCGACGGTCCTGACCGTCGTTGGCCTTTTCCCGATGGCGATGTGAGGCTGCGATGCGTCTCTTGCCCAGGGAAATGGAAACCCTCTGGACGCTATTCACGGCGCCAATCATCTGGGCGGTTCACTTCCTGGTCTGCTATGTCGGCGCCGCGATCTATTGCGCCAAGCCTGGCTTGTTCGGTTTCGGCTTCGGGGCCGTGCGCGGCGGCATCGGCGCCCTGACCGCAGTCGCGCTTGTTCTCATTTTGCTTTCGGCATGGCTTGCCTGGCGGCAATGGGGTTTCGGCGCGGAGGACCCGCCGCATGACGATGCGACGCGGCGGGACCGGCGCCTGTTCCAGGGCTTCGCCACGCTTTTGCTCTGCGGGCTGAGCTTTGTAGCGGTGATCTTCGTCGCGCTGCCTGCCCTTTTCATGACGGAATGCCTGCGATGAAGCGCGTTGCCCTCCTGTCAGGCATCGGCCTGCTCGCCGTCATCTGGGCTGGACCGCTGCTGGGCCCATCGCCAGGCTCTTTTGCCGCCCACATGCTGTCGCATATGGGAGTGGTCGCAATCGCCGCGCCGCTTCTGGCGGTGGGAATCAGCGGCACGCGTCTGGACTTTTGCCGGGCTTTGCTGCCTGCTCGAGCGGGTGCCGACCGAACAGCGGCATTCGCCCTGCCGATCCTTGCTTCCCTGGTGGAGCTGATGATCGTCTGGGCCTGGCACGCTCCAATCATGCGCGCGCTCGCACAGGCGACGGTCCTGGCGGCGGTTATCGAGCAAGCGAGCTTCCTCGCGGCCGGGCTGTTCCTGTGGCTTGCCTGCATCGGCACAGGCGCAAAGGGCTCGACGCATCAAGGCATTGCCGGGGCTTTCGGCCTGCTGCTGACCTCGATCCACATGACATTGCTCGGCGCGCTTCTGGCGCTTGCTCCGCGCCCACTTTACGGCCTGACCACGACCACCTGTCTCGGCCTCGAACTCGGTCCGCAAGAGGATCAGGTGCTCGGTGGCGTCATCATGCTGTCGATAGGCGCAGTGGTCTATCTCGCCGGCGGTGTCGTGCTTCTCGGACGCGCTATTCAGGTGCACGGTCGGGAGGCTGCCCGCTGATGCACGTCAACTGGAAGCATATTGCCGCAGCGTTTGCCGTCCTGCCCTTCGCAGCCATCTTCGTCGCGTGGATCGGCTTCTTCAACGTCGGCGCCTCCACCGGCCACTGGAAAATCACCGAATGGTTCCTGCATTTCGCCATGCGCTCGGCAATCAGAACCTATGCGCTTGCCGTAGAGCCGCCGGAGAGACTGCCGCGCTATGCCATCCAGCCGGCGGCAGGGCATTATGCACTGGGTTGCGCCATCTGCCATGGCGAGCCAGGCGAAGCACGCTCGCCGACGGTCATGGAGATGTTACCCAGGCCACCCGATCTGGCGACAGTCGTCAGTGGATGGACCGACGCCGAACTGTTTCGCATCGTCCAGCATGGCGTCCGCTTCACCGGCATGCCCGCATGGCCGACCCAGGACCGCGACGACGAGGTCTGGGCCATGGTCGCCTTCCTGCGCGAGCTGCCGACAATGGATGCCGCGGCCTATCGCAATCTCGCCTATGGCGAAAAAGGCGCGACGCCGGCGCAGCCAGCAGACCTCGAACAGGCCGTGGCCGAATGCGAGCGCTGCCACGGAAAGGACGGGCGGGGACGCAGCCCGGCGGTTCCGGTCATCGCCGGCCAGAACGAGACCTATCTGCTGGAGAGCCTGAGGGCCTATGCGGAAGGCCGCCGCGCGAGCGGGATCATGGCCATGGCAACGACCGCCGTCGAGCCCGGCCAATGGCCGGCGCTCGCCCGGCATTTTGCAACTCTGCCCCCGGCGCGGCCTGCCACCCCTACCAAGGGTGTGAACGCGGCTGCCGACGGCGAAGACATTGCGAGACATGGCCGCCCGGCGAAGGACGTGCCGGCATGCTTGAGTTGCCACGGAGGATCGAAGCGGAATCCGCTCTATCCGGATATCACCGGACAGCCGGCGGGATATGTCATGAACCAGCTGATGCTCTTCGGGGAAGGAAAACGCGGCGGCACGGCCTATCATCGCCTCATGGCCAATGTGGCGAAGGGCCTGAGCGATGCCGACATGCGGGCGCTGGCCGCTTATTTCTCAAGCGCGCCGTCCGGTTCCTTGCCGACGTGGGGCAGTCAGTCACCGAGATGAGAGACACCCTCGCCGCTCGGAACAAATCCGCATCGATCCTGTTTGCATTAGGGCTGGACAATCAGAGGTAAGACCGATGCCCGACGACACCAGACGCGACGTTGGAGACCGTCCGCATATCTCGGCGGACGACAACAAATTGCGCCATTTTGCGAACCGGCATGACATGACACCCGATGAGGTGCGCGAACTCATCCGCAAGTACGGAACCAATCGCGATGTCCTGGAACAGGCTGCGAAAACCTTGCGCGACCGCCCCAATTCGTCCGACGAGGTCACCCAGGATGCACGCCAGCAAAGGACCGAGATGCATCTCGGAAATCCGAAATCCCGAAACGGATGAAGGCGACGTCGGATAAACAATATCCGGCGTCAGGCACACCAATTTTAAAAGCCGGTCAGCACAATAGTCGAGCAGCACCTCAGGGCTGCGCCGTTGCGCTACTTTTTGAGGATGTTTCCGTGGTTTAGGTCGAAAGCGCCGGTGCCATGGGCTTGCCTGTAGAAATCATCCTGCAGCTCACCCCACTCGCCAAGATAAGCACCACATTTGCTGCAGTGAATCGGCGTCGATTCCGTGGCGTCTTCCGGGATGTCCATCAGGATCGTCCCACATGCCTTGCAATCGAGCTTGTCATCCAGTTTGCGGCGCATTCCATATGAACGCACACAATTGCTCGCGTGCCAATCGTTAGTTTCGCACGACGCGTGGAACCGCTTCACACAGTTTCCTGGCGGCCTCCGATGCGCAGATATTTTCAAGCGGAACCCACCGGCGCGATCACAGTTCGGCACGAACAGGTGAGGTCTGCGCAGCAGAGCGCCGAATAGGCGCCTGACTTGAAGCTTGCCTGGCGGCAAATTCAGCGCCTCGGCGATGTAGTTCCAGCGCGCTATGTTCCTTTGCAGGAATCCGGCCATGCGCCGATCATTCTCACCGGTGCGATGCTCGGAAGCACGGCTGATGCCGTTTGGATCACCGCCAAGTGATCCAGCTATCCCCTCCGATTGGAACAAAACCCCTGCAATTCAGTTAGATAGCTTGGATTGGACCGCCGATGCGGAAGTTTGGCCCGGCCACGATGCAGATGAGCGGCTTCACGCGGACGTTGGCGGAACTCCAGAACCGCTCTTTGATGGAGGATGTCATGAACCAGTGGACAAACGCCAGGCTCTGCGACGTAGCCAACCTGATCCTTGGCGCAATTCTGTTCTTCTCTCCCTGGATGTTCGCCTTCGCGGCAGGCCCGCAGACGCAAAACGCCCTTGGCAGCGGTATCGTGATCTTCGTGCTTTCCGTGGCCGCCCTTGCGGCATTTGCCGTTTGGGAGGAGTGGGTGAACCTGATCGTTGGCCTGTGGGTCCTCGCCTCTCCCTGGGTGCTGGGTTTCCAGGCGACCACGGCGATGTCCGTACATGTCGTGATCGGTATTCTGGTCGCCGTTCTGGCAGCAATCGAACTCTGGATGATGTACCAGAACCCGCCAACGCAATCCGCCGCCTAGCAGGCGGGCAGCGGCGCTCTGAAGGCTGATCAAGGCGCCACCGGCTGCATGGCTGACGTATCGGCACCACGCGGGAGTGGCTCACCGATACGGGCCGACGGACTTTATCGAACTGGCAGGAACCGGCGTCGCAGGGCACCGTCCGAAGCTGCCTGAATCATGAACCGACAAGGAGCAGAACCATGGCGACCATCAAGGCGGTCCGTGTTCACACTTTCGGTGGACCGGAGGTTCTTTCGCTGGACGAGGTGCCCATGCCTCAGCCACGTGATGACGAGGTCACACTCAAGGTTTATGCGGCGAGCGTCAATCCGGTCGACTATAAGATCCGTGAGGGGACATCGGGCGAAGACCTGCCCGTCACACTCGGCCGCGACGTATCCGGGGTCGTGGAACTGTGCGGCACGCGGGCGCACACTTTGAAGAAGGGCGATCCGCTGTTTGCCATGCTTGGCCCCGATCGGGGCGGCAATGCCGAATATGTCGTCGTCAAAGCGACGGAAGCGGCGGCGAAACCAGAAAGCCTAAGCCACGTGGAGGCAGCCGCCGTGCCGCTTGCGGGGATTACCGCATGGCAGGGTCTGTTCGACCATGGCGGTCTCGAGCCGGGGCAACGGGTTCTCATCCATGGCGGCGCCGGCGGCGTCGGTCATTTGGCGATCCAGCTTGCCAAGGCCACCGACGCGTTCGTCGCCACGACCGTTTCCGCCGAGGATTTCGATTTTGTCCATCGGCTCGGCGCCGACCAGATCGTCGACCACAAGAAACAGCGCTTCGAGGATGTCGTCGAAGAGGTCGACGTGGTGTTCGATCTGGTCGCTGGCGATACGCAAGACCGCTCCTGGACAGTGCTCAAACCCGGTGGGAGATTGGTTTCCACCCTCTCCGAGCCCTCGCCGGAACAGGCCCGCCGGCATCAGGCACACGGCATTTCCTATATCGCACAGCCAAACGCGGCGCAGCTTGCCGACATCGGCCGTCTCATCGACGCCGGCAAGGTGAAGCCATTCGTGCAGGCGACCTATCCCCTAGAGGAGGTCGCCAAAGCCGAGGAGCGCCTCGAGAAGGAGCATGCGCGCGGCAAGATCGTGCTGCGGATAGCCGCTTGAACAGCAATCCTGGGTCGCAACCCAAGCGGCACTACCCGGCAAATCGAGCAGTAGAGCTTTGCTGAACCTGCATCACGATTTGGACGCGTGTTCCGCCTTGCCCTTGCGTTTGGTCGACGCCATGTCGTGAAGTTCCTTCTCACTCATCGACTTGACCATCGATTTGGACGCGCCCTTCAGCTCGCTCTTTTTCTTTTCACCGCGCTTGGCCGCAAGGGCTGCGCCGGCGGCCATCTGCTGGGCCTTGGATTTGGCTGGCATATCGCACCTCCAACGTTATGACCCTAAACTATAAACCCTAAACTCGGTGGGTCTGCCTTGCGTTCCGTTCCCCTGCCAAACACTTGAACGGCTGGAAGCATCTCGGCGCACACTGCGACGACGCGGCGCAGGCGCAAGCCAAGATGGCACCGACTTCGGCTTCAAGTTTCATTTTTCCATACCGACAGCAGCGGGCCTTTGCTTCCATAGACCGGATCCTTCCGCGGCCGGCCAACCCTGGGAATCGTTCCCAATGCCCGCTCACGTTCCTCGGCAGTCGTGCATTCGTCATAAGTGCCGGATCCGGGATAGGCGCCGACCACCAGGAAATCGGCAGTCTCGGAGAGGCATTGGTGGCCGGTGCCGGCCGGAAGAACAGCCACGTCGCCGGCTTTCAAGGACAGTATACGCCCCTTGTTGCCGCCGAACCGAACCCTGCCGGTTCCGCGCGCAACGCCAAGCACCTCATGTATGCGGGAATGGTAATGAACGTAGTGGTAGATGCCGTCCCGCCAGCTGTCACGCCAGCCATTGGCCTCGAAAAGTTCTTCCAGCACGGCTGCGGGGTCGAATTGCCCCATCGGCTTCACGGCGCCACGATAGACGACCAACGGCCAGAAGGGGTGGTTCGGCACGAGGCCATCATCCTTGAACCGAAATTCAAGCGGCTTCTTCGGCTTCACCAGTTCGCCGAGTTCTTGCTTTCCCGGTCGCGCAATGCCTGTCGCCTGCTCGGCAGCTTTCTTCACACCCTCAAGAATTCCCATGGCGAATTCCCCGTGAGATCAGTGGGCATGGCCCCCGCTCTGGTTCAACGGATCTCAACCAGCGACAGCGCACTTTGTTCCGTTGCCGTGCGGCCCCGGTCAAGCCGCGGTCTCGCAGGGGAGCTTCGCCGCAGCATCGTTGCGATACGCGGTGCATCATTTCGGAGGTTAAGCGGTTATCAAGACACCGCCACGGAGGCGGGCGCCCAAATGACCATCGCCTGGCTGTGAATTGGAGTTGCAGGGCGCGAATTGCAGGAGACTGTTTGGTGGAGCCAAT
Source organism: Mesorhizobium sp. M0152 (assembly GCF_040322415.1). NCBI lineage: Bacteria > Pseudomonadati > Pseudomonadota > Alphaproteobacteria > Hyphomicrobiales > Phyllobacteriaceae > Mesorhizobium > Mesorhizobium sp. M0152. Next base: position 248,746 of record NZ_JAMYTH010000003.1, read on the forward strand.
CGGGATCGAACCGACGACCTCTTGAATGCCATTCAAGCGCTCTCCCAACTGAGCTATGGCCCCACTTCCGGCAGTCAGCCGGCGCCGTTTCCGGCGAAGAGATCCGGCGCGGGTTGGAGACCGCGCCGTTAGTGCAGGCGGCTTCTAACCCCGCCTTTCGCCAATATCAAGCCTTGAATGCGGGCTTTTTGTTCGCAGGCGCAGAAAGCCCGCCGACGCTTGCGTCTCAGGCCTGTCAGACCTCGTCGTCATCGTCGCCGACGCCGATCATGTCGGCGACGTCGTCGTCTTCTTCCTCTTCGTCGGCAAGGAAGGTATCATCCTCGTCGTCGCCGAGATCGACGTCCTCGTCATCGCCGAGATCGGGAATCTCGTCGCCCTTGGCGTCCTCGTCCGCCTCTTCGAGCGAGACGACTTCAACGCCCTCTTCGTCCTCGGCGTCCACTTCCTTCTCGGCCACTTCCTCTTCCTCCTCGATGGCGGCGACCTTGCCTTCCTCGAAATAGGAACGCGGATAGGTCTTGCCGGTATAGGGCGAGACGATCGGGTCCTTGTTCAGGTCGTAGAATTTTCGGCCCGTTTCGGGGTCGATGCGTTTTGTGCCAAGTTCGGTTTTTGCCACGGCAAGCCTCGTCAATAAAAGAGTGGTCCCCTTAACCACAGTTTGCGGCGCTGTCAAAGCGAAAAGCCGGCGTCACAAAACCAAGCCCTGAAAGGCCTCGCGCCAAGTGACGACCATGGGGATGACCATTTCCGCCCGCCGTGATACGAGACCGCCGCAACAAATGAAAAGTGCCGGCACGCCGGCAATCCGTCCAGGGAAATTCCATGTCTCACGCCGCCGCTCCCAAGCCGGCCACCGCCCGCAAATGTCAGGCCCTTTCCGGCACGGCACGCGTGCCTGGCGACAAGTCGATCTCGCACCGCTCCTTCATGTTCGGCGGGCTGGCCTCCGGCGAGACCCGCATCACCGGCCTGCTCGAAGGCGAGGACGTGATGCGCACGGGCGCTGCCATGAAGGCGATGGGCGCGCATATCGAGAAGCGCGGCACCGAATGGGTAATCCGCGGCACCGGCAACGGCGCGCTGCTGCAGCCGGAAGGCCCGCTCGATTTCGGCAATGCCGGCACTGGCTCGCGCCTGACCATGGGCCTGGTCGGCACCTATGACATGGAAACGACCTTCATCGGCGACGCCTCCTTGTCCGGCCGGCCGATGGGCCGCGTGCTCGAACCGTTGCGCCAGATGGGCGTGCAGGTGCTGAAGGCGACGCCGGGCGACCGCATGCCGATCACGCTGCATGGCCCGAAGCACGCGGCCCCGATAACCTACCGCGTGCCGATGGCCTCGGCGCAGGTGAAATCGGCCGTGCTGCTGGCGGGTCTCAACACGCCCGGCATCACCACCGTCATCGAACCCGTGATGACGCGCGATCACACAGAGAAGATGCTGAAGGGATTTGGCGCCAATCTATCGGTCGAAACCGACGAGCGCGGCGTGCGCCACATCTTCATCGAGGGCCAGGGCAAGCTCACCGGCCAGACGATCGCCGTGCCGGGCGACCCGTCCTCGGCCGGCTTCCCGCTGGTGGCGGCGTTGATCGTGCCGGGTTCGGACATCTTGATCGAGAATGTGCTTATGAACCCTACCCGCACCGGACTTCTGCTCACTCTGCAGGAGATGGGCGGCAGGATCGACATCCTCAACCCGCGCAATGCCGGCGGCGAGGATGTCGCCGACCTGCACGTGCGCTACTCCGAACTCAAGGGCGTCACCGTGCCGCCGGAACGGGCGCCGTCGATGATCGACGAATATCCGGTGCTTGCAGTTGCCGCCTGCTTCGCCGAGGGTGAGACGCTGATGCAGGGGCTTGAGGAACTGCGCGTAAAGGAATCCGACCGGCTGTCGGCCGTCGCCAACGGGCTGAAGCTCAACGGCGTCGACTGCACCGAGGCCGAGACTTCGCTTGCGGTGCGCGGCAGGCCGGGCGGCAAGGGCCTTGGCGGCCACCCCAACGGCCAGGACACGACCGTGCAGACGCATCTCGACCACCGCATCGCCATGAGCTTTCTGGTGATGGGGCTGGCGACGGAAAAGCCGGTGACCATCGACGATCAAGCAATGATCGCGACGAGCTTCCCGGAATTCATGGGGCTGATGAAGGGGCTGGGGGCGGAGATTGGGTGACGGTCGTGGCAACCAATAACCTTGGCACGTTGGCGGGACAGCGCCCCCCTCTGTCCTGCCGGACATCTCCCCCACATGGGGAGAGATTGGCAGTTTTGGCGCTTCGCTCAATTCTGCAACGTAGACAATTGGCCAAGGCCGCGATGACGGCCGATCTCCCCCCTCGTGGGGGAGATGTCCGGCAGGACAGAGGGGGGCGCGAAGGATCGCGGCGCTTGCCTGGCTTCCTCATTGTGGTCCCCCAATGACACACGTCTTCACAATCGCCATCGACGGCCCGGCCGGCGCCGGCAAGGGCACGCTAGCCCGGCGGCTGGCCGATCATTACCGGCTGAACCTGCTCGACACCGGCCTTACCTATCGCGCGGTGGCCTATGCGCTCATCCAGCACGCATTGCCGCTCGACAACGTCTCGGCGGCCGAAACCGCCGCGCGCCAGGTCGATCTGGCAAAGCTCGACCGGGCGGTGTTGTCGGCGCATGCTGTCGGCGAGGCGGCCTCGAAAGTCGCGGTGTTCCCGACAGTGCGGCGCATCCTGGTCGAAAAGCAGCGCGCATTTGCCAAGGCACCTCCGGGCGCCGTGCTCGACGGCCGCGATATCGGCACCGTTGTCTGCCCGGACGCCGACATAAAACTCTATGTCACGGCGAGCGCGGAGGTGCGCGCTCAGCGCCGGCTGGCCGAAATCGAGAGCATCGGCGGCACCGCTGATTTCACCGAAATTCTCGCCGATATCGTCCGGCGCGACGAGCGCGACATGGGCCGCGCCGACTCGCCGCTGAAGCCGGCCCCCGACGCGCACTTGCTTGATACCAGCGAAATGGCTATAGAAGCCGCGTTTCTTGCAGCCAGAGCGATCATCGACGACGTGCTGGCCAAGAGAGACAAGGCCTGATCCGGGTTTTCCGTCGCGTTTCCGTTGCCGGAAGCGAAGAAAATACCCATATCGGGCACGAACCAGCCTGCCAGCATTCTTCATGCGCCGGAATAGCCGCTTTAGGCGGCCAGGGCTTTTGCAGCCCGGAACGCCGGCAGGCCAACGCAACGCTAACCCACGGCGCCCGTCCCGCTTGAGATGCGGGACATTCCAGGAGAAACAATGTCAGTTGCCAATCCCACTCGCGATGATTTCGCGAGCCTGCTCGAAGAATCATTTACCGCCGGCCATTCCGGCGAAGGCCAGGTCGTCAAGGGCATCATCACCGCCATTGAAAAAGACATGGCGATCATTGACGTCGGCCTCAAGGTCGAAGGCCGCGTGCCGCTGAAGGAATTCGGCGTCAAGGGCAAGGACACGACGCTGAAGGTCGGCGACACGGTCGAAGTCTATGTCGAGCGCATCGAGAACGCGCTTGGCGAAGCGATGCTGTCGCGTGAGAAGGCCCGCCGCGAAGAGAGCTGGGTCCGTCTCGAAGAGAAGTTCACCAAGGGTGAACGCGTCGAAGGCGTCATCTTCAACCAGGTGAAGGGCGGCTTCACCGTCGACCTCGACGGCGCCGTGGCCTTCCTGCCGCGCAGCCAGGTCGATATCCGCCCGATCCGCGACGTCTCCCCGCTGATGCACAACCCGCAGCCCTTCGAGATCCTCAAGATGGATCGCCGCCGCGGCAACATCGTGGTGTCGCGCCGCACCGTGCTCGAGGAAAGCCGCGCCGAACAGCGTTCGGAAATCGTGCAGAACCTCGAAGAAGGCCAGGTGGTCGAAGGCGTCGTCAAGAACATCACCGACTATGGTGCGTTCGTCGACCTCGGCGGCATCGACGGCCTGCTGCATGTCACCGACATGGCATGGCGCCGCGTCAACCATCCGACCGAAATCCTCAATATCGGTCAGACGGTCAAGGTGCAGATCATCCGCATCAACCAGGAAACCCACCGTATCTCGCTCGGCATGAAGCAGCTCGAGAGCGATCCGTGGTCCGAGATCGGCACCAAGTTCCCGATCGGCAAGAAGATCAAGGGTACCGTCACCAACATCACCGACTACGGCGCGTTCGTCGAACTGGAGCCGGGCATCGAAGGCCTCATCCACGTTTCGGAAATGTCGTGGACCAAGAAGAACGTGCATCCCGGCAAGATCCTGTCGACGACCCAGGAAGTCGACGTGGTGGTGCTCGAAGTCGATCCGGCCAAGCGCCGCATCTCGCTCGGCCTCAAGCAGACGCTCGAGAACCCGTGGCAGGCTTTCGCCAGCAGCCATCCGGTCGGCAGCCAGGTCGAGGGCGAGGTCAAGAACAAGACCGAGTTCGGCCTGTTCATCGGCCTCGAAGGCGATGTGGACGGCATGGTGCACTTGTCCGATCTCGACTGGACCCGTCCGGGCGAGCAGGTCATCGAAGAGTACAACCGCGGCGACATCGTCAAGGCGCAGGTGCTCGACGTCGACATCGACAAGGAGCGCATCTCGCTCGGCATCAAGCAATTGGCCAAGGATGCCGTCGGCGAAGCGTCGACTTCGGGCGAACTGCGCAAGAACGCCGTCGTCACCTGTGAAGTCATCGGCGTCAAGGATGGCGGTCTGGAAGTGCGGCTGGTCGACAGCGGCATCGAGACCTTCATCAAGCGCTCCGACCTCAGCCGCGACCGCGACGAGCAGCGCCCCGAGCGCTTCACCGTCGGCCAGAAGGTCGACGCCCGCGTCATCGCCTTCGACAAGAAGACCCGCAAGCTGCAGGTCTCGATCAAGGCGCTGGAAATCGCCGAAGAGAAGGAAGCGGTCGCCCAGTACGGCTCGACCGACTCCGGCGCTTCGTTGGGCGATATCCTGGGTGCCGCGCTGAAGAAGCAGGGCAGCTAAGGCTTCAGTCATCGGCAGCACGCCTCGCGTGCGGCCTCACGAAAAGACCCGCCGGAGCGATCCGGCGGGTCTTTTTCTTTGGCTTACGTCGGAAACTGAAGAACTGTGCCGATGGCTCAGGCCCGTCCGTAGAGCGGGACCAGCGCGCCGCTCATCGCCTGGTTGGCGGGCGAGGCGAGATAGGCGATGGCTTCGGCCGCTGCTTCAAGGCTGACCCATTTGGCGAAATCGGCATCCGGCATGTCGGCGCGGTTTGCCGGCGTATCGAGCGTCGACGGCGCCACGGCGTTGACCAGGATGCCCTTGCTCTTCAGTTCTTCGGCCATTGCCACCGTGATTGCCGCCACCGCCGCCTTGCTGGCGGCATAGGCGACCATGCCGGCGCCACGCCGCGGGTCGAGCCCGGCGCGCGCGGTGACATTGACGATGCGGCCGGCAGTGTCTGACGCCAGCATCGAGCGCACCGCCGCGCGACAGCACAGGAAAGCGGTGCGCGCATTGGTGTCCATCATCTCGGCGAAGGACGCCGATTCGATCTTTTCCACCGGCGCCGTGGTGTAGCCGCCGGCGAGGTGGATCGATCCCCACAGGCCCGGGACCTGGCTGTAGAAAGCCTCGACCTTGGTGGAATCCGAGAGATCGACATTGTGCGCCAGCTTGACGTTCTCATGCGCGGGGAAGGGGAAATGCTGGGGTGCCGCGGCGTGCGCGTTCGGCACGTGGCAGATCGCGCCCTCGCCCAGCAGTTTGCCGACCACCGCGCCGCCGAGCGCGCCGGTTCCGCCGGTCACGACGATATGCCTGCCTTGAAGTGTTTCCGTCATCCTGGACCGCTCCTGCCTTTTTTATGATTATGTCGCTTGTTTGCCGCGCCGACGCAAAGCGTCGCGCCTTTCGCACGATCACTCAACAGATATCTCGACATGGCTGTGTTGCGTCTTTGCATGCGTCGGGCAGCCATTCCGCCGGCCGCGCGGCGCACACCTCGGGAGAGCGAAGCCGGCGAACGGTCCGATGCAGGCCCGAAAAAATCAATCCACCGTGATTTCGATGACGCGCGGCAGTCCAGTTGCCCGGGCATGTTTCAGCGCCTGCGGCAAGGCATCGATGTCGACAAGGCGTTCGGCGCCGATGCCGTAGGCTTCGGCCAGCTTGCAGAAGTCCGGCGGCGCCGGCGACACGCCGACGGGTTCCACGCCGACATCGAGCATCGAGGTCTCGATCTCGCGATAGCCGCGATTGTTCCAGACCAGGAAGATGACCGGTGCCGCGGCATCGAGTGCCGCGCCCAGTTCCGGCAGCGTGAACTGGAAACCGCCGTCGCCTGTAAGGCAGACAACCGGCACGCCGGGCATGGCGAGAGCCGCGCCGATCGCCGCCGGCGGACCATAACCAAGCGCACCGAAGCCGGTAGCGGCGTTGAACCACCCGCCCGGCCGGTCGTGATCGTAATACAGGTTGGCGGCGTAAACCGGCTGTGTCGAATCGCCGACGATGATCGCGCCCGGCAAGGCGTCGCGGATCATTTCCACTGCATGCACCTGCGTTGCATAGGCCGGGCTCAGCTCGGCAAAAGCCGCCTTTCGCGCCACGGCAGCTCGGCTTTGGCCGTCCGACGCCGCCAGGTGAGCGAGGCCTGTCGAGGCGAGCAAGGCCTCGATCGCCTCGGCGCAATCCGCCTGGATGGCGACCGTGACCGGGCGGCGGGCGAGCTGGTCGGCCCCAATGTCGATGCGGATCAGATTGGAGGGTAGCACGAAACCGCCATCGCCATAGCCGTCGTAGTCGGTCGGCCCGAATTCGGTGCCGGCGGCAATCACCAGATCGGCCTCCGCCATCAGCGCCCGAACCGCCTTCAGACTCGGGCTTGCCGGTACGCAGAGCGGATGGCGGTGCAGCAGGCCGCGCGCATTGGTCGTCTGGACGACCGGCGCACCCAGTTTCTCGGCCAGGCGCTGCAATGGCGCCTCGGCACGCTTGGCACCGCCCCCGGCCAGGATCAGCGGGCGGCGGGAGGCGGCGATGAGTTCGGCCGCAATCGCGATCGCCACGCCGTCCGGCGCAGGAGGTGCGGCATTCGTCAAAAGGGCAGCGACCCCGTTAGCCGGCTTGACCATGATGTCGGTCGGGATCTCGATATGGACCGGGCCGGGCCGCGAGGATGAAAACAGCGCAAAGGCCTGTGCCAGCGCATCGGGCAATTCGCCGGCCTCGGTGACGCGCCGCGAAACCAGCGCCACCTTCTCCATCATGCCGCGCTGGTCGGGCAGCTCGTGCAGATGGCCCAGGCCCTTGCCCAGCGTCGGCGTGGCATTGACGCCCGATATCACCAGCATCGGCACCGAATCGGCGCGCGCCTGTCCCATGGCGGTGATGGTGTTGGTCAGCCCGGGTCCGGTGATGACGAAGGCGACGCCCGGCTTGCCGCTGGCGCGCGCATAGCCGTCGGCCATAAAGCCGGCACCCTGTTCGTGGCGCGGCGTGACGTGGCGAATCTTCGAGCGCGCCAGTCCCCGGTAAAGTTCGACCGTGTGAACGCCCGGAATGCCGAAGACGATATCGACGCCATGGGCTTCGAGCAGCGAAATGAGCGCTTCGCCGACTGTGGTGCCGATGGCGGTCATTGGCGCAACACCGGGCGTGTCAGGCAGGTGGGGCCACCCTCGCAAGCGATGCAGAGCGCGTCCGCCTCGAAGGTCGCTACCGTGCAGCCGGCCGCCTCCATGGCCGCCGCTGTTTTGGGAAAACCGGCAACGGCGATCACCTGGCGCGGCGCGGTCGGCAGCACGTTGAGGCTCAGCCCGTGGGAAGCCATGAACTCATCGGCATCGCCCTCGATCAGCTTGATGCCGCGCGCCCGCAGCATCTGGTAGAAAGGCGCCGGCAAGAGCGGGGCGTAGACCAGCGCCAGATCGTCGGCGAGCGGGCTGATCACCGACATCAGGTGAAGGCATGCCTCCTCTCCGTGCCACAGGGGCAGGTCGAAGCCGAAGACCTGTATGCCCTTGGGCGCCAGCAGGTTGGCCAATTGCTGGATGCCGTCCTGGTTGGTGCGCACGCCACGGCCGACGGCCAGCGTGTTTGCGTCCACCCAGACGCAATCGCCGCCCTCCACCTGGCCGGGGTTCTCGATGCGACCCAGTACCGGCAGGCCCATCCGCTTGTAGGCGGCCTCATGCAGGCCGGGCTCGGGCCGGCGCAGTGCCTTGCCCATGGCAAGAATGATCGCGCCGTGATCGGTCACGAGCGAAGGATCATGCGTGAATACGGAATCGGCCAGCCCGTCATCGGCATCCGTCAGCCATTCGATCTCGGCGCCCGAGGCCGTGACCAGCTGCGTCAAATGGTCATGCTGGGCGGCGGCCACGCGCGGCTCGAAACCCGAGCCATAATGCCACTCCGACGCGCTGGCATGGCGCATGGCGCTCGACGCGGACCGCATCAGCACGCGTTTCAACGGTCCGGCCATGGACTGCGACCCGTATGTTTTGCCCACTAAATTCTCCTGAGATGTCCTGTGCGCCACTAATCACTACAGCCAGCCGTGATCAATGGTCCAAAAACCATGGTTGACGGAGGCAAGCGGAACGGTCCATCTTGAGAATGGGAACTCTGTCAGTGACGGGTAATGGGTAAAACAATCCAGCAGCGATGGACTCGGCCGCTCCGAGGAGCGTCGAAGGGATGACGGCGCAGGGCGCCGCACCCGCATTGAACCACACGGCGCAGAACGGCGCCGCCGAAGCCATCCATGTCGAGAACCTGCACAAAAAGTTCGGCGAGCTGCATGTGCTGAAGGGCGTCTCGCTGTCGGCGCGCGACGGCGAGGTCATAGCCATCATCGGCGGCTCAGGGTCGGGCAAATCGACGCTGCTGCGCTGCATCAACTGCCTGGAAAACCCGACCAGCGGCATCATCCGCGTCAATGGCGAGGAGATCAAGCTCCGGGCGGACAGCCACGGCCACACCGTTCCGGCCGACCGCAGGCAGATCGAACGCATCCGCTCCAAGCTCGGCATGGTGTTCCAGAATTTCAATCTGTGGAGCCATATGACGCTGATCGAGAACGTCATCGAGGTTCCCGTGCACGTGCTGGGCGTCAAGCGCGACGACGCGATCGCCCAGGCGGAAAAGCTGCTCGCGCGCGTCGGACTTGCCGAAAAGCGCGACGTCTATCCGGCCTATCTGTCGGGCGGCCAGCAGCAGCGCGCCGCGATCGCCCGTGCCCTGGCGATCAATCCGCGCGTCATGCTGTTCGACGAACCGACCTCGGCGCTCGACCCGGAACTGGTCGGCGAAGTGCTGAAGGTGATCGGCGATCTGGCGCGCGAAGGCCGCACCATGGTGCTGGTCACCCACGAGATGAAGTTTGCCCGCGAGGTCGCGACCCACGTGGTCTATCTCTACAACGGGCTGGTCGAGGAAGAAGGCCCGCCGGAGCAGATCTTCGGCGCGCCCCGATCCGAAAGGCTGAAGCAATTCATCCGCAATATCGGCTAGCAGACCGAGAGTGGACGAAGAAACCGGGAACCTACAACAAACTGGGAGTCGTGAAATGAAGACCGTTTTGAAGACATTCGCCGCAGCGCTGCTGCTGGGCGTCGCCGCGATGGGCGTGGCCAAGGCCGATCCGGTAAAGATCGGCATTGCCGCCGAACCCTATCCGCCCTTCACCTCGCCGGATGCTTCGGGCAAATGGGTTGGCTGGGAAGTCGAGTTCATCGACGCGGTGTGCGCCGAGGAGAAGCTCGACTGTGTCATTACGCCTGTTGCCTGGGATGGCATCATCCCGGCGCTGACGACCAAGAAGATCGACCTCATCGTCAGCTCGATGTCGATCACCGCGGAACGGGAGAAGACGATCGACTTCTCGGACAAGTACTACAACACGCCGACGGCGATCATCGGACCGAAGGACCAGAAGTTCGGCGCCACCCCGGACGACCTCAAGGGCAAGATCCTTGGCGTCCAGGTATCGACCGTGCACGCCGTCTACGCCAAGAAGCACTTCGGTGCCACGGCTTCCGAGATCAAGGAATACCAGACGCAGGACGAGGCCAACCAGGATCTCGCCGCCGGCCGCCTCGACGCGGTGCAGGCCGATTCGATCGCGCTTGGCGAGTTCCTCAAGTCGGATCAGGGCAAGGCCTGCTGCGACCTGAAGGGCATGGTCGCTGCCGATGACGAGGTGCTCGGACCGGGCGTCGGCGCCGGCGTGCGCAAGGAAGACACCGAGCTGAAGGAAAAGATCAACGCCGGCATCAAAACGATCCGCGCCAACGGCAAATATGACGAGATCTCGAAGAAGTATTTCGATTTCGACATTTATGGTGGTTCGACGCAGTCGAACTGACGCCCGCACGCGAGCAACGGAGGCACGGCGCAGCCATGCCTCCGTTGACGGCCTTGCAACGCATGCCTGCCGCTGACCGCTGAGTCTGCGGCCGACGCCAGCAATTCGGGGGCGACGCTGATCGACGCATTCCTTTCGGCCTCGGCGGCCGGCATCATCCAACTTCTCTCGCCCTACCCGCCCGGCTGGGGCGGGACTCTTTTGGTCGGACTGCTCCATTCGATCGAGATCGCGCTCGGCGCCACGTGCCTCGGCCTTTTGATCGGCACCGGCGGCGCCTATGGCAAGCTCTATGGCGGGCCGGTGGTGCGTGACCTGTTGGCGGTCTACACCACGATCGTGCGCGCCGTGCCGGAACTGGTGCTGATCCTGCTGCTTTATTATGCCGGTACCGACCTGATCAACCAGGCGCTGACGGCCATGGGTTATCAGCGCGTCGACGTCAGCGGGCTAGCGGCGGGCATCGCCGTTCTGGGCTTTGTCCAGGGCGCCTATTCGACCGAGGTCATCCGCGGTGCCATCCTGGCTATTCCGCAGGGCCAGATCGAAGCCGCGCGCGCGTATGGCATGTCTCCCGGCCTGATGCTGCGGCGCATAACATTGCCGGCCATGCTGCCCTTTGCCATACCAGGCCTCGCCAATCTCTGGCTGATCGCCACCAAGGACACGGCACTGCTGGCGGTCGTGGGTTTCTACGAACTGGCGCTGGCTACGCGGCAGGCCGCGGGCGTCACCAAAGCCTATTTCACCTTCTTTTTCGCCGCCGGCGTGCTTTACCTGCTGCTGTCGTTGCTTTCCAACCTCCTCATCGGCCGGGTAGAAGCCTGGTCGCGGCGCGGCATGCCTTCACTCAAGGAAGCACGCTGATGGCGAACGAGGCGGCCATCATCAACGTCGTCGCGCGAACATCGCTATGGCTGCAGCCGCACCGGATCGTGCTGATGCTGATCGCGCTCGGCCTTGTTCTGGGCGCCGCCTTTTTCATGCGCTGGGACTGGCTGCCGCAATATTATGAAATGGGATTGATCGGCCTCTGGCGCTCGCTGTGGATCCTGGCCGTCACCTGCGCGCTCGGCTTCCTGTTCGCCGTGCCACTGGGGCTGGCGCAAGCCACCGGCTCCTTCTGGTTCGCCGCACCCGCCAAGGTCTTCTGCACGGTCATCAGAGGCACGCCGCTGCTGATCCAGTTGTGGCTGCTCTATTACGGGCTCGGCTCGTTGTTTCCGCAATATCCGTGGATCCGCGAATCCTGGATGTGGCCGTATCTCAGGCAAGCCTGGCCGTATGGCGTGCTGGCGCTGACCTTGTCCTTCGCCGGCTATGAAGGCGAGGTGATGCGCGGCGCCTTCGCCGGCGTTCCGAAGGGGCAATTGGAAGCCGCCCGTGCCTTTGGCATGAGCCGCTGGAAGATCTTCCGCCGCATCTGGCTGCCGCAGGCCTTCTACCGTGCGCTGCCGACGCTGACCGGCGAAACCGTGCTGCAACTGAAATCGACGCCGCTGGTGGCGACGATCAGCGTCATCGACATCTTCGCCGTCTCGTCCAAGGTGCGGCAGGACACCTATCTCACCTACGAACCCCTGCTGCTGCTGGCGCTGATCTACATGACGATCACCGGCATCCTCGTCTTCGCCTTCGGCAGGATCGAGGCGCGGATTCCGAATAAGATTGGTTAGGGTTTAGCGAATAGCGAATAGCGAGTAGTGAGTAGCGAACGGCTCGCTGCTATGCTTGTTCCCCATCCCGCACCGACTACTCGCTATTCGCTCAGGAATTCAGGACGACCATGCAACTCAGTCTCGATCAGGCAAAAGGGCTCTGCCGGATGGCGGCACTTGGCGCCGGCGCCAACGAGGAAGCGGCGCAATCGCTCACTGCGTCGATCATAGCAGCCGAGGCGGAAGGGCTTTCGACCGTCGGACTGTCGCATTTCATCGACTATCTCGAAGCGCTCGAGGCCGGACGCATCGACGGCAATGCCGATCCGGTCATCACCAGGCCGGCGCTTGCCGTCTACCTCTCCGACGCGCGCGGCGGGCTGGCGCATACCGGCTTCGACCGCACCATCGACGACCTCGCCAAAGCCGCAAGGCTGTTCGGCGTCGCCATCTTCTCGCAGAAGAACGCCTATACATGCGGCGCGCTCGGCTACTTCACCGGACGGCTGGCCGCTCTGGGGCTGGTATCGTTCGCCGCCACCAACGGCCCGGCCGTCCTTGCCGGTTCGGGCTCGGTCAAGCCGGTCTACTGCACCAACCCGATGTCGTTTGCGGCACCCGCCGCCGACGGCGCGCCGCTGGTCATCGACCAGTCGTCGAGCGCGACTGCTTTCGTCAATATCCGCAAGGCGGCCGAGGACGGCAAGAAGATCCCCGAAGGCTGGGCGCTGGACGCCAGCGGCAACCCGACCACCGATCCGGCGGCCGCCATGAAGGGTGCCATGCTCGCCTTCGGCGGCCAGCGCGGCGCCAACATCGCGCTGATGGTCGAGGTGCTGGCGGCCGGCCTGTCGGGCGCCAACTGGTCACTCGACGCGCCATGGTTCAGCGGCGGCACGGACAGCCCTGGAACCGGCCTTTTCGTGCTTGCCGTCGAACCCAAGCTGCTCGATCCGGATTTCGAACAGCGGATGAAGAGCCAGCTCGACCGGCTGCGGCGGCGCTTCGGCGTGCATGTGCCCGGTCGTGCCCGCGCCGAAGCCGCCGAGAAGGCGCAAGCGCGCGGAATCACCGCGTCCAAAGCGGTTGTGCAGCGCATTTCCGAATTCGCCGAGCGCTATTCGGCCTGAATAACCCATTATTTCAGCTGGTTATCTGAAGCCTGCCCGCCTGCGGCGCGGCGCGGTGCGATTTTACTCGCGCCGCTGAACCTTTTCGCGCGTCGTGACGACCCAGCTTTGTCCAGGGCAAAAGGAAATCACCAGGACCAACACAGCGCCGACTTCGGCGCGGCCTGCAAGAAGGTCGGCGGCACCATGTCGGATGTTCAGGGCTGGGGTGGGCGTACTTGCTTCACGCCCTCCTGATACCGTCTCAGGTCAGGCCGCTCCGTCGGCCCCTGGCTTCGCATGGATGTCACCCGGAAAATCCCGCTTCGGCGGGGTTTTCTGCGTCTGATCCTCCGCGCCATATGCGTCAATAAAACCTGCCCATTCTGGTCAACTTTTGTTTATTTGACTTCGAGCGACCCGATCGGCCGTTTTGAGTCGATCGGCAACCAGAGGAGTCACAATGTCGGCAAGCACGGACAATCCCCGCAACGGCCTCATCATCCAGCCCCTTGGCCGGTTTTACGCAGCCCTGCACGATGGTGGAGAAACCATTCTCCGCGTCGTCGCCGGTGGATTTCTCGCCGTCCATGGTTCGCAGAAGATCACCAATCCCTTTGGTGCCGCCGAGATGGTCGAAAGCCTCGGCTTTTATCCCGGCGCCTTCTGGTCGCTGCTTTTGGCCTGCACCGAATTCTTCGGCGGCATCTTCATCGCCATCGGCTTTCTGACGCGCCCGGCCGCCTTTGCCGGCCTGTTCGTGCTGCTGGTCACCGTCTGGTTCCACTGGGTCACGATGGGCCAAGGTTATTCAGGCGCCGAGAAGTCGCTTCTGTGGGCCGCGATCCTGCTCTTCTTCGTCATTCGCGGCGGCAACCGCCACTCGGTCGACGCCCGCATCGGCAAGGCGTTCTGAACCGGTTTTGTCCTGACGCAATTCCAAAGGGAAAGCGCCATGCGCTTTCCCGGGAAAACCGCTTCGCACTTTCCTGGAATTGCTCAGAAAACAAGGATGGCAGCGACCACGCGTCGCCCTTTGCCTTTGGCGCGAAACGGATTATGAAACGGCTTCAGCCAAGCTTGCGAGCGCCGGAGCCAGCCATGACCGAAATCCTGCAGACCCCGAAGCTCGTCGTCGTCTTTGGCGGATCAGGCTTTGTCGGCCGCCATGTCGTGCGCGCGCTGGCCAAGCGCGGCTATCGCATCCGGGTCGCCTGCCGGCGGCCCGATCTCGCCGGGCACCTGCAGCCGCTCGGCAATGTCGGCCAGATCCAGCCGGTGCAAGCCAATGTGCGCGTGCGCTGGTCCGTCGACCGCGCCGTTCAAGGTGCCGACCATGTCGTCAACCTTGTCGCCATCCTGCACGAGAGCGGCCGGCAGAAATTCTCCGCCGTCCACGAGTTCGGCGCACGGGCCGTGGCCGAAGCGGCGCGCGCCGTCGGCGCCGGCCTGACCCATGTTTCGGCGCTGGGGGCGGATCTTCAGTCCCCATCCGACTATGCCCGCACCAAGGCGCTTGGCGAAAAGGCCGTGCTGGAAACGATCAACGATGCCGTCATCTTCCGGCCGTCGATCAATTTTGGGCCCGAGGACAGCTTCTTCAATCGCTTCGCCAATATGGCGCGTTATTCGCCGGTGCTGCCGCTGATCGGCGGCGGCCAGACCAAATTCCAGCCGGTCTATGTCGGCGACGTCGCCGAAGCGGTAGCGCGCTCGGTCGATGGTAAGATCGATCGCGGCCAGATTTACGAGCTCGGCGGCCCCAAGGTGCTGACCTTCAAGGAATGCATGGAAGAGCTGCTCGCCGTGGTCGAGCGCAAGCGCCTGCTGGTGCCCGTGCCGTGGTGGGTGGCCAACATCCAGGCCTCGATCCTCGGCCTGTTGCCCAATCCGCTGCTGACCAAGGATCAGGTGATGCAGCTGCGCGAACACAACATCGTTTCGGATGCCGCCAACAAGGCCAACCGGACATTCGCCGGGCTGGGCATCCAGCCGCAGTCGATCGGGAGCATCCTGCCGAGCTACCTCTGGCGCTTCCGCGCCGCCGGCCAGTTCCAGCAGCGCAGGCCCGCAGCGTAGTTCCAGCAGGGATTGCAACTCTCAGCGATGGCGGGGCGTGATCCGCATCGGCAAACCGCCTTGCGGCTGCGTGGTCAGTTTCTGTACCGGCCAGGGCTTCGTTTCGGCCGTGGCATCGAAGCGGAAGCGCGACAGCAGGATGGCCAGTGCGATGATCGCCTCCTGCATGGCGAAGCTGGCGCCGATGCAGACGCGCGGCCCCGCACCGAACGGCAGATACTGGAAGCGGTCGATCTTTTCGCGGTTTCCCGGATGGAAGCGTTCGGGCAGGAAGGCGTCGGGCCTGTCCCACAGTTTACGGTGGCGATGCACGACCCACGGCATCACCAGCACCGCGGCGTGTTTTGGGATATAAAGATCCTTCCACATCTCCGGTACGATCGGCTCGCGGTTGATCGACGGCGCCGGCGGGTAGAGCCTGAGCGCCTCGTCGAAAGCCGCGCGGGTCAACGGCATCGCATCGAGCCATTTCGTCGGATCGGGTTCGCGCGCCAGCACCTGGTCGATCTCCCGCTCGACCCTGTCGCGCTCCCATGGGGATTCGGCAAGGCAGTAAAGCGTCCAGCCCAGCGCCCTCGCCGTGGTTTCGTGGCCGGCGCCGATGAAGGTGATGATGTTGTCCTCGACCTCGGCCCGCGTCAGTCCGTCGGGGCCTTCGGCCTTGAGCAGCAGCGTCAGGAAATCCTGCGGCACGGCATCGGGATCACGCCTGAACTTTGCTTCGCGCATCTTGACCGTGTCGGTGACGATCTTGCGGAAATAGGCCATGGTCTTGCGGCCGCGGATGCGGGTCAGCCGCGGCAGCCAGTCGGGCGCCCGCAACAGGTCGAGCGGATCGACGCGGCCCATGGTCTCGAACAGACGGTCGATCTCGTTGCCGAAGCTGCCCGGCTCGCCTGATATCTCGCCTGAGAACAGCGTCTCTGCCAGGATGTCGTAGGTGAGCAGCGTCATGTCCTGGGCGATATCGGACGTGCCGCCGTCTTCGTAGCGGGTGGCGAACTCCAGCGTGCGCTTCAACATCGGCTGGGCAAAGCCAAAAATGTGGCGCGGCGTGAACACCGGCGCCATCGCCTTGCGCGACCGCTTCCAGACCTCGCCCTCGGCGGTCAGCAGGCCATCGCGCAGGATCGGCCGCAGGATCTTCTGGCGTACCGTGGCCATCTTGTAGTTCTTGGCATTGTCGACCAGCACATGGCGGATAAGGCCGGGATCGTTGGCAATGACCAGATGCCCACCAACACCATTCACCGAAATCCACGGCTCGTTGTAGGTTGGCTCGCCCCACAGTTCGAGCGGATTGCGATAGACGATGCGGATCATCTCCAGCGTCGAAGGCGGCGATGTGCGCGGCTTCGGCGCTGGAGGAACGAAGGGGGCGGGCTGCGTATCCATGGAGTGCTCCGCTGATGCACCAATGTAGTGACTGGCACTCCGGGCGTCCATGCGACCGAGGCTGAAATGTGAAGGCGGACGGCCGTTCATCCGATCGTGACCGCTCCCCCGAACGTCGCACCTTGTCCACCGGCACGCGCTGCCGTAGTGACAGTTACCAACGGATACCGCCAATCGAAGGAGCCAGCCTTGAAGCACCAGCTGAACATCATCATCGGCAGCACCCGGCCCGGCCGCGCCGGACCGGTTTTCGCCGAGTGGCTGGAGACATTCGCGCGCGAGCACGGGAAATTCGAACCGGTGCTGACCGACATCGACACCTTCAAGCTGCCGGTGCTGGACGAGCCGCATCATCCAAGGCTCGGCAATTACCAGAACAACCACACCAAGGCCTGGTCGAAGGCGATCGACGCCGCCGACGCCTTTGTGTTCGTGGCGCCGGAATATAATTATTTCGTGGCGCCTGCGATCGTCAACGCGATCGACTATCTCGCACGCGAATGGAAATACAAGCCCGCCGCCATCCTCAGCTATGGCGGTGTCTCCGGCGGCCTGCGCGCCGCGCAAGCGGTCAAGCCGCTGCTGACCGCCGTGGGAATAATGCCGATCCCTGAAGGTGTTTCCTTGCCGCTCTATCAGAAACTGCTCGAGACTGACGGCTCTTTCCTGCCGAGCGAACACGTGCGGGGCGGTGCCAAGACCATGCTGGACGAACTGTTGCGCTGGAGCCAGGCGTTGAAACCGATGCGCTCGATATAACGCTGGAACTCGACCGCAGCGGTCGGCTGGCGCCAAGATACAAGTTCATCATCAAGTTTTTCAGGGACCGGCTGGCGAAGATCGACGCGCGTCGTCCGTAGTCGGCCCGTCCCCTGGGAAATGCCCAGGGCTCCGTACTCAGGTTGGCAAAAAGGCCAGACGGCACCGGCAGCTTTTCATGATAGGATTTTTTTCCTTGACTTCGTGACCTCCGCCATGGTAGATATCCATCCATGGTTGATGCTTCTCAACCAACGCGCCGGCGAACGCTCCAGAGCAACCCGTCAACCCGGATTCGTTGTCCTGGGGAAATGCCTGCAAACCTTGGAAAAACCGCCTTTAGCGCCTATATCTAGGCAATATCAAAGGCCCGATTCGGGACCAATTTTCGCGCAGTACAAGCGGCATCTAGATAACAGGTTTTCATGAGCGACCAGACTGAGAACGCCAACGGCGCGGCAGCCGAGTACGGCGCCGATTCCATCAAGGTTTTGAAGGGGTTGGATGCCGTCCGCAAACGGCCTGGCATGTATATTGGCGACACCGACGACGGTTCGGGCCTGCATCACATGGTCTACGAGGTGGTGGACAACGCCATCGACGAGGCTTTGGCCGGGCACGCCGACCTCGTAACCGTGACGCTCAACCCCGACGGTTCGGTGACCGTCATCGACAATGGCCGTGGCATTCCGACCGATATCCACACCGGCGAAGGCATCTCGGCGGCCGAAGTGATCATGACGCAGCTGCATGCCGGCGGCAAGTTCGACCAGAACTCCTACAAGGTGTCGGGCGGCCTGCATGGCGTCGGCGTCTCCGTGGTCAACGCACTTTCGGCATGGCTGAGGCTGAAAATCCGCCGCAACGGCCAGATCTTCGAGATGAGCTTCACGCACGGCAATGCCGACGCGCCGCTGAAGGTGACCGGCACCTACGAGCAGAACAAGCAGCCGGGCACCTATGAGGGACGCAGCGGCAGCGAAATCACGTTCTTTCCGTCAGCCGAAACGTTCACCATGGTGGAGTTCGACTTCGGCACGCTGGAACACCGGCTGCGCGAACTCGCCTTCCTCAATTCAGGCGTGCGCATCGTTTTGACCGATGCCCGGCATGCCGACATCGTGCGCCATGAATTGCACTATGATGGCGGCCTCGAGGAATTCGTCAAATATCTCGATCGGGTCAAGAAGCCGCTGATCGTGAAGCCTATCGCCATCAAGGCCGAGCGCGACGGCATCACCGTCGAAGTGGCGATGTGGTGGAACGACAGCTACCACGAAAACGTGCTGGCCTTCACCAACAACATCCCGCAGCGCGACGGCGGCACGCATCTGGCCGGTTTTCGCGGCGCGCTGACCCGCCAGGTCACCGGATACGGCGATACTTCGGGCCTGACCAAGAAGGAAAAGGTGTCGCTGATCGGCGACGATTGCCGCGAAGGACTGACGGCCGTGCTTTCGGTCAAGGTTCCCGACCCGAAATTCTCTTCGCAAACCAAGGACAAGCTGGTCTCCTCGGAGGTCCGTCCGGTGGTCGAAGGGCTGGTCAACGAGGCGCTCGGCACCTGGCTGGAAGAGCATCCGGCCGAAGGCAAGATTGTCATCGACAAGGTGATCCAGGCCGCGGCGGCGCGCGAAGCCGCGCGCAAGGCGCGCGACATCACCCGCAAGAGCTCGCTCGGCGTCACCTCGCTACCCGGCAAGCTGGCCGACTGCCAGGAGCGCGACCCGGCGAAATCCGAGATCTTCATCGTCGAGGGTGACTCGGCCGGCGGCTCGGCCAAGGGCGGCCGCTCGCGCCAGAACCAGGCCATTCTTCCCTTGCGCGGCAAGATCCTCAATGTCGAGCGGGCACGCTTCGACCGCATGCTCGGCTCCGACATGATCGGGACGCTGATCACCGCGCTCGGCACATCGATCGGCAAGGACGAGTTCAATGCCGACAAGCTGCGCTATCACAAGATCATCCTGATGACCGATGCCGATGTCGACGGCGCCCACATCCGGACCTTGCTCTTGACCTTCTTCTTCCGGCAGATGCCGGAGCTGATCGAGCGCGGCCATCTCTACATCGCCCAGCCGCCGCTCTATAAGGTCACGCGCGGCAAGAGCTCGCAATACATCAAGAACGAGAGCGCTTTCGAGGAGTTCCTGATCGGCTCGGGGCTCGAAGAGGCCTCGCTTACGCTCGGCTCCGGCGAGGTTCGCGCCGGACAGGATCTGCGCGGCGCCATCGACGATGCACTGGCTGTGCGCCAGCTCATCAACGGCCTGCACACGCGCTACAACAGGGGCGTCGTCGAACAGGCCGCGATCGCGGGCGGGCTCAACCCAGACGTCTTTAGCGATCTCGGCCGCGCCAATGACATGGCCGAGCGGGTTGCACAACGCCTCGACATCATTGCCGAGGACACCGAGCGCGGCTGGACAGGCCGCATGTCGACCTCGAATGAGGGCAGCGGCGGCTACGTCTTCGAGCGTACGGTGCGCAGCGTCAAGGAATATGCCCATCTCGACATGGCACTGATCAATTCGGCCGATGCCCGCCAGCTCGACCGCTACGCACAGCGCCTCAGTGAGGTTTACGGGACGCCACCGGTGCTGCGCCGCAAGGATGTCTCCGAAACCGTTTCGGGGCCGCTGGCGCTGCTCAACGCGGTCTTTGCGACCGGCCGCAAGGGCCTGACGATGCAACGCTACAAGGGGCTTGGCGAAATGAACGCCGAGCAGCTCTGGGAAACCACGCTTGACCCGAATGTGCGCTCGCTCCTCCAGGTCAGGGTCAGCGATGCGACCGATGCGGACAGCCTGTTCTCGCGCCTGATGGGCGACGAGGTCGAGCCGAGGCGCGAATTCATCCAGGATAACGCGCTATCGGTTGCCAATCTCGATATTTGAAGTCTCGCTGGTGAAGTTTGCGATATTGGCGCGCCTTGTTGAGGCGCCAATATCTCTTCTGCCGCAACAAGTGATTTGAAGGCCGACCGGAACGGAAGACCCTTTCAAGCATTGTGACAGTATCGATCACGATTTCTTGCAAAGGAGGCTGCCATGGGGCGCGGCATCTTGCTCTGGTTGCTCGGGGTTCCGATCCCGATTATCATTCTCCTCCTGCTTTTCATGCGATAGGGGGCTTCCATGCAGTCGACCCTATCGGTTGTCGATGATCCCGTTTCGACGGAATCCTCTGCCACTGCCGTCAGTTGGGGACCGATCGTGGCCGGCGCTTTCGCGGCCTCGACGCTGACCTTCATTCTGATGCTTCTCGGCTCCGGCCTGGGGCTGAGTATGGTATCGCCTTGGGCGGGTTCGAGCGCCTCAGTCACCACCTTCGCGGTTTCCACGGCCATCTGGCTGATCGTCGTGCAATGGCTGTCAGCCGGCGTTGGCGGCTATCTTGCCGGGCGGCTGCGCACCAAATGGGTGGGCGTCCACACCGACGAGATCTATTTCCGCGACACGGCGCATGGCTTTCTCGCCTGGGCACTGGCAACATTGCTGGTCGTCGGCGTCCTCGGCTCGGCCCTGTCAGCGGCGGTCGGTTCAGGCGTCCAGGCTGTCTCCACCGTGGCTTCCGGCGCGGCGCTGGGCGCTTCGGCCGGTGCATCGGCCAATTCCGGCGGCGCATCGACCGACAATGCTACATCCTACCTGGTGGATTCCTTGTTCAGGCCGGCGGATGCCGCAAGGCTGGCGGCCGCCAATCCGCAAACCGATGCGGCAGCGGCCGCGCAGGCATCGCGCATCCTGATCGCAAGTGCCGCGGCGGGAGAAGTCTCGGCTGACGACAAGACCTATCTTGCGCAGCTGGTAGCCGCCCGCACCGGGCTTTCCGAAGCAGACGCCAAGACGCGCGTCGATACGTTGCTCGCAAAGGCACAGGACGCCAAGGTGAAGGCCCAGCAAGCGGCCGACACCGCCAGGAAAGCCAGCGCGACCTTCGCACTGCTTGGCGCTCTGTCGCTGGTCGTCGGCGCTTTCATCGCCAGTGCCGCGGCAGCCCTTGGCGGCAAGCAGCGCGACGACGAGGAAGCGGTGTTCCTGAGCAGCCGCTGAATTGACTACCCCGCATCGAACAAGAGGCCCGGCAGCGGGGCTTTTTGTTCGATGCTGTGGGTCTTACGCTTCATTGCCGACAGGTTGAGGGGCCGTCTCGACGGACCGCGGGGCAGGTTGCCTGTCCGCTATATGCGCCAGCAATCCGCTTTGGCCGACGGCAACATGACTGGCCAGGATGTGGCCGTTCGGATAGTCGCCGCCGTTTTGCGGCCGGAAGGGAATAGGCGGGGCCTCAAAGAGACCTTCGAGACGAAGACGCCAAC
This sequence comes from Mesorhizobium sp. M0152, assembly GCF_040322415.1. NCBI lineage: Bacteria > Pseudomonadati > Pseudomonadota > Alphaproteobacteria > Hyphomicrobiales > Phyllobacteriaceae > Mesorhizobium > Mesorhizobium sp. M0152. The sequence goes on from NZ_JAMYTH010000003.1 coordinate 270,404, forward strand.
TCTCCCGCGCCGCCGCCACGCCTTCCGCGGTGATGCCGACGGCGCCGTAGACCGCATGGGTGGGCAGCACGTCCATGCCGGGGAAGAACAGCGTGCCGTGGGTGATGGGGAAGAGCAACTGCTCGAGCGGCGCGTTGATACCTCGCGGCGAATAGTCTTTCTCCGGGCCGCCGACCATCACGGACAGCATTGCCCGCTTGCCCTTCAGGGCACCATCGCCATAGCGATATTTGTTGCCGGCGCCCTTGAAACCGTACGCCAGGCCATATGCAAAGACGCGGTCGACCCAGCCCTTGAGGATCGCCGGCATGCCGAACCACCAGAGTGGAAACTGCAAAATGACGGCGTCAGCGGCGAGGATTTTTTCCTGCTCGGCTTCGACATCCACGGTCTGCAGACCGTTGCCATAGGCATGCTCCGACTCGGCAATGAACCCGAGCCGGCTGTGGTCGAGTCGCGATGGAAAATCATGTTCGTCGAACGTGGCCTTCCAGTTCATGCCGTACAGGTCGGACAGCAGGACTTTGTGTCCTTGCTTCTCAAGTGTCTGGACACCGACATTGACAAGGGTGTGCGTCAGCGATGTGGGTTCAGGTTGTGCATGAACGATCAGAACTGTCTTCGTCATGATTTTCTTCTCCATTTGAGACCGGGATAAGAGGAGCCCGTCTCATGCGCTCCAGGCGGAGCGCACAGCCATGGCTACCGCGCGCAACGGTTCTGGGCCGCCCTTCTCTCTCGACCGGCGGACTTTGCGTTGCCGCGAGCTATATTGGAAATCGCAAAAATATTCGGCTACCATCCAAGCCATGGATAGCAACCGCCTCGACCTGAACCTCCTGATCACACTGGAAGCGTTGCTGGTGGAGCAGAACGTGACCAAGGCGGCCGCACGCCTCCACCTCAGTCAACCGGCGGTCAGCGCCCAGCTAAATCGCCTCAGGCATGTGTTCGACGATCCGCTGCTCATCCCCGTGCAGCGCGGAATGACGCCGACCGCCAAAGCGATCGAACTGCTCGATCCCTTGCGCCACGCCCTCGATCAGGTTCGCGCCACCGTCACCACGAACAGAAACTTCGACCCCTCAAGGGCAAGGCTGACGGTTACCATCGCCTGCACGGACTACCTGCAGGCAGCGATCGTCAGGCCGCTGGTCATGAAACTCAGGATGAGCGCGCCCGGGGTGCGCGTGGCGATGCGCAATCTTGATCTGCCGCAGCTTGCAGCCCAAATGGGGCGCGGCGACATCGATCTGGCGCTCATGACGCCGCAGGCCGCGCCGCCAAGTCTTCGCATGAGGCACCTGTTCGACGAGCGCTATGTACTCATCGGCCGTCGCGATCATCCGCGGCTGCGGGACCGGATCACGGTCGAGGAATATGCTCGAATGGAGCATGTGATCGTGTCCCTGATCGGAGGTGACTTCGTCACTCCTGTTGATACAGCCCTGGCTGCACTTGGACACAGCCGCGATGTGGTGCTCTCGGCGGCTTCATTCCTGTTCGTTCCCGAGATCGTGGCACAGTCCGACTTCGTGGCCCTGGTCCCGGAACGGCTGGTGCACGATCGGACCGACGAGCTGAAGCTGATCGAGTGTCCGTTCCCCGTGGAAGGGTTTGCGGTGGGCATGGTGTGGCACGAGCGCGTTCATGGACACAGCGGCCAACGCTGGATCCGGGAGGCCATTGTCTCGATGATCAACGCCTGGAACAGGGAGCGCGGCGGTGTCGCCGCGAACGCCGACCATCGGTGACGACGGAGGGGCCGACTGCGCCCCTCATTGTCAGCCGTGTTCGTTGCCCATCCGGATCAGTGATCCATGGCCTTGACGATCTCTTCGGTCATCTTCTTGGCGTCGCCGAGCAGCATCATGGTGCCGTCCTTGTAGAACAGCGTGTTGTCGATGCCGGCATAGCCGGAGCCGAGCGAGCGTTTGACGAACAGGCAGGTGCGCGCCTTGTCGACGTCGAGGATCGGCATGCCGAATATAGGGGAGCTCTTGTCATCTCGCGCGGACGGGTTGGTGACGTCGTTGGCGCCGATGACATAGGCTACGTCTGCTTGCGCGAATTCGGAGTTGATGTCCTCGAGCTCGAACACCTCGTCGTAAGGCACGTTGGCCTCGGCCAGCAGCACGTTCATGTGGCCAGGCATGCGGCCCGCCACAGGATGAATGGCATACTTCACGTCGACGCCATTGGCCTTGAGCTTGTCGGCCATTTCGCGCAGCGCATGCTGCGCCTGGGCGACCGCCATGCCGTAGCCCGGCACGATGATGACTTTCTGCGCGTTCATCATCAGGTAGGCGGCATCGTCGGCCGAGCCTTGCTTGACCGTGCGCTCGATGCCGTCGTCGGCCGCAGCCGCCGTCTCGCCGCCGAAGCCGCCAAGGATGACCGAGATGAAGCTTCGGTTCATGCCCTTGCACATGATGTAGGACAGGATCGCGCCGGACGAGCCGACCAGCGCACCGGTGATGATCAGCGCCAGATTGCCGAGCGTGAAACCGAGGGCCGCCGCCGCCCAGCCGGAATAGGAGTTGAGCATCGAGACGACGACCGGCATATCGGCGCCGCCGATCGGGATGATCAAGAGGATGCCGAGCACCAGGGAAGCGGCGACGATCAGCCAGAAGACCAGCTTCGATTCCGTTGCCACCAGGAGCACGATCAGCACGATCAGGGCGATGCCGAGGGCGGCGTTGATGAAGTGACGGCCGCCGATCATGATCGGCTTGCCGGACATGCGGCCATCGAGCTTGAGGAAGGCGATGACCGAGCCGGTGAAGGTGATGGCGCCGATGGCGACGCCAAGGCTCATCTCGATCAGGGCCTGGGCATGGATGTCTCCATCCGTGCCGATGCCAAAACTTTCCGGTGCGTAGATGGCCGCGGCCGCAACCATGACTGCGGCGAGGCCGACCAGCGAGTGGAAGGCAGCTACCAGCTGCGGCATCGAGGTCATGGCGATGCGTCGCGCGGTGACGGCGCCTACGCCGCCGCCGATGGCGAGGCCGAGCACGATCAGGCCGAAGCGACCGGCGGACGGGGTCGCCAGCGCCAGGGTGGTGGCGATGGCTATGCCCATGCCGATCATGCCGTAGAGGTTGCCCTGGCGGCTGGTGGTCGGATGCGACAGGCCGCGCAGCGCCATGATGAACAGGACGCCGGAAACCAGATAGAGGAAGGAGGCGAAGTTGGCGTTCATGGCGCTCTACTTGTCCTTCTTCTTGTACATGGCCAGCATGCGCTGGGTGACGAGGAAGCCGCCGAAGATATTGACCGACACCAGCATCAGCGCGACGAAGCCGAAGCCGGCGGCAACGCCGGAAGCCGCGATACCGACGGCAAGCAGCGCGCCGACGACTATGACCGAGGAGATGGCGTTGGTGACGGCCATCAGCGGCGTGTGCAGAGCAGGGGTCACCGACCAGACGACGTAATAGCCGACGAAGATCGCCAGCACGAAGATGGCGAAGCGGAAGACGAAAGGATCTATGGCGCCGCCGGAAAGCGCATGCGCGGCGTCACCGGCCGCCTCGGCACCGCCTGGAGCATTCGCGAGATTCTGCACCGCGAGCCGGACGGCAGCGCTTGCCTGGTCGAGCTGGTCGAGGGCTTTCTGCAAGGTCTGGTCCATCACGCAATGCCTTTCGACTTGGACGAGGGCGACTTGGGTGCGGCCGGTTTCTTGGGCGCGGCCTTCTTCGGCTTGGCCGAAGCGTCGGCGACCATGGTCGTGGCCTGGATGGCGGCCGGCTCGACATGGGGCTGCTGCTCGGCCCTGGCGAAGGCGGGATGGACGATCTTGCCGCCGTCGGTCAGCATCGTCGCCTTGACCAGATCGTCGCCGCGATTGATGGCCAGCGTCTTCGTCGTCTTGTCGACCAGCGTCTCGAGGAAGGCGAACAGGTTCCTGGCGTAGAGCAGCGAGGCGGATGCGGCGACGCGACCGGATACATTGAGATGGCCGACGATCTTGACCCCATTGGCCGTGGTCACCACCTGGCCCGGCTGAGCGCCTTCGACATTGCCGCCGCGCTCCACGGCAAGGTCGACGATCACCGAACCCGGCTTCATCGAGGCGACCATGGCGGCGGACACCAGCTTCGGCGCCGGCCTGCCGGGGATCAGCGCCGTGGTGATGACGATGTCCTGTTTGGCGATGTGTTCGGCGGTCAATGCCGCCTGTTTGGCCTGGTATTCCCTGGACATTTCCTTGGCGTAGCCGCCCGCCGTCTCAGCGGCCTTGAACTCGTCATCCTCGACCGCTAGGAATTTCGCGCCGAGCGAGGCGACCTGTTCCTTGGCGGCGGGGCGAACGTCGGTGGCGGTGACGACCGCGCCGAGCCGTCTTGCCGTGGCGATTGCCTGCAGGCCGGCGACGCCGACACCCATGATGAAGATCTTCGCCGCCGGAACCGTACCCGCCGCCGTCATCATCATCGGCAGCGCCCGGTCGTATTCCGAGGCCCCGTCGATCACCGCCTGATAGCCGGCGAGGTTGGCCTGCGAGGACAGCACGTCCATCGACTGCGCCCGGGTGATGCGCGGCATGAATTCCATCGAGAAGGCGGTGACGCCGGCCTTAGCCAGGGCTGCCACGGCGGCATCATTGCCATAGGGATCCATGATGGCGATCACAGCCGAACCGGGCTTGTAGCCCTTCAGTTCGGCATCCGTCGGCCGGCGAACCTTCAGCACGACATCGGCCTTGGCGGCATCGCCGGCCTTGCCGATGGTGGCGCCGGCCTTGGCGAACTCCTCATCGGTGATGCGCGACCTGGTGCCGGCGCTCGTCTCGACGACGACGCCGAAGCCCAGTCCCGCCAGCCGTTTCACCGTGTCGGGCGAGGCCGCGACGCGCGGCTCGTTCGCGTCGAGCTCACGAGGGATGAAAACCGTCTGTCCCACCGCATGATCCTTTCGGCTGGAACCTGCTTGCGCAAAATGTCGGCCGGGGCCCCGGCGACGTCAAAGGCAATGAGGTTTTGGAAGGTCTACCGCAGAATGAAGGCGCCAACGGCCATGATCAGGACGAACAGGATGACCGCTGAAAAGAAGCCGCCCGCGAAGAAGCCGAAAGCCATAGCCAGAAGCATGGCGCCGCAGAAAAGCGATCCGTATTTGGCCAGCATGAGAAAGCCCGCATAGGTGCGATCATGCTCGGCGTAATCCATCTTCGCGCCCAGTTCTACAGGACCGGTCGGCGTGTGGTCAGCCATAGGAATACCCCTTCGAAGACATCTTTCAGGCACATAGCGAAAAGCCGGGCCGAGAGCAATGGCGCTATTGCCGCATCGCAGCCGACAACTGCCTCAAGGGAAATTTGAAATTGCGGCCGACGTCAGGGCGCCCGGCCTGCTCCTGGCCTCAGCCAGCGAGGTGCGGGAAAAGCCCGAGCAGGCCGACGACGATCAGGTAAAGCGCGACGATATAGTTCAACAGCCGTGGCATCACCAGGATCAGCACACCGGCGATCAACGAGATAAGCGGAGTGAGCGCGAGCGTGGAAACAGTCATATCGGGTTCCTTTCGGATGAACGATCCGGACGAAGCGCGGGGCTACGGCAGCGCGCGGGGAAGCTCCGCGGCGGATGGGCAGAACTCCATTCAGGCAGCGCGATGATATTTCGCCGTCGGCACGATGGATAGGGGTGTCAGCCGGTTGATGGCCGGATTGGCAAACATCAGCCGCTGTTCGGTCGGCGTCGACCTGAAGAATGGGAACCGTTCGAGTGTCCGGCGCATATTTTCGCCGGCAGGGATTTCGAACAGGGCAATCCGGGTGAGAACGCCCGGAAATTCCTTAGCCTCGGTCCTCTGCACGGCATTGAAGTAACGGGCGTAAAAATTGGAATGGTCGACCTTGACCGGCGTCAGCACCGAGTTCTGGCCAAAATAGAGCGAGGCCACCATGGCAAGCCTGAGCGTCAGGAACGGCAGCACTCCGGGCGCGGGCGCGCCGTCGGGATCGGTTGCGAACCGGGTTCCGTCGATGAAGGTTTCGCCGCGGGCAAGTCGCTCGATCAGTATTTCCGGATAGGCATCGACGGAGGGCGAATTCGGGTGCTCGCTAGAAATGTAATGGAAGCGGATGGTGCTGACCAATTCGCCATAGAAATAGACACCGAACCGGTAGGAATTGGGCAGATTGTCCCAGCGATCCTCGAACATCCCGCTGGCGATTGGGCCGCACATGCCTGAGCGCAGATAGGATTTATAGCGAAGTCGATAAATCGCCTCCAAATCCTCGCCCCCGGTAATGAGGCGATAATCGACATGCTCCAGCAGTTGCATCATCGATCGATTCAGCACCGAATCCCCGGCTGATCCGACCGCGCCAGCCGTATCCCTTGCAGCCCCTGCAGCATTCATTATCTGTCCTCGAAATTCCGCCTACGAATAGGCTATTCGAGTTGAAATGAGACACAAGCTGAAATTTGGAAGTTATTGATTTACCTTTCGTTAACCTTAACGAGGGCGCGCCTGAGAATGTCAGCAGCCTTGGGATCAGCCGGGCGCCCGCGCCTGCGTTCATCCTTCAAGCGGGCTCTGAGGAAGACCCTTTTTCACGGCGTTGCGCGAAGCAGAATCGCGGCAGGACTGGTATCCTGAAGTTCACAAGTCGACATCAAGGGCAGTGCGATAATCGAAAGAAGCCGGGGATCTAAATCAAGCGAGCTTCGAACACTAACTGGCTGTCCGTTTGCCGGTGAGACGCAGGTCAGCTGCGAATGGCCAGGTGACATTCGACATCGTCTCGATACCCGACGCACTAAGCGCGGCTCCGAAAAGGAAGCCTTGCACGAGATCCGGTTTGACCTGCAAGGCCAGGATCTTGAGCTGCTCAAAGGTCTCGACGCCTTCGATGGTTACGGAAAGTCCCAGCGGCCGCGACAGGTTGACGATGCCCTTGAGCAGTTCCAGCGAACGCGGGTTCTGGGTGACGTCTATCAGGAACGACCGGTCGATCTTGATCTTGTCGAGCGGCAGCTTGTGAAGGTAGCTCAGGCTCGAATAACCGGTGCCGAAATCGTCGAGGGCAATGCGCACGCCGAGCTGTTTCAGTTCCTCGATGTACTGGCGCGTCAGCGACTTGTCGTCGAGCAACGCCGTTTCGGTGACCTCGATCTCCAGCCGGCCAGGGGCGAGGCCGGAACTGGCCAACGCATCACGAACCTTCTGGACGACGTCGCGGTTGCGGAAATCCTTGGCGGAGAGATTGACCGAGACGCTGGTCTGGTCCGGCCATTTGGCGCATTCCGCGCAAGCCGCCTCCAGCACGAAGGTGCTGATCTCGGATATGATGCCGATTTCCTCTGCCAGCGGAATGAAGGTGCTGGGCGAAACCGGCCCAAGATCGGGATGGTCCCAGCGGCACAACGCCTCGCAGCTGGCGATACGCATGGTGCTCATCGCCACGATCGGCTGATAGACTACGCGCAGGGCTTTGCTTTCCACCGCACCGCGCAGATCCGCCTTCATCGATTGACGGTTGCGGAACGCGGCATCCATGGCGGCTTCGAACAGCCGCCAGCCGTTCTTGCCAAGCTCCTTGGCCTTGTAGAGCGCCAGATCCGCCTTGACGATCATGGCGTCGACATCGCTGTCCCTGACCCGCGACAGCACGGCGCCGCCGCTGGCCTGGATCCGTAGCCCGTGGCCGGCGACGTCCACTTCCCCCTGCAGCGCTGCGAAGATTTCGTCGGTCTGGCTGGCCAGATGGCTCTCGTCCTCGACACGGTCGAAGAAAACCATGAATTCATCGCCGCCGAAACGGCTGATGGTGATGCCTTGCCCGGCAATGGCGGCGAGCCGTTCGGCGACCGCGTAGATCAGGCCGTCTCCGATCGGATGCCCAAGCGTGTCGTTGACACTCTTGAAGTCGTCGAGGTCGAGCACCGCCAGGCCACACAGACGGTCGCGGTCGCCTGAGGCCATGGCCTCGCCGACCAGTTCGTGGAAATAAGCACGATTGGGCAGGCCGGTGAGATTGTCGTAGCGCGCCATGGATCGGATCTTGTCTTCCGCCTCGACACGGGCGGTGACGTCCTCGAAGGTGATAACACCCAGATCCTGGCTGCCTTCTCGGGCCGAAAATTCATAGTGCTGGCCGTTGGCGAGAGAAACCAGCACCTTGCGGTCGCGGCCCTCGCGCAGCGCCCGCGTCAGCTGCGCCTCGATATAGCGGCAGTCCTTCGGCGCCAGCATGCCACCCGCGACGCCGCGCATCAGGAGGCCGTGAATCGAGCGCCCGAGCAACTCATCGGGCGACCTCAGCGACATCAGATGCGCGGCCTCGGCGTTGGCCACAGCCACCCTGCCGTCCGGGTCAAGCATGACCAGGCCGTGCGACATTGTGTTGAGGGCGCGATCGAACCTGTGCGCGAGCGTCTTTGCTTCCTTATGGCCGATGACCGCCGAGAAAAGCACGTTGCGGACGTGGTCGGCGCTGTTGATCGTGATGAAAGTCATCGGGATGATCATCAGCCCGAAAACGACCGAGGGAAGATCCATGCGCAGCAAGAGTGCGAGAGCTGCCGGACCGATGAACGTCACGGAAAAAATCCGCACCATGCGCGGGGATCCGTAATTCCGGCCGACAACCGTGACCAGGGTTCCCAAGCTCAGCGACGTCGCCACCATTTCGGCGAACGGATCGGGATACACATAGATCGATATGAAGCATAGTGCGCCCAACCCGAGCCCTTGCAGGCTGCCCTTGAGGATGTAGTTGCGCTCCCATCGCTGCGCCTCTTCGACATCGGCTATTACGCCGCCCGCCTTCTGGAAGCCGCGAATGCCGAAATAGCGGAAAAGGCTGATGGACAGCAGAACAAAGGAAAAAGCCAGGAACAACGGATTGCGCGTGTGCAAGAAGATCATGAATCCGAGGATCCAGTAGCACGCGCCGCCGATCACCAGCATGTGGGCGTTGTCGAACAACGACCGCACAAACTGGATATAAACATCCGCCGGGATGTTTTCGGTCTTTGTTCTGCCCATATCGTCGGCCCAACGCTAGGCCCTGTCATGCCACACCCGCCTTAAGAAAAGCTTAGAACAGTGGGGCCGGCTCGGCTGCCGAGGGCGCGCAGATCCAGGACAGAGTGGGAAAATCAAGGCATCGGTAAATACGCGTACCGATCACTCAGCGGCTTGAAGCTCCGGTCGCGAAGGCGTGTTCGACAGGCGAGCGATAAGCCTTTGGCGCTCGCCGGCGGCCTTTTCTGCGCTGGCTTGCCGGACATGGCCATAACCGCGGATGAGCGCCGGCACCGAGGCAAGGGCGATCGCCGCATCGACGTTGCCGGGGGCCACTGAGTTGGTGACAAGCCTAAGATCGGCCTCGTATTGCGCCAGCAATTGGCGCTCCATGCGCCGCTCTTCGGTATAGCCGAACAGGTCGAAGGCCGTGCCGCGCAAGCCCTTCATCGCCGCCAGCAGGCGAAAACCCTTCATCATCCAGGGGCCGAAGCTCGATTTCCTCGGTTTGCCGTCGTTGCCGCGACGGCCCATGACCGGCGGCGCGAGATGGAATTCGAGTTTTTTGTAGCTCTGGAACTGTTTGCCAAGCTCGGCGGCAAAGGAGCCGTCCGTATAGAGCCGTGCCACCTCGTACTCATCCTTGATCGCCATCAGCTTGAACAGGTTCCTGGCCGCCGCCAGGGTCACCGAGGTTGAGCCTGGCACGGCCTTGGCCTCGGCGGCGCGCAGGACAGCCAGCCTGTCGGCATAACGCCTGCCGTAGGCGGCGTTCTGATAGGCGGTGAGGAAGGCGACGCGGCGGGCAATGATGTCGTCCAGCGTCTCGGCGACAGCAGCGGCCTGCCCTGGTTTGCCCGGCTGGGCGACAAGGCCGCGCACGAAATCCGGCTGATGTGCGGCACGGCGGCCCCAGCGGAAGGCGGCAATGTTCATAGCCACCGCTTCGCCGTTCAATCCTATGGCCTTTTCAATAGCTTCGGCCGAAAGGGGAAGGCCGCCATGCTGGAAGGCGAAGCCGAGCATGAACATGTTGGCGCCGAGCGAATTGCCGAACAGGGCGGTGGCGGTGCGGGTGGCGTCGAAGAAATGTGCCTTGTCGTCGCCGGCGGCAGCGCGGATCGCCTTCTTCAGGCGCTCGACCGGCAACGAGAAATCGGCCGAGCGGGCGAACTCGCCGGGCATGATCTCAGCGGTGTTGGCGAGGAAGATGGTGTGGCCCTCGCGCACCGCGGTCAGCACCTTCTTGGCGCCCGATACGACGAGATCGCAGCCAAGCACGAGGTCGGCCTTCCCCGCAGAAACACGGATGGCGTGGATGTCGTCAGGCGTGCGGGCGATGCGGACATGGGTGAACACCGAGCCGCCCTTCTGGGCGAGGCCGGCCATGTCTATCATGCCGCAGCCCTTGTCCTCGAGATGCGCCGCCATGCCGAGCACCGCACCGACGGTGACGACGCCGGTGCCGCCGACGCCGTCGATGATCGCCGCCCAGCCTTGCTCGCCAAGCGGGAATTCGGCAGGGACAGGCACGCCTTCGAGCGGATCGGTCTTGCCCGCCAGGCCTTCGGCCTTGCGGATCTTGGCGCCGTGCACGGTAACGAAGGAGGGGCAGAAGCCGTTGACGCAGGAAAAATCCTTGTTGCAGCTCGACTGGTCGATCCTGCGCTTGCGGCCGAATTCGGTCTCGACCGGCTGGATCGAGACGCAGTTCGACTGCACGCCGCAATCACCGCAGCCCTCGCAGACCAGCTCGTTGATGAAGATGCGCTTGTCGGGATCGGGAAAGGTGCCGCGCTTGCGGCGGCGGCGCTTTTCGGCGGCGCAGGTCTGGTCATAGATCAGGATCGAGACGCCCCTGATGCCGCGCAACTCGCGCTGGACGAGATCGAGGTCGTCGCGATGGTGGATGGTGGCGCCGGCCGGGAATTCCGCCTTCCCCGCATATTTGTCGGGCTCATCGGTGACGATGGCAATGCGCTCGACGCCCTCCGCCCGCACCTGCCGGGCGATCATGTCAACCGTCAGGCCGCCCTCATGCGGCTGGCCGCCGGTCATGGCGACGGCGTCGTTGTAGAGGATCTTGTAGGTGATGTTGGCGCCCGACGACAGCGCGAAGCGGATCGCCAGCGTGCCGGAATGGTTGTAGGTGCCGTCGCCGAGATTCTGGAAAATGTGATCGCGCTTGGAGAAGGGCGCCTGGCCGACCCACTGCGCGCCCTCACCGCCCATGGCGGTGAAGCCGAGCGTGTTGCGGTCCATCCAGAGGGCCATGAAATGGCAGCCGATGCCGGCCGCGGCGATCGAGCCGTCCGGCACCTTGGTCGAGGAATTGTGCGGGCAGCCCGAGCAGAAGAAGGGCGTGCGCGAGCCGATGTCGGTGGCGTCGGCAAGCATTGCCTGGAACTGGCGCAATTTGGCCACCCGCGCCGAGATCTCCTCGGACGGACCGATGGTCCTGACGATCCGCTCGCCAAGCGCGATGGCGATCTCGTTGGGATCGAGCGCGCCCTTGGCCGGGAAAAGCCAGTCGCCTCGCTCATCCTTCTTGCCCACGATGATGGGCTGCGTGGCGGTGCCGTAGAGGCTCTCGCGCAGTTGCACCTCGATCAGCGAGCGCTTCTCCTCGACGACGACGATGGTGTCCAGGCCGCGTGCAAACTCGGCGATATGCTGCAGATCGAGCGGCCATGGGCAGCCGACCTTGAACAGCCGCACGCCGATGCGGTTGGCGGCCGCCTCGTCGACGCCAATGTCCTCGAGCGCCTGGCGGACGTCGAGATAGCTCTTGCCCAGCGTGATGATACCGAGCTTGGGGCTGCGGCCGCCGGAATAGACGATGCGGTTCAGCCCGTTGGCGTGGATGAAGGCGGAAGCGGCGGCGCGCTTGTATTCATGCAGCCGCTCCTCCTGACCGAGCATGTCGATCTCATGGCGGATGTTGAGGCCGCCCGGCGGCATGGCGAAATCCGGCACGACGATATCGAGCCGTTCGAGCGCGGCATCGACCGAGGCCGTCGATTCGATATTGTCCTTGACGCATTTGATCGCCGCCCAGGTGCCGGCAAAGCGCGACATGGCAAAGCCGTATAGGCCGTAGTCGATGATCTCCTGGACGCCGGCCGGGTTTAGGATCGGCACCATGGTGTCGACGAACAGGAATTCGGTGGCATGCGCATTGGTCGAGGATTCGGCCATGTGGTCGTCGCCCATCAAAGCGAGCACACCGCCATGTTTGGACGAGCCGGCGAGATTGGCGTGACGGAAGACGTCTCCCGAGCGATCCACGCCAGGCCCCTTGCCGTACCAGACCGAAAAGACGCCGTCATGGGTGCCCTCGCCCAGCAGTTCCGTCTGCTGTGCCCCCCAGCAAGCGGTTGCCGCCAGTTCCTCGTTAAGGCCGGGCTGGAAGACGATATCGGCCTGGGCGAGCTGCTTCTGTGCCTTCCACAGCTGCATGTCGAGGCCGCCTAGCGGCGAGCCGCGATAGCCGGAGACAAAGCCGGCCGTGTTCAGACCCGCACGACGGTCGCGTTCGCGCTGCATCAGAAGCATGCGGATGACCGCTTGCGCGCCGGATAGGAAGATGCGCTCCTTCCCCAAATCGAACTTGTCGTCGAGCGCGACATCATGCAGCGTCATCAGGCATTTCCTCTGCGAAGGCGCGCGGGGGCAGGCAGCCAACGTCGGGAGTCGGATGACGCATCCTTTCTTCCCTTGCAAGTGAGGTCAAACAAAATCGCAGGTGCCAGGCGGCGCGCAACGAACGTTCGCCGCCATTTCCGAATCCGGTACGAAACCGGCCTGCTAACGTGGCCCGGCGAACGAAAATTTCGCCGCGACGAGTCTGGCAACGACGCGTCAGGTCCCCTTCGAGCAATCCGGCTTCGGTTCGCCCGGCAGCTTGCCGTCGGGATGGCCGACGAGATCGGGATTGGGCGTATAGAGCTGGTCGATGACCAGCGGGCGGTCGGGCAGCACCGACTGGTCTTCCGTCGACATCAGTGTGGTGTCGATCTTCTGGAGGACCGCACCGTCGGCACCCTTGATGCTGATGGCGATCGCATAGGGCTTGTTCTTGACGACGCAAGTCAGCGCCGGGCTCTCCAGCGTAACCTTGTCGAGCTTCGGCCAGACCTTCTGCTCGACCACCAGCGGCGCGCCGCCGGCCGGATTCTGGAAGCTGGCGACCGCCACCTGGCCCTCTCCCATCGGCTTCAGGGGCCGCAGCGTGACCACATAGGTCGCCCGGGCGAGGCGGTAGTTGAAGACAAATATCTTGCCCGAAATCTCGAACAGCCTCCCCTCGCCCTCCTTGCCGGCGTCGCGGCAAGCGCCGAGCGCGACGGCGGCAGCCAGTGCGGCACCGACGACGACCGAACGGGAAAATCCTCTAAGCATGTTTGACCTCATTGGCCGCCATGCGGCGGCGGCGATAATGGCGACTTGCCTTCTGACGATTGCCGCACACCGCCATGTCGCACCAAAGGCGGCTGGCATTTCGGCTCCTGTCGACGAACAGCCAGGTGCAGTTGGGACAGATCCTCAGCCTCGCGATGGTGTCGTCGCGCAGCAGCGACAGGGCGGAAACCGCGAGCGCCGCCTCGAAGGCGATCGGCGTTGCCGGGTCGCCGAAAGGCCTCCCCGGCGCGCCGATCCCGGTCCGGCTGCCCGCCAGGCCGTCGGCACAGGCTCTCAGGAACCCAGGGAGATCCGCCGTGGCGACCGCACCGTTCGACACCGCGCCGCGGAACAGCCGGTCCGTCGTCTCGCGGATCGACAGCACCACAGGTGCGATCGCCACGGGTGAGGACACCACCAGAGGCCTGCCACCGAGTTCAGAGGCGCGGAAGCCGCTAGCGGCATCGGCGAAGCGAGCGATCTCGACCGGATCATCGAAGCGGTCGAACGTCTTCTCCGGATCGCCGCGCAGCACGACGGTGTTCGCGGTGTCGAGCGCGAGCAGGCCGCCGGTGAACCGGTGCGGTGTCCAGGATACGGTCATGCCCGAAACTAACCGATAAATCGCATTTGACAAGTTAGATTCAGCAATGCAAATCTCGCCTTCGGTTGCGGTATCCACTACCCCTGGCTTGAGCACGCCGCCAAACCGCTGCGCACTTTTGGTCGACGTGCTCCGAGGGTCTGGCATGCTCTATTTCTTCCAGCAGGTGCTGAACGGGCTGCATTCGGGTGCGCTGTATGCGCTGCTCGCGTTCGGCTATGTGCTGACCAACGGCATCCTGCACCGCACCAACCTTGCCTATGGCGCGCTGTTCGCCTTTTGCGGCCAGACGATGATCCTCACCGCGGCCTTCGGCTATCAAGTGCTGTGGCTGACGCTGCTCGCGGCGGTGACGCTCGGCATAGCCGCCGCCTTCCTCTACGCCGGGCTGGTCAGCCACGTCTTGTCGCGCAGCGTCTTCGAACCGTTGGCCGACCGCTCGCCCAATGCCATCGTGGTGACGACGCTCGGCATCCTGCTGCTGTTGTCGGAGGCCAGCCGCATCGCCGCCGACACGCATGATCTGTGGTTGCCTCCCATGCTGGCGCAGCCGATCGTCTTTGCCCAAGGCCCAAGCTTCAAGGCGACGCTGACGCTGATCCAGTTGCTCGACTGCGCAGTGGTGCTGACGGCAATCCTGCTGGCCACCTGGGCATTCGCCCGCTCGAGCTTCGGTCGCCGCTGGCGCGCCGTTTCCGACGACCCCAAGGCCGCAGCCATGTGCGGTGTCGACGTGCGCGGCGTGTTCCGGCATGCGGTGCTGTTCGGCGGCTTCTGCGCCGCGCTGGCCGGGATCATGGCCGGCCTCTATTATGGCAATGTCAGCTTCGGGTCCGGGCTCGTCTACGGGTTGAAGATCCTGTTCGTGACGGCGGTCGGCGGCTATCTCTCGCCGCCGCGGGCGGCGCTGGGAGCGGCCGCCTTCGGCATGGCCGAATCGCTGTGGGCCGGCTATTTCCCGGTCGAATGGCGCGATGCGTGGATGTATCTGTTCCTGGTCGCCATGCTGATCCTGATCGGCGCCGGTCGCGACACGGGCAAGATCGCCTGACCCTCATCAGACTTTGGTCGCATGACGCGGGGATATCCCGACGCCATTCGCTTGGTGATGCTTTGCTGGCTCTATCCCTTGTTGACCCGTGCTGCCACGCGCGGCATACGGTTGGGCCAGGCGGCGTGACGGATAAGGGGAGCCGACACGCCTCCAATACCAGGGAGGAATGCATGGCAGGGCTTCTCGCTCTATCCAGGACCATAGATCGCGCCAACGAATTCATCGGCAAATGGGTATCGTGGCTGATCCTGCTGGCCATCTTGGTGAGCGCCGGCAACGCCATCATACGCAAGGTGTTCGACATTTCGTCGAATGCCTGGCTGGAGTTGCAATGGTACCTGTTCGGCGCCGCTTTCATGCTGGCCGCCGCCTACACGCTGAAGCAGAACGACCATATCCGAATCGACGTCGTCTACGGCATGTTTTCGCGCCGCGTGCAGCACTGGATCGACCTTCTCGGCCATCTCTTCTTCCTGATGCCGTTCGTGACGCTGATGGTGATCTATTTCGTTCCCTATGTGTCGCTGTCGTTTCGCAGCGGCGAGATGTCCAACAACTCCGGCGGGCTGATCATCTGGCCGGCCAAGGCCATCCTTTTGGCCGGCTTCTTACTGCTCGCGCTGCAGGGCATCTCCGAGATCATCAAGAAGATCGCCATCATGCGCGGCGACATGGACGATCCCAATCCTTTTATATCGGTGCATGAGCAGGCCGAGCTCGAAGCCAAGGCGCTGGCCGACGAGGTGCGCTCGTGATCGAGTTCATCGCCCAGAACATGGCACCGATCATGTTCGCCTCGCTGATCATCTTCCTGCTGATCGGCTACCCCGTCGCTTTCTCGCTGGCCGCCAACGGCTTGATGTTCTTCTTCATCGGCGTGCTCCTCTCGCCCTATTCCGGTGGGTCGATCAATCTAGCCTGGCCGCTGCTGCACGCGCTGCCGGACAATTTCTACGGCAGCCGGGTGATGTCGAACGACACGCTGCTTGCCATTCCGTTCTTCACCTTCATGGGCATCGTGCTCGAGCGATCGGGCATGGCGGAGGACCTGCTCGACACGATCGGCCAACTGTTCGGACCGATCCGCGGCGGCCTTGCCTATGCGGTGATATTCGTCGGCGCGCTGCTGGCCGCCACCACCGGCGTTGTGGCGGCTTCCGTCATCGCCATGGGGCTGATCTCGCTGCCGATCATGCTGCGCTATGGCTATGACCGCCGCGTTGCGGCCGGTGTCATCGCCGCGTCGGGCACGCTCGCGCAGATCATCCCGCCGTCGCTGGTGCTGATCGTGCTCGCCGACCAGCTCGGCCGCTCCGTCGGCGACATGTACGCGGGCGCGCTGATCCCGGGAATCGTGCTCACCGGCCTCTACATGCTCTACATCCTGATCATGTCGATCATCCGGCCGAAATCGATGCCGGCGCTGCCGCTCGAGGCCCGCACGCTCGGCCACGGCGTACTGTCGCTGATAGCGGCGCTGCTGGTGACAGCCGCGGTTTCCTACGCGGCCTATCGCTATTTCGCGCCGGCCCATGGCGACAATGCCGACATTCTCGGCGCCACGGCAGGCGTCATCTTCATCTACATCGTGGCTATCGCCGACAAAGGCCTGAAGATCAACATGATGTCCAGGCTGGCGCAGCAGGTGATCATCGTGCTGATCCCGCCGTTGGCGCTGATCTTCCTGGTGCTGGGCACCATCTTCCTCGGCATAGCAACGCCTACCGAGGGCGGCGCCATGGGCTCGGTCGGCGCGTTGATCATGGCGGCGGTCAAGGGACGGCTATCGCTGGATGTCATCAAGCAGGCGCTGACCTCCACGACCCGGCTGTCGTCTTTCGTGCTGTTCATCCTGATCGGCGCGCGGGTGTTCTCGCTGACCTTTTACGGCGTCAACGGGCATATCTGGGTCGAGCATCTGCTCACCTCGCTGCCGGGGGGCGAAACCGGCTTCCTGATCGGCGTCAACCTGCTCGTCTTCTTTCTTGCCTTCTTCCTCGACTTTTTCGAGCTCGCCTTCATCATCGTGCCGCTGCTGGCGCCGGCAGCCGACAAGCTCGGCATCGACCTGATCTGGTTCGGCGTGCTGCTCGGCGTCAACATGCAGACCAGCTTCATGCATCCGCCGTTCGGCTTCGCGCTGTTCTACCTGCGCTCGGTGGCAGCCCGCGTGCCCTATCTCGACCGCCTCACTGGCAAGCAGGTCGCGCCGGTCACCACCGGCCAGATCTATTGGGGCGCAGTGCCTTTCGTCTGCATCCAGGTGATCATGATCGGGCTGACCATCGCCTTTCCGCAAATGGTGATGCACTACAAGGGTACGGCGGCCGACTCCGGCACGATCGACTACAAGGTGCCCGAGATACCCGGCCTGACGCCGCTCGGCGCACCGCCTGCCGATACCGGCACCGCGCCGGCCAATGGCGGCGCGCAGCCGGGCTCCGATCTGTCGCAGCCGCCGAATTTCGGCGACTCGCCGCCCGCCAAGCCGGCGGCCCCCCAGCCGGACCTGTCGCAGCCGCCGAGCTTCAACTGATGCCGGAGCTGGCAACACCATGAAAGCAGTGCGGCTGGAAGCGGTGGGCAGCATCGCGTTGCGCGAAATACGCAAACCTGTCCCCGGACCGGACGATCTTCTAGTGCGGATCGAAGCCTGCGGCGTGTGCGGCACCGACCGGCATCTTTTCCACGGCGAGTTTCCCTGCAGACCGCCGGTGACGCCCGGGCACGAATTCTCGGGCATCATCGAAACGATCGGCGCGGACGTTTCGGGTTTTGCAATCGGCGACCGCATCACCGGCGATCCCAACATCGCCTGCGGACGCTGCCCGCAGTGCCATGCCGGTCGGGTCAACCTGTGCCGCAATCTCAGCGCCATCGGCATCCATCGCGACGGCGGCTTCGCCGACTATGTCATTGTGCCGCAGAAACAGGCTTTCATCCTTCCGGCCGGCCTGAAGCCCACCCATGGCGCGTTCTGCGAGCCGCTCGGCTGCTGCCTGCACGGCATGGACCTTGCCGAAATCACAGCTGGCAGCTCGGTGGTCGTGCTTGGCGGCGGCGTGATCGGGCAGCTTACGGTGCAACTAGCGCGGCTGGCCGGCGCCACCACCATCATCCTGTCGACGCGTCAAGCCTCGCGGCGCGCGCTTGCCGAGGATCTCGGGGCCACGGCGACGATCGATCCAACCGCAGCCGATGTCGCCGATGCCGTTGCCGGGCCGGCCGGCCTCATGCCGGGCGGTGCCGATGTCGTGTTCGAGTGCGCCGGCGTGCGAGAGACCGTCGAGCAGTCGATGCGGCTGGCACGGGCCGGCGGGAAGGTCGTCATCGTCGGCGTGACGCCGCAAGGCATGAAAGCGGAATTCGAGCCCTTCGACCTGCTGTTCCGCGAGCTTAAAGTGCTGGGCTCCTTCCTCAATCCCTACACCCATCGCCGCGCCGCCGATCTTATTGCGTCGGGTGCAATCGAGATCGACCGGCTGATCTCAAGGCAGGTGACGCTCGAAGAGGCCGCGACGGTGATCGCCAATCCGCCGGCTCCTGGCGAGGTCAAGGTGCTGGTGGTGCCGGGCTGAGGCTGAGGTGCTGGCTTTCGCGGATTGTCAGCTAAGAGCGTTTGCGCTGCCCCTCATCGCCCTGCCCGTCCTCCGCAGCAGCTGCAGCTGCTGAGGGTGGACCGGGCACTTCTCCCCGTATAGTGACGGGGAGAAGTGAGCTGGCAGGCGGATGAGGGCGGCGCAGACTTGATCATTAGCCGGCGCAAGCAGTTGCAGCGCCTAGAGCTTGCCGTTGCGCTGCTGAACCATCATGAAGGTGTCGTAGTTGTACTCGGCTACCTGAGCCCAGAGATAGTGCTCCTTGCGGAAGCCCTTGATCGAATCCCAGATCTTCTTGAAAGGCGCGTTGGAGGCTTCCATTTCGGCATAGACTTCGTTCGCCTTTTCGAAGCAGGCGGCCATGATGTCCTGGCTGAACGGCCGCAGTTTGGCGCCGCCGGCCACCAACCGTTTCACCGCCGGAGGGTTCAGGTAATCATACTTCTGCAGCATGTTGGCATCGGCGGCCTGGGCGGCGGTGCGTAGAAGCGACTTGTAGGTCGGCGAAAGCTCGTCATATTTCGCCTTGTTGAACATCAGGTGGACGGTCGGGCCGCCTTCCCACCAGCCGGGATAGTAGTAATAGGGCGCGACCTTGTAGAAGCCGAGCTTCTCGTCGTCATAGGGACCGACCCATTCGGCGGCGTCGATGGTGCCTTTTTCCAGCGCCGGATAGATGTCGCCGCCGGCGATCTGCTGCGGCACGACACCGAGCCTCTGCACCACTTTGCCGGCAAAGCCGCCGATGCGCATCTTGAGGCCGGCGAGATCGGCGACCGTGTTGATCTCCTTGCGGAACCAACCGCCCATCTGCACGCCGGTGTTGCCGCCCGGCAGGCCGAAAAGGCCCTGCGTGGCGAGAAACTCGTTGAACAGGTCGATGCCGCCGCCATGGTAGTGCCAGGCGTTCATGCCGCGTGCGTTGAGCGAGAAAGGAACCGCGGCCCCGAGCGCCCATGTCGGGTCCTTGCCCCAGTAGTAATATGCAACCGTGTGGCAGGCCTCGACCGTGCCGGCCGTAGTGGCGTCGGCGGCCTGCAGGCCGGGAACAAGTTCGCCGGCTGCGAACACCTGGATCTGGAAGTTGCCGTCGGTGGCTTCCGACAGCATCTTGGAGAACACTTCGGCGCCGCCATAAATGGTGTCGAGCGACTTTGGGAAGGATGACGCAAGCCGCCACGTCACCTTGGGATTGGATTGGGCAATGGCGGGTGCGGCAAGCGTGGCCGCCGCTGCCGCAGCACCGACACCGGTGACGCCGGCCTTGCGAATGAATGAACGACGATCCATGCAGTTCCTCCCTTTTTGGATCACTGACCGAACTCCGGGAATCCTCTGTTCCCGTATCGGCTTAGCGAAACAATACACGGGCAAGAAGTCGAGTCCAGCACAGCGGCCGGATTTGATGGGCACGCGATGCAACCCTGCAACTATAGTCTAACAAGGCGTTTGCTGGCCCATGCGACATGCCGAAACTTGGCATGGAAAAATGCCTAGGGATCGCCTATTTTGAAGGCAGGATATTTCTTGCCCAGATGGAAAACAGAGCCAAAATGCATCAACCGCTCGTCGCCATATCGACCGACGTCCGTCAGTTCGACAACTACACCTGGCATGCAGCTCCGCAGCAATATCTGGAAGCGGCGATCGCGGGTGCGGGCGTTTTCCCGCTGCTGGTGCCCTCATTCGGCGACAGGCTCGACTTTGACGAACTCCTGTCGTCGGTCGACGGCGTCATGGTGACGGGCTCCAAATCCAATGTGCACCCCTCGCTTTACGGCGGCGACGCCAGCGAGGCCAACGGTCCGTACGATCCAGCGCGCGACGCCACCACGCTGCCGCTGATCCGTCGGGCGATCGAGCGCGGCGTGCCGCTGCTCGCCATCTGCCGCGGCATCCAGGAGATGAACGTGGCGTTGGGCGGCACGCTGGGCACCGAGATCCAGGAGAGAGAGGGTTCGCTCGACCACCGCGCGCCGGTGAGCGACAAACAGGACGAACGCTTCGCCATCCACCAGACCATTTCGATCAAGCCAGGCAGTTGTCTGGCCGGCGTGTTCGGTGCTGGCGACGTCAAGGTCAATTCGCTGCACCGCCAGGCGATCGACCGGCTCGGCCCGAAGCTGCAGATCGAGGCCGTCGCCGGCGACGGCACGGTCGAGGCGGTTTCGGTGCGCAACTCCCGCGCCTTCGCCGTCGGCGTGCAATGGCATCCGGAATATTGGGTCAATTCGGACAGCAACTCGGCCAAGATTTTCGGTGCCTTCGGCGATGCGGTGCGGCTGCACGCGGCGGCCAAGGCCGGCGCGCGCGCCGCAGCGGAATAATCAATCCCTCAAGTCACCGGTGGCCGCCAGCGACAGCAGCGGCAGCGCCGGCGCATAGGATTCGTAGCCTTCGCCGTCGGCAACCGCGAAGGTCACGATCGGATCGACGCCGTTGGCACTGAAGGCGACCGTGCCGTCGTTTTGTTCGCGCCAGAATTTCGCCTGCTCGATGCCGGGCAGTAGCCGGCGGCATGTCGGGGCCAGGGTGAGCAGCGACAAGCCATCGGAAATTTCGGTGCCCCGGCTGACCGCGCACGCCGCCTCGTCGCCATTGGCCGCCAACCTGTAGGTGTTAGGCGGTGCTGCCTCATCGGCAGCACCTTCACCACTGCCGTCATGAAACAGCTGAATGCCGCCGAACAGCGCGGTTGCGGCGATCAATGCGGAAAGTGTCCTCATCCTGATCTTCATCCACTACACGGGTAGGGTGAAAAAATGATTTCAAAGGGTTAAGCTGAAGTTAACAAGCGTGGCAACCCGCGGCTCAAGCCGCAGAACCGCTCGATCTCTTTGTCGCAAATCAGAACGGAAAGCCGTTTCACACTTTTCCTGGAATGGCGCTGGCCTTTACATTCGCCGTCTCCGGCACCGGCGTCAGCGGCCGGCGTTCGCTGAACCAGGAGACCAGATTGTCGGCGCAGAGATCCGCCATGGCGCGGCGTGTATGCTCCGACGCCGAGCCGACATGCGGCAACAGCGAAGTGTTCGGCGCGTCGAGCAGGCTCTTGGGCACGTTCGGTTCGTCGGCAAAGACATCGAGGCCGGCAGCAGCGATGATGCCGTCGGCCAGCGCTGCCGCAAGTGCCGGCTCGTCGACCGTACTGCCGCGGCCGATATTGACGAAAACCCCGTTCGCGCCAAGCGCCGACAGGATTTCGGCGTTGACGGCCTTCTCCGTCGAGGCGCCGCCGGGCGCCACCGAAATCAGTGTATCGACCGCTTCGGCAAGGCCCTTCAGCGTCGAATGATATTGGTAGGAAAGACCTTCGACACGGCGCCGGTTGTGGTAGGAAACCGGCAAGCCAAAGGCTTCCAGCCGGCGGGCAATGGCTTGCCCGATGCGGCCCATGCCGAAAATGCCGACGCTGCGACCGCGCAAGGTCAGCCGGCTCAGCGGATAGTTGCCCTTGCGCGCCCAACTGCCGTCGCGGAGCCAGGTCTCGGCGCGCGGCAGGTCGCGGACGGTGTTGATCAGCAGCCCGATCGCGGTGTCGGCGACCTCCTCGGTCAGCACGTCCGGCGTGTTGGTGACCATGATGTTCTTCGCGGCGGCATGGCCGACATCGACCGAATCATAACCGACGCCGAAAGAGGCGATAAGTTCGAGATTGGGCAGCGCATCCATCATCGCAGCGTTGATGCCGGCAAACGACGCGATGCCACGTACGTCGCGGCGCATTTCATCGGTGACCAGCGCCGGATCGGCGCGCTCGATTCCGACACGCCTGAATGTGCGGTCGATGCGGGCGATCGCATGATCATTGAAATCGCCCGGCACCAGAATTGCGACGGTTTGCAGTTGTTCGGCCTTGGTCATGCACGCTCCACCGGCTTGCCGGTCGACTGGCGCACATGCAGTTCCGGCTTGATCAATTCCTGCGAGGGCCGCACCGTCTGCCCGTTAAGCTTGTCGAGCAGCGCGCTGGCGGCGCGGCGGCCAACTTCGCGCTGGCCGTTCCAGACGGTGGTCAGCGCCGGGGTGGCGATGGCCGCTTCTTCGAGATCGTCATAGCCGGTGACGGAGATGTCGACGCCCGGCACGAGGCCGGCACGTGCAATGCCGTTCATCAGCCCGATGGCAACGAGGTCGTTCCAGCAGCAGGCGGCCGTCGGCCTGTCCTTCAGCGCCAGGAACTGCCCGGCGGCTTCAAAACCGGCCTGCTTGGTGCGCGGGCCGGCGATGCGCCAGGCCGGCCTGACTTCAAGGCCGGCCGCCTCCATGGCGTTGACATAGCCCTGGTAGCGGTCGCGGCCGGTGGAGGTCTGGTCGGTGCCACCGATCATGGCGATGCGCTTATGGCCAAGCGAGATCAGATGGTTGGTGGCGAGCCCGGTGCCGTAGGCGTCGTCGCCGCGAAAGACCGGCACGTCGGCGCCTTCGACGGTGCGGGCGATCAGCACCGCCGGCAAGCCGTTCTCCTCGGCCATCAGGATGTCGGACGCCGGTGTGCCGATGGCCGGCGACATGATGACGCCATCGGCGCCGAGCTGCAAAAGCGTGTCGATGAAGGTGCGCTGCTTCTCGAGCTGGTCGTAGTGGTTGGACAGGATGAAGGTCTGCCGGCTGCGGTCGAGCTCGCTTTCGATCGAGCGCAGGATCTCGGCGAAGAACGGGTTCATGATGTCATGCACGACCACGCCGACGATGCCAGAGCGCGAGGTGCGCAGGCTGGCGGCGCGGCGGTTATAGATATAGCCGATGGCGCGGGCATGTTCCTTGATGCGGTCGCGCGTCAAGCCCGCCACGAGCGGACTGTCGCGCAACGCCAGTGACACCGTGGCCGTGGATACGCCGAGCGCGTCCGCGATCGTCGACAGCTTGATCTTCTGTGCCAGCCTTCGCTCCCCGTCGTTTTTTTAAACTGTTTAAGGGCGGCCTTATGCCATCGATCGAGGCCAAATCAAAGTTTTTTTGCCAGCGCTTGCGCCTCGACATCCGAGGCCGCGCGGCTGCGCAGCCGAAGCCGATGCTCGCGATGGACGATGTAGAGGCCGCTGGCGACGATGATGGCGGCGCCGACCAAAGTCCAGCGGTCGGGAAACTGCTCGAACACGACCCAGCCGGAAAGGATCATCCACACCATCTGCGAATAGGGATAGGGCGCCAGTGCGGTGGTCGTTGCCAGCCGATAGGCCTGGACCAGAAGCCAGTGGCCGACGACGCCGAACACGCCAAGCATGAGCAGGACGAACCAGTGCCAGCCGTCATGCGGCACCGAAACCGAAAACGGCAGCAAGGGCAAAAGCAGCACCGCCGGCGCCAACGCCGAAAACAGGATGAGGCTCTCCGAGGTCTCGGTCGTCGACATGCGGCGCGTCATGATGACGTAGAAGCAGTTCGACAGCATCGAGCCGAGCGCGAAAAGGTGCCCGACGCCGAAGACCCCGACGCCTGGCCGGGTGATGATCAGGACGCCGGCAAAGGCGGCCAGGATCGCCAGCCAGCGCCGCCAACCGGCCCATTCGCCGAGCAGCGGCCCGGCGAGGGCCGTTATCACCATCGGCCCGAAGAAATAGATCGAGGTCGTCTCGGCCAATTGCAGGGATCGCAACGCCAAAACGTTGAACATGGTCGACCCGAACAGGAATACACCGCGCAGGATATGCGCCGGCAGGTTGACCGGGCGAAACCGCGCCGGTTCGCGCCAGCCGCGCAGCAGCGCGCCTACCAGCACGACATGCACGGCAAAGCGCACCCAGGCGACGATCAGCGCCGAAATGCCGGCAAGGACGAGATATTTGCTGCTGGTGTCGAGGAAGGTGAAAAAGACGTAGGTGGAAAGCATGCACAGGATCGCCACCGGGGGCGTTGCGCTTTCTGGATATCTTTGGGAAGCACTCACTTGCAGGCCGGATGGAAAGCTGGGCTGAGGCCCACCTTTGCGGGAAATGCCGCACGCCGGCAAGCCAATTGTCGCCCGCCGAAACGCCAGAGCCGGCTGGCACAACAACAGTTGTCGGCAGGCTCAGTTCATCTGCTGGTGCTAGGCGTGCATGCGGGCGCCCTTGGTGATCTTGTCGACGGCCTTCTTTTCGGCGCGCAGAGCCAAGCCGACCACCTTGGCGTCTTCAGGCGCGAATTCTGCGAAGACGGCGCGGTTAGCCGCGTCAAATCCGGTCGAGAACATCTCCTCGACGTAGAGCGATGCCATCACGCCGCGCTCCAGCGTGCGCCGATGGATCGTGCCGAGCGTGACCTGGTCGGCCGACAGCACGATAACCGGCTGGACCGACAGCGGATTGTAGAGAGTGCCGGCGCGATCGCGGTAGGGCTCGCCGATGATATCGGGAAACTGGGCGACGATGCCGCTGGTCAGGAAGGCGGTGACGTTGAGCTTCTGCCAGACCGGCAGATCATCCCTGAGCACGATTGCAAATTTCGTATCGAACATGAGACACTGGCCAATTCGAGGTTGCGCCCCAATGCGAGGCTGAAGGAGAACATGCCGCACGATCTAGGCAGCCAAGCCTTCGAGGGTCTTGGACGTTTGTGCGCTGATGCGGCGGAAAACTGCATCATCTCCGCTCCCGACCCTGTCGGCATGGAGCGGATCGAGGCGCGCTTCCGCGGCAACGCGTTCGACCTGCATCGTCACGACACCTATGCGATCGGAGTGACGCTACGAGGCGTGCAGACATTTCGCTATCGCGGCGCTGCGCGCCAGAGCCTGCCTGGCCAGATCATCCTGCTGCATCCCGACGAACTGCATGACGGCGGCGCGGGCACCGAGGATGGGCTGCGCTACCGAATGCTTTATCTCGAACCGTCGATGATGCTCGACTGCCTCGGCCGCGCGTCGCTGCCCTTCGTCGGGGATGCCGTGCTGACGGATGGACGCTTGCGCACGATTTTGCTTTCGGCGCTGGGGCCTTTGCAGCAGGAACTCGATGAACTGTTCGTGGCCGACTTCCTCGCACAATTGATGCAAGGCCTCGCCCACCATGCCGGCCAGCCGGCAAAGCCGATGCCCAGGACGGCATGGCGGGCGGCTGCGCTGGCGCGGGACTATCTGACGGAAAACTTCACTCGCCCGGTGCGTTCCGGCGAACTGGAGGCGATTACCGGGCTGGACCGTTACGGCTTGTCGCGGCATTTCCGCGCCGCCTTCTCCACCAGCCCACATCGTTTCCTGCTGATGCGCCGGCTTCAGAGCGCGCGGCGGATGATCGTGACCGGGGAACCGTTGGCGCAGATCGCCGCCGAGACAGGCTTCAGCGACCAGAGCCATTTCAACAGGCAGTTCAAGAAGGCATTCGGCATGACGCCGGGACGCTGGTCTTCGCTGGTCGGCCGCTATGGCGGCCTGATCGCTCGTGCCGACGATCAGTCGTCCGACTCGGCGTCGTCGTCGATCAATACCAGTTCCTCGTTCGACAGGTTGGCCTCGATGCGGGCCAGCAGCTTGAACAGCGCCTTCTGATCCTTCTTGTCGAGACCTTTCAGCGCCTGCTTTTCGGTCTTCTTCACCGATTTCTCGATGGCGCGGATGGTTTCGCGGCCGGTATCGGTGAGGAAGATGTGCGCCTGGCGCGCATCGGAATCGGAGGCGCGCTTTTCCAGAAAACCCTGCGCCTGCAGCCGGTTGATGGTTTTGGTGATGGTCGGCGGGCGCACGCCGAGACGACCGGCAAGATTACCCGGCGTCTGGCCGTCTTCGCGGTCGAGCGCCAGCATGATCTGGTCCTGGCCGGCATAGAAGCCGTGCGCCAGAAGCCGCGCCGCCAGCGCCGTTCTTGCCAGCCTTGCCGCCGAATGCAGCCGGCTCATTGTCGCAGTCTTGTCCGCCTTGGCCATGGTCATCCCTCTTCGGCCGTACCGGTGCGTACAGCATAGACGCAGCCGGCCGGTTGGCAATCGACGATAGAAAAGATTTCCGGCGCCCAAACAGCTTTGCCGGCAAGCATTGTGGTGTCCGCCGTGGCCAATGCCAGATGTTTATTTCAGTTAGATGACAAACGAGTTGTCGCGGCTGGGGGTTTTCGCCGCGGGCGAGCACGAGCGTGAACCTTTCAGCCGGGCTTCACCGCGACAATCATCAGCGCCTGGTAAGCGTCCTCCACCTCGCGCAGTGCGGCCTGCGACAGCGATCCGGCTTGGCTGGCGATGCCGTCGCTGGCGTTCGAGGTGTCACGTCATAGCGGGCCGGTCATCGTAGGGCGCGACGGCGGTGAAGATCTGCTCGCTGAGGCTGTCGGGGAAAAACAACTGGCCGGTCATCACCGAATTGCCGTCGGGGAAGACCTTGAAGTGGATATGAGTGGTTCGGCCGCGATACCAGCCGGGATAGATGGTGTCGAAGGAAACGATGCCGCTGGCGTCAGTCCTTTGCCAGCCGCGCAGAAACGTCTGACCCGACGTGTCGACATCCCTGCCGTCACCTTGTCCGGGGTAGCCCGAATAGGCGCCTTGTGCATCGCAATGCCAGATGTCGACGCGAACGCCGGCGAGCGGGTGGCAGGCCGCGTCGACGACCTGCAGCCGGACGTCAAGGGCTATGCCCTTCTTGCCTTCGGTAATTTCGGCACGTTCGAGCTTCGGGTCGAAGTAGAACGGTCCCTCGGTCACCTCGGGCGTTATGGCACAGATGCCGGCGCCGGATTCGAACAAAGCCAGCCCGGCATAGGGCGAGGCCTTGGCGGGCGAAGATCGAGTGGCCGAAGACTGGGCGGCTGGTGCCGCGGCCGGCAGGAAGACACCGCCGCTGGCGGTCACCGCTATAAAGCCAAGCGCGCTGCGCCGGCTCAACGACAAGGAGGATGGCTTGTCGGACGTTTCGTGCCTCTCGATTGGCGTCGCATTGCCTCCTGCTCTCTCATCTAGGCGAGGATGGCGGCTCTCGCCAATGAATTCGGTAATGTCGGCAAGCCTGTTTGGACCATCGGTTTGCCTCGTGCAAAAGCCCGACGCACATCCTATATGGAGCCGACAATCCCTTTTCCGAGGGCCGTTCTGGCGGCCCAGTCACTTCGAGGCAAGCCATGAGCGACGCACAGACGCAGATCCCCGTAACCGTTCTCACCGGCTATCTCGGTGCCGGCAAGACGACGCTGCTGAACCGCATCCTGTCGGAAAACCACGGCAGGCGTTACGCCGTCATCGTCAATGAATTCGGCGAGATCGGCATCGACAACGACCTGATCGTGGAATCCGACGAGGAAATCTACGAGATGAACAATGGCTGCGTCTGCTGCACGGTGCGCGGCGACCTGATCCGCGTCGTCGAAGGCCTGATGCGCCGGCCTGGCCGCTTCGATGCCATCGTCGTCGAGACCACCGGGCTCGCCGATCCGGTGCCGGTGGCGCAGACCTTCTTCATGGACGACGACGTGCGCTCCAAGACCAGGCTCGACGCAGTGGTGGCGCTGGTCGACGCCAAGCATCTGCCGCTGCGGCTCAAGGATTCCAGGGAAGCCGAGGACCAGATCGCCTTCGCCGACGTCGTCGTGCTCAACAAGACCGACCTCGTCACCGCCGAAGAACTCGCCAAGGTCGAGGCGACGATCCGGGCCATCAATCCGGCGGCAAGGATCCATCGCACCACTCGTGCCGGCGTCGACCTGTCCGAAGTGCTCGACCGCGGCGCCTTCGACCTGTCCAGGGCGCTGGAGAACGACCCGCATTTTCTCGAGGCGCATGACGATCATGATCATCATGACCACGACCATGACGGCCACGATCACCACCATGATCATGACGGGCACGACCACCATCATCACGCGCATCCTTCCGACATCCATGACGTGACGGTGCAGTCGGTGTCGCTGCGCGGCGGCGAGATGGATCCGAAGAAATTCTTCCCTTGGATCGAGAAGGTCACCCAGATGGAAGGCCCGAACATCCTGCGGCTGAAAGGCATTATCGCGCTCAAGGGCGACGACGAGCGCTATGTCATCCAGGGCGTGCACATGATCATCGAGGGCGACCACCAGCGCGCCTGGAAAGACGGTGAGAAACATGAGAGCCGGCTGGTGTTCATCGGCCGCGAACTCGACGCCGAGCGGCTGAAGAAGAGCTTCGACGCCTGCCAGGCGTAGTGGTTGTTCGGCGGGGAGCAGGTGATGCCCAGATCTACCGATGGCAAAACCGAGCAGGTCGCGATCGATGCGGCCGAGCCCGTGAAGGTATCTGCTCGCGATTTCGCGCGCATCCTTTATCTACTGCGGCGCACGCCCAAACCCAACGCCAAGTTGCGCAAGGCGATGGCGACGTTGCCTAACACGCTGTGACGTTCTCCATGATCGCGAAACAGCGCGATTGGATCTCCTTGGATGCCGATCCCTCCGATTGTCAGCACGGTTGCCGGAACCGCAAACGTCGAGTAAGCCCGAGCCGCGTCTGCAATCCCGTTCAGCCAAGCAAAGATAACCATGCCAACCGTCGCCCCGCTTGATCTCGAAGGCCATTGCGTCACCGCCGTCTTCCTCGGTGACGTGCCGCATTTCGCGCTGGCCGACGGCGCCGTGCACCGGCTCGATCATGGCCACAAGACAATGCAGGCCAATGACGGGTTGCTCGCCGCCTTCCATGATGTCGCCAACGACCGGCTGATCACTGGCGGCGAGGACGGCAAGGTGTTTGCCGTGAAGGCCGGGGGCGAGGCCACCGAACTGACCAGTACCGGAAAGAAGTGGATCACCAGCGTCACCGCCGGGCCGCAAGGCGCTATCGCCTATGCGACGGGCAAGACCGCCTTCGTGCGCTTTGCCGACGGCAAGACCAGGGAGTTCGTGCATCCGCGTTCGGTCGAGGGGCTGGCCTTCTCGCCCAAGGGCATGCGTTTCGGTGTTGCTCGCTACAATGGCGCGACGCTGCATTTCCCGGCGGCCGAGGGCAAGCCGGTCGAACTGGAATGGGCCGGCGCCCATACCGGCATCACCTTCTCGCCCGATGGCGCCTTCGTTGTCACCACCATGCAGGAAAACGCGCTGCACGGCTGGAAGTTGGCCGACGGCAAGCACATGCGCATGAGCGGCTATCCCGGCAAGGTCAAAAGCCTGTCGTGGAGCGTGAAAGGCAAATGGCTGGCGAGTTCAGGCGCGCCGGCCGCGATCGTCTGGCCGTTTTCGGGCAAGGACGGCCCGATGGGCAAAGCGCCGCTCGAGCTCGGCACGCGCGGCAACGCCATGGTGACATCAGTCGCCTGCCACCCGAGCCAGGATGTCGTCGCCGTCGGCTATGATGACGGCATGGTGATGGCCGTGCGGTTTTCCGACGCAAAGGAGGTGCTGCTGCGCCGGCCGGGCAAGGGCGCCATCACCTCGATGATGTGGGACAAGGAAGAACGCCGCGTCGCCTTCGGCAGTGCTGCCGGCGACTGCGGCGTCATCGACATCACGGCGTAAGGGAATAAGGCAGTAGGAAGGGCAAAGTAGACCTGCGCCTGAACACTGCCCTACTGCCCTACTCCCGTCTGAGCCAACGCAGAGTAGACGCGCGGCCAATTGCGGTTGCGGCCACTCATTGGCTAAGAGTGACCGACGACGGGGGCTTTCATGCACGGCAACGGCACTTCACAGACGTCCATCGGCGGCATCGGCCGCGGCCGCATTGCCGAATTGCGCGAGACCGAGGGGGCAGCCTTCCGCAAGGCGCGGCCGAAATCGCAGGCCAAGGCCGGCAACGGCCTGCCGGGTTTCTTCGGCGGCGTGCCTATGCACTGGATGAACGACTGGCCGACGCCGTTTCCGATCCTGGTCGACAGCGCCAAAGGCGCCACCATCACCGACATCGACGGTATCAAGCTCGACGATTTCTGCCTGGGCGACACCGGTTCGATGTTCGGCCACTCGCCACCGCCGGTGGCACGCGCGATCCGCCGCCAAGCGGGGCGCGGCCTGACCTATATGCTGCCTTCGGAAGATGCGCTCGCCATCGGGCCGTTGCTGGAACAGCGTTTCGGCCTGCCGTTCTGGCAGATCGCGACGACGGCGACCGACGCCAACCGCTTTGCCTTGCGCGTTGCGCGCGCCATTACCGGGCGGGAAAAGATTCTCGTCTTCAACGGCTGTTACCACGGCTCCGTCGACGAGACTATGGTGCGGCTGATCGACAGAAAGCCGGTCAACCGGCCGGGACTGGCGGGCGAATTCCGCGACCTGACCAAAACGGCGAAGGTCATCGAATTCAACGACGTTGCCGCGCTGGAAGCCGCGCTCAAGGACGGGGATGTCGCCTGCGTCATCGCCGAGCCGGTGCTGACCAATTCCTGCATGGTGCTGGCCGATCCTGGTTTCCACGACGCGCTGCGCAAGCTGACGCGCGAAACCGGCACACTGCTCCTGATCGACGAGACGCACACGATCTCGACCGGCCCCGGCGGCTACACCAGGAAACACGGGCTCGATCCGGACTTTTTCGTACTGGGCAAGCCGATCGCCGGCGGCGTGCCGGCAAGCGTGTGGGGCATGAGCGACGAGGTCGCCTCGCGCTACGGCGCCTACAACAGAGCGAAAGAGCCCGGTTATTCCGGCATGGGCACGACGCTCTCGGCCAATCCGCTCCAGTTCGCGGCGATGCGCGCCACGCTCGAAGAGGTGATGACGGCGGAGAATTATGACCGCATGGACCATCTTGCGCGGCGGCTCGATGCCGGGCTGACCGGCGTGATCGACCGCTACCGCCTGCCCTGGCATGTTGCCCGCGTCGGTGCCCGTGTCGAGTTCATCTGCGCACCCGGCCCCTTGCGCAACGGCGCCGAAGCGGAGGTGGCGCATGCGCCGGAACTGGAGGCGGCCATCCATGTCGCGCTGGTCAATCGCGGCGTGCTGATCGCGCCGTTTCACAACATGATGCTGATCTCGCCGGCGACCACAGGCGCTCAGGTCAACCGGCTGATCACCGCCTTCGCCGCGGTTGCGGCGAAGCTTGCGGCATGAGACAAGCGGCCATGGACAACGCCATCGTGACCTCCCCTTCGGGGTCTTCGCCCACCGAGGCGCAAGCCTTTCTCGACGCTCATCCCGAGATCGAAGCTTTCGATATCGTGCTGACCGACGCCAATGGCGTCGGCCGTGGCAAGATCGTGCGCCGGCACGAGCTGAAAAGCATTTTCGAAGGCGGCCGGCATATGCCGATCTCGATCCTCGGCCTCGACATCACCGGCGAGGATGTGCACGAGACCGGACTGATCTGGACCACAGGCGACGGCGATCTCAGGGCATGGCCGATCCCGGGCACGCTGGTGCCGCTCTACGGCACGAACCCGCCGCGCGGCCAGCTCCTGATGGCGATGTATCACCTCGACGGCCAGCCGATGTCGTCGGATCCGCGCCTGGCGCTGGCGCGACAAGTCGACATCCTTGCGGCCAAGGGTCTCTATCCGGCCGGCGCCTTCGAGCTCGAATTTTTTCTCCTTGCCAATGAGCGCGATGCCGACGGCAAGGTGCAGCCGGCGCGCGCCGTGCTCGACGGACGTATCTCGGGCAAGACCGAGGTCTATTCCGTCGACCATCTGCACGGAATGGAGCCGCTGTTCTCCGACATCTATGCAGCAGCCAAAGCGCAAGGCATTCCGGCCGAGACGGTGATTTCCGAATATGCGCCCGGCCAGTACGAATTGACGCTGAATTACCGCAAGGACGTGATGCGGGCGGCCGACGATCTGGTCATGCTGAAGCGGCTGGTGCGGGCGCAGGCGCGCCGCCATGGCGTCACCGCCTGCTTCATGGCCAAGCCGATCGAAAAATATGCTGGTTCCGGCATGCATTTCCACGTCTCGCTCCAGGACAAGGCGGGCAAGAACGTCTTTGCCGAGGCCGGCGGCGAAAGCTGGTCGTTGCCGCTGCTGCGCGGTCTCGGCGGACTGATCCAGACGATGGCCGAATCGATGCTGGTGTTTGCGCCGCACGCCAATTCCTGGCGGCGCTTCGTCTCGCAATCCTATGCGCCGGTGGCGCCGAGCTGGGGCGTCAACAACCGGTCGGTGGCGCTGCGCGTGCCGGCGGGCGACGCCAGGAACCGGCGCATCGAGCATCGGCCGTCGGGCGTCGACGCCAATCCGTATCTGATCGCGGCAACGGTGCTCGCCGGTATCGTCAAAGGCCTAGACGAAGGCCTCGATCCCGGCCCCGAAACGACCGGAAACGGCTATGAGGCAGCGGTGACGCGCACGACCATGCCGGTCGACTGGCGCGCCGCCATCGAAGCGGCCAGGGCATCCAGCTTCCTCAAGGGCGCGCTCGGCGAGGATCTGCACCGCACCTTCGTGGCGATCAAGCAGTCCGAATATCTGCGCGTGGCGCGCACGGTCAGCGAACTGGACTATCACCTCTATCTGCACGAGGTCTGAGACCTCGGAGGAACCATCGTCCGTCCCGTCCATTTCAGTGTCAGAACCGATAGGACAGGATGATGGTGACGACAGGCCAACCGCATGAGGCGAAAAGGCCCGCCAGGCGTATTTCCGGGCCGACCGACGAGCTGTTGCCGGACGTCACCTCGATTTCGGAGCTGCGCGAGGTAGCGAAGGCTTGCCACCGCTGCCCGCTGTGGCGCGATGCGACGCAGACCGTGTTCGGCGAAGGCCCCGACCGCGCCAAGGTGATTTTCGTCGGTGAGCAGCCAGGGGATCAGGAAGATCTCGCCGGCAGCCCTTTCGTCGGTCCGGCCGGCAAGGTATTCGATGCCATACTGGACGACGCCGGGGTCGACCGCCAGAAAGTCTACGTCACCAACGCGGTCAAGCACTTCAAGTTCGAGCCGCGCGGCAAGCGTCGCATTCACTCCAAGCCGAATGCCGGCGAGGTTCAGGCTTGCCGCTGGTGGCTCGACCAGGAGTTCGAGCTGATCAAACCGAAACTCGCCGTGGCGCTCGGCGCGACAGCGGCATTGTCGCTGCTGGGCAAGGCGGTTCCGGTCATGAAAATGCGCGGCCAGGCGATCGAGCGTGAGGATGGCATGCGTGTGTTCATCACCATCCATCCCTCCTTCATCCTGCGCATCCGCGAGCGTGCGGACAAGGAAGCCGAGCGTGAGCGGTTCCTGCACGACATGAAGCAGGTGAAGCAGCTGATGGCCGCCTGATCCGAGCGCCTACCGGATCAGGATCGCCCTGAGATCGTTGACATTCGTGCCGGTCGGACCGGGAACAAACAGATCGCCAACCGCGTTGAAAGCCGTCCAGGCGTTGTTGGCGGCCAGCATCGCCTTGGCATCGACGCCCGCCGCTCGCATGCGCGCCACCGTCGAGCCATCGGCGAAGGCGCCGGCATTGTCTTGCGAACCGTCAATGCCGTCGGTATCGGCGGCCAGCGCGTGAATGCCTTGCGTGCCGTTGATGCCTAGGGCGAAGGCAAGCAGGAATTCCGAGTTGCGGCCGCCTTTGCCCTTCGCACGCAGCGTCACCGTGGTCTCGCCGCCCGACAAGATCAGCACCGGCTTGCGGAACGGACGATCGCGTGTCGCCACTTCGCGCGCGATGGCCGCATGCACGCCGCCGACCTCGCGCGCTTCGCCTTCGATGGCATCGGAGAGAATGACGGCCTCTATGCCCTGTCGCCTGGCTTCGGCTGCCGCGGCTTCGAGCGAGACGCCGGCGGAGGCGATCAGATGCACCTCGTTGCGCGCAAAGCGCTCATTCCCGGGACTTGGCGCGTCGGCGGCCGGCGAATTGATGTGCGCCATGACCGGGGCCGGCAGGTTCATGCCATAGGCTGCTATCGACGCCAGCGCGTCCTCGCGACTGCCTGTGTCGGGCACTGTCGGACCGGAGGCGACCAGCGCCGGATTGTCGCCGGGGATGTCGGAAACGACCAGCGACACCACCCTGGCCGGCCAGGCGGCTGCGGCCAGCCTGCCGCCCTTGATGGTCGAGACATGCTTGCGGATGGTGTTCATCGCCGCGATCGGCGCGCCGGAGGCGAGGAGCGCCTCATTGACGGCGATCTCATCCGCGAGCGTCAAGCCATCGGCAGGCGATGGCAGCAGCGCCGAACCGCCGCCGGAAATCAGCGCCACGACCAGATCATCCGCTGTCAGGTCCTGGACTTTCCCGAGCAGGCGGCGCGAGGCCTCGAGCCCTTTAGCGTCAGGCACCGGATGCGCCGCCTCGATGATCTCGATGCGCTTGCATTTAGCGCCATAGCCGTAGCGGGTGACGACCAGCCCCTCGATCGGTCCATCCCAGACTTTCTCGAAAGCCGCCGCCATCTGCGCCGAACCCTTTCCCGCGCCTATGACGATGGTGCGGCCTTTGGGCTTGGCCGGCAAATGATCCCGGATGGTTCTTTCGGGATCGGCGGCAGCGACGGCGGCGTTGAAGATGGAGGTGAGGAAGGATTTGGGATCGAGAATGGTCATATCCGGCCGCTATCAGTGTCGCGCGTGTTCTTGCAGGGCAGCGCCAACGTCACGACTTTGTTTCCGGTGGCAGCACCAGCGTGCGCTTGTCGGCGCCCAGATGATCGCAGATCGCATCGACCACCACGCCGTGATCCTCGCGCTCCGGCAGCCCGGAGACGGCGATGACGCCAATGACACCGACGCCCTTGACCGCAACCGGAAAGCCGCCGCCAGCCAGCACATAGTCGGCAATATCCAGGCCTTCACCGATCTTGAAGGTGCGATCAGGGCGCTGCTGTTCCAGCACCATGCGGTAGGTGCTTTTCAGGAACCGCTTGACGACGTTGATCTTGCGCCGCGCCCAGTCGGGATTGGAAGCGTTCGAGCCCGGCATGGCGGCATAGAACAGCGGCCGGTCGAAGGTCCTGATGTCGACGATAACAGGCATGTTTTCGGCGAGGGCCCGGTCGCGGATGGCCGAACCGATCTTGAAAGCGACAGCCTCATCGAAGGCCGGGAAGACAAGGGTCTCTTCCTGTCTCTTGATCAGAGCGATGTCTTCGGCAACGGCCATGTCGTTCCCCTGTCAACTTCGCTGCACGCTTTGACCGATGATCGCCGCTTGTCAAGCAAGGAACGCCGTAGCGTTCTAAATTGCTAGATCGGTCTTGGCCGGCCGACCCGCCACATAAACCTCGCGCACGGCGCGATCGTCGCCCAGCGTCTGCAGCAGAAAAAGTTCCTGCGCCAGCGTCTCGACCGTGTCCATCCTGAGCCGCATCGCCGGCGTTGCCTTGGCGTCGAGCACGACGATGTCGGCATCGGTGCCTTCGTCCAGCGTGCCGATCTTTTCCGCCACTGACAGCGCCTCGGCATTGCCGCGTGTCATCTGCCAGAAGGACTGGAACGGGTTGAGCTTCTCGCCGTTCAGCGCGATCACCTTGTAGCCCTCGTCCATGGTGCGCAGCATGGAGTAGTTGGTGCCGCCGCCGACATCCGTGGCGGCCGCGATCCGAAGCGCCTTGTCACGCTTGCGGTAGCGCTGGTAATCGAACAGGCCGGAGCCGAGGAACAGGTTCGAGGTCGGGCAGAACACGGCCACCGAGCCGCTGTCCGAAAGCGCATCCGCCTCGCGCTCCGACAGATGGATGCAGTGGCCGAACAGGCTCTTCTTGCCCAACAACCCGTAGTGTTCGTAAACGTCGGTGTAGTCGCGCGACCGCGGATAGAGTTCCTGGGTGAAGGCGATCTCGGCGTGGTTTTCCGATAGATGCGTCTGCATGTGCAGGTCGGCATGTTCGCGGCAGAGCGCGCCGGCCATCTCCATCTGTTCGGGCGACGAAGTGATGGCGAAGCGCGGCGTGATGGCATAGTGCTGCCGGCCCTTGCCGTGCCATTCCGCGATCAGCGCCTTAGTATCGTCATAGCCGGATTGCGGCGTGTCGAGCACGCCGTCGGGCGCGTTGCGGTCCATCATCACCTTGCCGGCGATGTTGAGCATGTTGCGGTCGTGTGACTCGGCGAAGAAGGCTTCGGCTGAGGCCTTGTGCACCGAGCAGTAGGCGGCAACCGTGGTGGTGCCGTGGCGCACCATCTCGTCGAGGAACAGCCGCGCGATGCGGCGACCATGCTGCGCGTTGGCGAACTTCGTCTCTTCCGGGAAAGTGTAGGTGTTGAGCCAGTCGAGCAGTTCGGCGCCATAGGAGGCGATGATCTGCATCTGCGGAAAATGCACATGGGCATCGATGAAGCCCGGCAGCAGAAGATGCGGCCGGTGGTCGATTTTTTTTGCGTCCTCTCCAGCCTGTTTCTCGACATCGGCATAGGCGCCGGCGGCGGCGATCCTGCCATCGCGGATCAGCAGACCGCCATCCTCCTCGTAACGCCAGGCGGAGTGGTCGTCGATGGTCTCGGGCCAACGCACAAAGGACAGTGTGCGGCCGCGCAGGAGTGTCGAGGTCATGCTATTTCCCCGCGCCTTCGAACCAGGCCACCAGCAGCGCCCGCTCCTTGTCGGTAATCTGCGAAACATTGGCCGGCGGCATGGCGTGGCTGCGGCCGGCCTGCAGATAGATATCGCGGGCGTGGTTGGCGATATCGGCGTCTGTGTCCAGCATCACCCCCTTGGGCGCATGGTAGATGCCTTCATAGACCGGCTCCTGCGCATGGCACATCGAGCAACGACCGAGCACGGTGTCGCGCACGGCCGGGAAATGCGCCGAGGCGACATAGATTTGCGCCGAGGCGGCTTCCCGGGGCTCTCCTGTCAGCACCTTGGGCGCGGTCGATAGCCAGATGATGATGACGAAAAGCACAAGCGCCGCCATCCAGGTCCAGGTCGGGTTGCCCTTGCGCGCATGGATGCTGTTGAAATAGTGCCGGATCAGCACGCCGATGATGAACACCAGCGAGGCGATGACCCAGTTGAACTGGGTGCCGAAGGCCAGTGGATAATGGTTCGACAGCATCAGGAACAGCACCGGCAGCGTCAGGTAGTTGTTGTGGAGCGAGCGCTGCTTGGCGATCTTGCCGTATTTCGGATCGGGCTTGCGGCCGGCGATGAGGTCGGCGACGACGATTTTCTGGTTGGGAATGATGACCATGAAGACATTGGCCGACATGATCGTCGCGGTAATGGCGCCCAGATGCAGGAAAGCGGCGCGGCCGGTGAACAGATGGGTCAAACCCCAGGCGATGAACACCAGCACGCAGTAGAGCACCAGCATCAGGCCGGTATCGCTTTTGCCAAGCGGCGAGCGGCACAACAGGTCGTAGACCACCCAGCCGACGCCGATCGTCGCCAGGGACAGCAGGATGCCGGCCGGCACCGACATTGGCAGCACGTTGGGGTCGATCAGGAACAGATCGGCACCGGCATAGTAGACGACGCACAGCATGGCGAAGCCGGACAGCCAGGTGGCGTAGGATTCCCATTTGAACCAGGTCAGGTGCTCGGGCATTTCGGCCGGCGCCACCAGATATTTCTGGACATGGTAGAACCCGCCGCCGTGCACCTGCCATTCCTCGCCGAAGGCACCGGCGGGCATGCCCGGACGCTGGCGCAAGCCGAGATCCAGCGCGACGAAGTAGAACGACGAGCCGATCCAGGCGATGCCGGTGATGACATGCAGCCAGCGCATGGCGAAGCTCAGCCAGTCCCAGAAAATCGCGAAATCCATCATTGAAGTCGTCCCTGCCGATTGGGTGACTTTACGGGCTGGAGCGCAAACGGAAAGAGGCGAGGCGCACCAGGACTTTCAAAAAAAAATGGAAAATACTAGGGTGGTCCCACGCAGCCGCATGAAAGCCACGGAACGCCGCATGGCCTATCTCGACAACATCGCCGTCTTCGTCCGCGTCGTCGAGCTCGGCAATCTGTCGGCGGCGGGCCGCGACATGCGCATTTCGCCGGCGGTCGCCTCCAACCGGATCAAGGAACTGGAGAAGCATCTTGGCGTGCGTCTGTTCAACCGCACCACACGGCAATTGATGCCGACCGAACATGGCACGGTTTTTTATTCAGGCGCCAAGCAGGTGCTGGAGGCGATCACCGAGGCCGAGGCGGCGGTTTCAGCACTTTCCGGCCAGCCGCGAGGCACCATCCGGGTAACGGCGCCACTCGGCCTCGGCCGCCGGCTGGTGGCCTCGGGCATTCCCGATTTCCACGACAAATACCCTGATATCGAGGTACGGCTCAGGCTCTCGGACCACAATGTCGACATCATGAAGGAAGGCATCGACGTCGCCTTCCGGCTCGGCATCATCGAGGATTCCAGTCTCAGGATGCGCGGCATAATGGAATGCGAACGCGTGCTGGTGGCGGCGCCGAAGTATCTGGAGGCGCGCGGCGAACCGGTCGAGCCGCAGGAGCTGATCGGCAAGAAGCACGACTGCCTGATGCTGCGTTATTCCGGTGCGCGCGAATATGTATGGACGCTGCAAACCCCGGCCGGCCCGCAGAAATTCGAAGTGCACGGCCCCTACGACACCGACGATGGCGATGTGCTGACCGGCTGGGCGCTATCGGGCCGCGGCATCATCAACAAGCCGCGCTTCGAGGTCGAGCCGTTCATCCGAGACCGACGGCTGAAGGTGATCTTGAGCAACACGCCACCGACGCCGGTGCAGTTCGCAGCCGTCTACCCGCACAAGAAGCTGCAGGACCCCAAGGTGCGGCTGTTGCTCGACTTCATGGCCGAGCGCTGCCAGCGGCTGATCAACGACATTCTTGCCGGCAAATAGGAGCCGACGTGAGCGGCGGTTGGCCAGTGCTAGCCGTCGCCCTGAACGCATGGTTCGGTCGATTGGAAACGAAACAACAAGTCGCTAGCCGGCCATCACCTTGCCGCGCGGGATCGAATGGTCGGCATTTGACGCTGTGGCGTGAACGACCAGAGCCGTCATGATCTCAGCGGCGGCCAGCGCTGCGATGACTTGCGGGCG
The DNA here is from genome assembly GCF_040322415.1 of Mesorhizobium sp. M0152. Lineage (NCBI taxonomy): Bacteria > Pseudomonadati > Pseudomonadota > Alphaproteobacteria > Hyphomicrobiales > Phyllobacteriaceae > Mesorhizobium > Mesorhizobium sp. M0152. The sequence goes on from NZ_JAMYTH010000003.1 coordinate 309,819, forward strand.
CTTATCCCTAACGGCGTCGCCGCCGATCGGCGAGACGAGGCGGGCAAACTCCGCTTCGCTGCCATCCACCGATTTCAGGAACCAGTTCCTGAACGTCGCTTTCTTGGTCTTCGAGCCGATCATGCCGACATAGGCCGCATCGCCGCGTTTCAGCGCTTCGGCGACGATCAGGAAATCCAGTGCGTGATCGTGCGTCAGAATAGCGAACGCCGTGCCGGCCGGAGCGTTTCGCACCTCGGCCTCGGGCATCGGCGTCAGCCGCGTCTCGACGGTTTCGGGCATGCCCTCCAGCGCCTCGGCTCGCGTCTCGATCACGACGCCATGCACGGGAAGAAGCGACACCGCCGTGGCTAGTGCCTGGCCGACATGGCCGCCGCCGAAGATGTAGACACGCGGCAGGTGGGCTTCTTCTGCTTCCGCGGCGGCAATCAGTTCCTGCGCCAACTTCGCATCGACGAGACGGATCAGCACTTCGACACGCCCGCCGCAGCACTGGCCAATTTCGGGGCCGAGCGGCACGTCAAGTGTGGCGCGAGTATCCCTCCCCCTTGAGGGGAGGGTGGCGGCGAAGCCGTCGGGTGGGGTCGCCGCGGGCGGGGGGGGGGGGGGTTTTTGGGGCGGCCCGGCGCGGGCCGCGCCCCCGCCCCCCGCGCGGGCCCGAAGCGCCCCCACCCGGCGG